>CAYQRN010000212.1:0-7526 GCA_964419995.1 uncultured Planctomycetia bacterium
CTCTTCCGATCTGGCGTCAGCGATGGGGCACGAACTGGAGACGATGGGGATCAGCGTCATCCCGTGCGGCGGAAAGACCAGTATCGACCGACCGGCCGCCATCTTCCGAGCCTTCGGGATTCCGGTGTACGCGGTGTGGGACGGGGACAAGGATGCGAAGGACGCCCGGCCATTCGAGAATCAGCGGCTCCTCCGGTTGATGGGGTCCAGTCCCGAGGAGTGGCCCAGCCGGGTGGAAGGCCGATGCGCATGCTTCAGGGTGAAGCTCGAAGCGACGCTGGAGGAGGAGATTGGGAAAGAACTCTTCGACGCGTTGCTGCAGGAAGCGCAGGTGAGGCACGGAATCCGGAGGAGGAAAGACGTCGTGAAGAACCCCACGGTGATCGGCGAAGTGATCGCAGCGGCCAAGGCCAAGGGGAGAAGTTCAGGAACGCTCGAGGAGATCGTGAAGCGCATCGTTCAGCTGCGGAAGACCGGGACGGAGGAGGAGCCGGGCATTCCGAAGGACCGACCAACGAGCTGAGGTCCCAGAAGGTCGGCGCAATGCTTATCAATCCGAACCAAGAAAAGGAAATCATGACCGACTTCGGCGACCGTTCGTCGCAGAGCTACAGTGAGGAAATCCGAGATGTCAGGTGCCCCCTCTGCGGGAACGCGGAGGTCCGCGTGACCTATGTCGCTGGGTACATGACCTGGAACACGAGCAGGATCGCGGCGGGTTCAAAGCGGACGCCGTACTTCCACGACCCGAAGATACGCGTGCACGCAGCTTGCTCGGCGTGCAAGGCGACGGCGTCGGAAATCAAGGACGTCCTCGAGCGGGGCGGGAAGAAGACGTCGCATGAGGAGCGGCTGCGGAGGCTCCAGGAGTCCGGGCTGCCGACGAGGGTGGAAGGGTAGACCGATGGCGAGAGCAACCAGTCTGAGGCCGGACGAGAGACGGTTGCTTGATGCGGTTACGCGCCAGTACCTCGAGTCAGGGGACTTCAATGGCCTTGCCACGGACAAGGCTACCACACTCCCAGTAGTGGTCTCACTTATCCGAAAAGGACTCATATCATTGGTGCGTGCAGATACGGTCACTAACCCGCACGTGAAGTCCTTTCCAGTAGAAGCACCTGCCGATCAGGTTGCAAAGATCCGAGAAGCTGGAATCGAGGGGTGCCTCTATCCCGAGCCTGCCCACTTGTCCAAGGTGCTCGATCGATCACCATATGAAGGCCGGCCGTTCTCGCTGGATCTCGCTCTCGGTGAGCCGCAACTCGGCTTCCGGGTATTTGATCTCTCCGTTCTAGAACAGTACCGGAACGATCCACGCTACTTCTTGCTACTCGATGATACGAGTGGCATGATATCGATCAACGACGACGCCACTGAATCGATTGAACCACGACATCAAACTCTACTCCAGACCTTCGGTTTTGCGTACGACGATAACTTCAACAGGGCTGTTGCTGTATTCCTGCGCTACCTGCATGACCTCACGCCGGAACATCAACGACTGTGGGAAGCCAGACGTGTCGATGGGGAGTTCAAACTCCATCCCAACTACTTCCGATCGTCAATCCTAGGTCAATTCCCAGATAGGATGCCGATCCATGTGGCCTTCACCGAGGAGCTCCATCAGATCAATGCATACTGCCGGCTGATGGGAAGGCCGCCGCTGTTCCGAAGAGAGTTCAGGGAACGGGAGCGACCGCGGGAGTTCACCTTCCTGCTGCGGCCCACCTTGCGTGCACTCAATGACTACGTGCACCTTCTTGACAAGATGTTGTCAGATAACATCGACGATGCCTTCTTTATGGACGAAGTCGAAACGGTGCGCGTTGTTGCGCGAAAGGATGGAACGGCCGATAAGGAGAGAAAGGGGACGATCCAGTTGTTGGATGAATGGCTTTCGCAGGTGATGAGATTCCCTGACCCGGGTCCCAAGGACGAGATGATTGCGACGCTCAGGAGGATACGTAAGGTAAGGCAGAAACCGGCACACTCGGTTGCGGCGGACGCATTCGACCCGGGCTACTTCAAGCAGCAGCGTCAACTCATCATTGACGCGTACAAAGCCGTCCGAGTGATCCGTCTTATCCTGGCGAACCATCCGGCGACCAAGGCCCACGAGTTGCCGCGCTTGCTTGAGCGGGGTGCTATTATTGATTACTAATCATATCCGAAAGCGGCAGTCCTGGACAGTGACGGGTTATAGAGCATACTCGTGGCCGCCCCATCCGGACATTCTTCGTCGACAGCCGGGCGTGCAGGGATCAGGGACCTCGATCACTCGTTGTGGCCGGTCCCGTTCTTCGCGGACAGAAGCGCGGCCTGCTCCCGCTGGATCTCGCCCTTCCGCTCCCGGAGCTGGACCAAGTCCCGCCACGCCCGCAGGAGTTGGTCCCGCCGCTCCTTCTTCCTTGCGGTCAGGGCGCGGTCCAGACCGGCGCGGAGGGACTCGATGTCCACGCGGTCGCCGTGCTTCCACGGGTGGCCGAGGGAGTGGAGCATCCTCAGGGCCTCGCCGATCTCCTTCTCGATCTCGTGGAGGAAGCGCTCGGTCAGGGCCTCGCGGGACTCGATGGCCAGCTCGGTGTTCCGCAGGGCGTCGGAGGTGAGGGAGCGGAGGTCGGCGAGCGGGTCCTTCCGGTGGCCGTTGCCGTTGCGCTTGCCGTTGCGGCCGTTGGAGGGGGGCATGCCGACTCTGACGCGTCCGCTGGATTTCAATGACGCGCGCGAAGCGTGCGCGGCTTGCCGTAGCGGCCCGGCCATCGGCAAACGCATTTAAGGATGCTCGCCCAATCCACCTATATGACTACCACCACTACCACCAGCCAGCAGATTCGCCGGCTCTCGCGCACGGTCGCGTCTCTCTCAACGCGCCTCGACCACCTGACGGAGGTTGTCGAAGACTCCCTCCTGACTGCCGACGAGAAGGCGTTCCTTGACGAGATGTTCGCGAAGCTGAAACGGGGGGACAGCTCTGCCTTCGTTCAGGTCGGCCGCTTCCCTGACGGGACCCATGCTCACGCTTGACGTCCATGCGACCGCCCTCAAGGCACTGGCCTCTTTGCCGGAGCGCGACCAAGGCCGGATCAAAGCAGCAATCAACCTCCTTCTTGATGAGCCGTATCCCCGCGGATCCATCAAGGTGAAGGGGTACGAACCTGCGATCTTCCGGATCCGAGTCGGGCACTACCGCGTGCTCTACCATGTGGACCACGACATTCACCGGCTCAGGGTTGCGATCATCGACAAGCGCGCACGGGTCTACGAGTGACGGCTCCGTCATCGCGCTAGCTTTATTAGCCTGCGCGCCAATACACATGCAGAGCACCGACTCGGAGGTAAGGGCTATGGTCGGTTTTCGGACGCCCGCCCCGGGCTAAGGAAAGCCGCGCATTGCCCTCACCTCTCCGATATAAGTGCTCGAGATGAAGGTGAGGGCATGTCAGGCATTCATGACTTCGAGAAGCAGATGGCCCAACTGCGGGCGAGGATCCGCGCGGCGCCTATGTCCGAGGACGACAAGCAGCTACTTCTTGGTTTCGAGAGGCATTGCGCCGCCGAGGGGCTGTCGCTGCCGCGCCAGTGGAAGTTGATCGAGTACATGTACTCATTCCGGATTCGGTACTTCTCCGGTTCGTTGCGGACCGCGACGCAGGACCAGATCTGGGACGCGGTCCTGAAGATCGAGGCCCGCGGATACACGCCCTGGACCCGCCACGATTTCAAGGTCGCGATCAGGAAGTTCTACAAGTACGTAATCTGGGGGCAGGAAGCGCTGCGGCGGAAGGATTACCCGGACCTCGTCTCCGGGATCAGCACGCGCATTAAGAAGCGTGACCAGATCTGCGTGCAGGCCGCGGACATCCTGTCCGAGGACGAGGTCGAGGCGATCATCCGGGCGGCCGGCGACACGCAGAAGAAGGCTCTGCTCGTGTTGATGTACGAGATGGGCGCGCGCGTCGGCGAGATCGGCGGGATGCGGATCGGAAGCGTGAGCCGCGACCGCTACAGCTATGTCTGCGACATCAACGGGAAGACCGGGCCTCGAAGCGTCCGCGTGGTCCGATCCGGCGGGATGCTTGCGGCCTGGCTCAACAGCCACCCGGAGCGGGACGAGCCGCGGGCGCCGCTGTGGGGATTCTGGAAGGCCGGGCAGTGGCAGCGCGCCTCCTACGGCATGATTCAGACATGGGTGCGGAAGATCGCCAGGGAAGCGGGGGTGAAGAAGCGCGTTCATCCGCACCTGTTCAGGCACAGCAGCATCACCCACGCGCTCGCCGGCGGCCGGTTCAACGAGGCGCAGGCGAAGGTCTACTACGGATTGGTTCAGGACAGCCGCATGCTGGCCACCTACTCACACCTGTTGGCCAAGGACGCGAACGACGCGATCCTCAAGGCGTATGGCATCGCTCCCAAGGAGTCGGATCACAAGGCCATTGTGGACAGGTGCTGGATGTGCGGGGAGACGAACGACCGGACGGGCAAGTTCTGCGGGCGTTGCGGTCACGCGCTCTCGCAGGCGGCAGCGGAAGATTCCGCGGCACGCACGGCGGAGGCCGGAGATATGATCCGCCGCTTCATGGATCGTCCGGGCATCGCCGAGGAGTTTCGTCGGATGGTGCGGCAAGAAGTCGAGAGCGGGCTCGCTGCTGCTCTTCGCGAACGATTCGCTCCACAAGCGCGACCCATGACGGAACAGAACCAGAGGCGTCCGGACGCGGCGTAGCAGTGCGGCGCTGTGCAGACATGAACAGGTCGGTAGTAGCGGGGCGCCGGCGGGTCATTCCACCACCCGCAGTCTTCGCGTGTTGCCCTGCCCACGACCCTGCTGTTCCACGAGGAGGCGGTTCAGGACCAGGTACTGTTTGTAGTGGCTGAACGTCCGCCTCGCCATGACCGGGAGCTTCCGCTCCTTCGCGGTCCGGGAATAGGCGAGCCAGAGATCCCTGAGCGAAACGCCCGGGTTCTCCTTGACGATCTGGAACAGGAGGCGGTGGTGCTCGGTCAGGGTCTTGAGCAGGTAGTTCCGGCGAAGCCTCTGCGTCACCCGGAGGCCGGCCCGGATGTCGTTGCTCCGGATCTGGGGGACGCGCTTCTTCTCCGCGAGGTAGGCGGCGGTCCGCAGGGCCTGGATCGCGGACCGGGCGTCGCCGTGGCTCTCCTTCGCGATTTCTTCGAGGTCCTGCCGGCACCACGCTGCGGGCTCGAGGCCGGCGTCCGCGCGCGCCTCCAGGATCTGCATCACCTGGTCCTCGGCGTAGGCGGAGAACTCGACGAACACGGGCCGGAAGCGGGAGAGCACCCGGGGATCGAGCTGAAGGTAGGGCTCCCGCGACTGGCTCAGGCAGACGATCCCGACCCGGTCGAGCCGCGCGAGGTTGTAGAGGGTGGTGTTCCGCTCGCGCAGGAACATCTGGTCCACCTCGTCCAGGACGACCACGAGCGGCTTGTCAGCAGTGAGCCGGGTGAGTCGCTCGTACTTGAAGGCGACGTCCCGCATCTCAGCCACCAGCGCGCGGAGCTCGGTGAAGATCGTGTCCAGGACGGCGTAGAAGGTCTGGGCGGAGAAGCAGTTCACGTAGGCCGTGCTGACGCCCTGCGTTTCCAGCGAGCCGAGGGCCTTGCGCACCAGGGAGGTCTTGCCGGACCCCGGCGGGCCGTGCACCCAGAGCGAGACCTGCGAGGTTCCGGAGAGGCAGGTGTCCAGGATCTCGATCTCCTGTTGCCGGTTCACGAAGTCCGCGGGGAGAAAGTCCTCGCTGAACGGATCCCGGTCCTTCACGATGTCGGGGACTGCCGAGGTGACCATGACAGAGACTTCGCGGCCGCGGCTCAAAAGGCTGGCGTGGGGGCGCTGCGGGCCTTGCCGGGAGGACCGGCATGTAGTGGCGGCTAGCGGCACGGGCGGCAAGGGAGGCAGGGGACGCGGGTCTTCTTCAAGTACCGCTGCGGCAACACATCCGCATGGTCGAAGACTCTTCGTTCCGGGATGGCAGCTACCGCGGATACCGGGTGCGGGTCCGCCTGGTCCGCGAAGGCCGCGGCCGCTATGCGCCGCACCATCTTTTGTCCGGGTCTGCGGTCTACGGGTTTCTTCGGGACCTTGAGGACCTCGACCGCGAGGTGTTCTACAGCCTGCACCTCGACGCGCGGAACCAGCTCGTGGGATTCGAGGAAGTGGGCCGGGGCATCCTCACGAGCACGCTGGTCCACCCCCGCGAGGTGTTCAAGGGCGCGATCCTCTCCTCCGCGAACGCGATCATCGTGGCCCACAACCACCCGTCCGGGGACCCGACGCCATCCGCCGAGGACTCCTCGCTGTTGCGGCGGCTCTACAGTTCGGGGGAACTGCTCGGCATCCCTGTTCTGGACTCCGTGATCATCGGGACCGGGAGGTACTACAGCGCCCGGGAGGCGGGGGAGATCGGGTTGTGAGGGGTCAGCGCGGGAGGGTGTTCTTGTGGTCACCGTGGAGATCCACGGGCAGGGCGATCCGCGGTGCCGACAAGAGCCTCACGCCGAGCCCCGTCACTTCAGGTACTCGCAGTCGAGCGCGATGCGGGCGACGCCAACCGGCGCGAGGGCGGTCCCGAGCCGGAGGGTGATGGTGTTCGCTCCCCGGCGGAGGGCGTCCGTGATGGTGAGCGGCTCCCAGCCGTCGTTGCGCACGTCGATGCCGCGGAAACCGTTGGTGACCGAGCGGTCGTTGACCACGACCTCCGCTTCCGCGAAGGAGCCGTCCGGCAGTGTGTCGATTCGATAGGCGCGGAGCTGGACCTTGAGCGTTGCGAACGCCGGAGGCGGGCTGCCCAGATCGAACGAGAGGGCGATCGCGCTCTGGAACGGGAACGGCAGGAAGATCCAGTTGCTGCCGGACCACTGGTCCCAGTCCGCCTGAACCGCTTCCGCTTCCCAGCCGCGGAGGCGGACGGTTCCGTCCTGCACAGCGAACTCGAATTCCGGGTCTCCCGCTTTTCTCGGCGCCGGTTTCTTCTGGAACGCCATCCTTACCGGGTGTCGCCGCGCGAGCTCGCGCATGTCCTCGGCGACCTGGTCCTTCGGATCGAAGGGCTCCTCCGTGAGCATCGAAACGGAGCGGAAGCCTCGGTCGATGGCCGACCGCAGCTCACGGGCGCAGCCCTCGCGATCGTTCAGCCAAGCGCATGCCCTCGCTCTCGTGAAGAGGGTCCACCGGTCATCCGCTCCCACGCGATCGATGAGGCCGAGGGCATCGCGCAGGGCGGCAGCGCTCTTGTCTCCCGAGAGGCCACCGCCGCGGATTCTGACCACCGCCTCCGCAAGCATGAGCCGGACCTCCGCTGAGGGCTCGGTCTTGCTCTTCTCCAGCAGCCACGGGACCACTGCCTCGTCGCCGTACATGCCCACGCCCCGCGCGGCGTGGAAGCGATGGCCGAACTGATTCGTTCGGATTCCATGCTCGAACGCGCGCTGGAGGTAGTCGACGATCTTCGCTTGTTGCCGCCGGTGAGGAAGCGCGGATTTCCGCCGGGCACGGTCGTTGTCCGCAG
>CAYQRN010000213.1:0-7479 GCA_964419995.1 uncultured Planctomycetia bacterium
ACCGCGACACCGGTCCATCGGTCCGGACCGGCGTCGTGGACGAGGGCTGCCTCATAGGCGCCGAAGCGGAGGTCCGGATGGCCGGTCTCGTCGAGCCCGCGCGACGGAAGTCTCTCGGTGAGCCGCCGCGCCTCGTAGCTGACGCAGCCGATGAGGCCTCCGGCGAAGGGCACGCCCTCCGCACGCTCCGCCGCGAAGATCCCGAGAAGGCGCCGCAGATCCGAGAAGGGCTCCCCCGAGAAGGGGACGTCCGGCAGGCCCCGCACCTCGGACTCGCCGTGCCGCACCTCCATCACGGCAACCGGGAGCGCCGCGAGGATGGAGAAACGGTCGCCGGGTCCAGGCCGCGCGGTTTCGAGAAGCACGGCCCCCGGGAGCGCCGCAACGCCGCGGTGGGCGGAGCCGACATCCGCCCGAAGTTGGAGCGAAGTCAACGCGGTCGCGGCCGTTTCGGGGCGGGATCCGAGGAGTTCCGTCTTGAAGGCGCTCATCGCCGCTCCACAATCCCAACCCATGGAGGGTCTTCAAGATTTCCTGAGAACCCTCGAGCACGGCCGGGGCGTCTCCGCCCACACGCTGCGGGCGTACCGGTCCGACCTCCGCCAGTTCGCGGCGTTCCTCGAAAGAGCCGCCGTCGGAAGCGCCGGCACCATCGAACCGGCCCACGTCCGGACCTTCCTCGCGGGCCTCTCGCGCGAGGGCTACGCGCGCTCCTCCATGGCGCGGAAGATGGCGGCGATCCGGGCCTTCCTGCGCCACCTGGCCCGGGCCGGACGCGTCGAGGGCAACGCCGCAGCCCTCGTCGATGCGCCGCCCGTGCCGCGGCGGCTCCCGCCCGTCCTCGACGACGCTGAGATCCTGCGCCTCCTCTCGGCCCCCACGGGAGACGGTCCCCTCCCTGTCCGGGACCGCGCCATCCTCGAGCTTCTCTACAGCGCGGGGATCCGCGTCTCGGAGCTCGCGGGGCTCGACGCCGGCGACATCGATCTCCGAAGCGGCACAGGCCGGGTCCGCGGGAAGGGCCGGCGCGAACGCCTCATCGTCGTCGGTTCGCACGCACGCGCCGCTCTCGCGGCATGGCTCGCCGTGCGCCGCCCGCGCCCGGGCAGCGCCGCGCAAGCCCTCTTCCTGAACCGACGCGGCGGCCGCCTCACGGACCGGTCGGTCCGCCGGCTCATGAAGCGATGGATCCGCGTGGCCGACCTCTCCCACAGGGTCTCTCCCCACACGCTCCGCCACACCTTCGCCACGCACCTCCTCGCGCGCGGAGCCGATCTCCGGTCCGTCCAGACGCTCCTTGGCCACCGGCGCCTCGCAACGACCCAGATCTACACGCGGATCTCGCCCGAGCACCTGAGGGAGGTCTACCTGCGGGCGCACCCGAGGGGACGGGAGGCGGGGCGGCGCCGGAGAAGGAAAGAGACCGAGGAAGGCTCCGGTGAGGAGCCTTTACGCCCGTGGGGCAACCTCGGTTCTACAGGAGATAAAGAATGAAGCACTCTAGGCATCGGCCAGCTCTGCAGCCGACTTGAGAGGGCAGGCGTCAGGACGCGGACACCGGCGCCTTCAGGTAGGCCGCGAGGGCCTCGCGGAGGCAGATGTCGCACCAGCCCCGGCCGTTCCGGAGCCGGGCGATCATCCGTTCACCCGCCGCCGTAACGTCCCGCGGCACATTCTTCGCCGCCGTCCCGGTGGAGAGGGCGAGGGCCGCCCGGGCGATGGCCGCCACGCGGTCGGCCTGCTCCGCGATCCAGTTCCGGCGGAGGGACCGGAACTGGTCCGCGAAGATCTCGGGCCACACCGGCGGCTTCCCCGGGTTCTCGAGCCGCCACGAGCCCGCCTTCGCGAGGAGGTTCGAGCGGAACTCGGCCGGAGGCTCCACGATGCCGATGAGCTTCTCCACGCGCCCCATGAGGGCCTCGTCGGGCGGCTCGTGCTGGCCCGTCTTCTCCGAGAGGACGCGCTCCTTCGTCGCGTACGCGCGGACGTGGCGGAAGTAGGACTCGAACAGGCGCTCGTACTCCCCGGCGACGACGAGATCCGCGGCCTCCTCGATCTCCTCCCGGAGGAGGCGCAGCGACTCCGCGCGGAGGCTTTCGAGGAAGCCCTGGCAGTCGTGGTATCCGTGGTCGGGCCTGAGCCGCAGGAAGGCGTAGAGGGAGGGATGGGCGATGAGGGCCGGAAGCCGGTCGAAGAGCGCCTGGGGCGTCACGCAGCCGCCACGCCGCGCGAAGGCCAGCTCGGAGAGAAGCGACATCATCTCGCGGGGCGATGCGCCATGACGGCCCTCGTACGCCGCGTCCCAGATGCCCTCGAACTCCTCCTCGAGGGCATGGAACTGCCCGAGAAGCGCGGGAATGGCGCCCCGGAGGAGGCGCTTCTCCTCGTCGCGGAGCCCGTCGGGCGTCGAACCGTCGTCGTAGAGTCGCGCCTTCTGCAGCGGCGTGAGGCCGCGCACGACCGACCCGAGCGGCGGCGGGAAGTCGGATGCGTCGGGCCGCCGCAGGCGGGTCAGCACTGCGAAGAGAGCGGCAAGACCCGCCACGTGGGGCGCGACGTGGCTGCCGGACGCCGTGGCTCGGAGATGGCGCTCGTAGATCCGGCGTTCCTGCGAAACGCGCAGGAGGTAGGGCACGGCGATGAGCTCCACGCGGCCCTTGAAGGAGTGGAACGTGGGGTCCCGCTTGAAGGCGGAGAGGAAGATCTCGTCCGTCGTGCCCATGATGACGAGGTCCATTTCCGCCGTGAAAGACGGCAGGTGGATCGTGCCGCGCTCCGACGTCGTGAGGAGGTACTTGTTGGCCTCGAAGTTGCGCTTGAAGAAGTCGCTGTACTCGACGATGCCGTGGTTGGCCTCGATGAGATCTCCGTAGGCCTCAAAGAGCGGCTCGTTCCGGAGCACCGGCGGGAGGCCGTCCATCGTCGCGTGCCCGATCTGGCGCGATCCCGCATCCACGGTCCCCTGGGGCTCGATGGTGACGGCGCCGGCGCGGTAGCGGCGCGAGATGAACCAGCGCTCGACCTGGATGTGGCGCATGACGCGGAGCCAGTCGCCACGGCAGGCCTGGAGAAGGATGTCGTGGATGCGGCGGCACTTCGGGCAGAGATCGCCCTCGCCGACCGCGTCCGGGATCCGGATCGGCCGGCCGTCCCCCGCCGCCGCCGTCCTGCCGAGAGCCGCGGTCAGGAACTCGATTCGTTCGGCCTTCGGGATGAGGAGCCAGGGCGGATCCCTGAGCTCGCAGGGGATCCGGGCGGAGATGTGCTTCGGATCCACGAACGCGAGCGTCTCCACGTCCATCTGGTCGCGCACGGCCTCGAAGCCGATCCGGTCGCCGCGATCCGCGCTCTCGCAGAAGATCCAGTTGAAGCGGTAGAGGCAGCCCTCGGGGGTGCGGGAGTACGCCTCGAGACCCCGGAGGAGGGCCTCTACGGTGGATGATTTCGACGAACCCGTGGGCCCGTGGAGGAGCAGCATGCGATCGATCCGCCCCCGCTCGACGAAGTCCGAGAGCACGGCGTACAGGGCCTCGTGGACGCTCTCCTGTCCGAAGACATGGGCGCGGCCGTCCCCGGTCCCGTCCTGGAAGAGGCGGAACCGGCGGGCGGGGCCCGTCCCGTCGGACGCGTCCTCGATCCCGAAGTGCTCGATCATGTCGACGAGGTACCGCGCCGCGTTCCTCGTGAATCCCCGGGGGCTGGAGCCGAGCAGGGCCACGTACTCGCTGAACGACTTGAGCGTGTTCAGCTCCTCGAAGGCGCGGCGGGAGCGGCCCTGGATCGACTCGAGGAGGAGGTTGATCGCTCGGGAATCCACGCTCACCTCCGGGACCGGATCCGGGACAGGATCGCACGGGAGGACGGATGACCCCAACGGGATTTGAACCCGTGTTACCAGGATGAAAACCTGGTGTCCTGGACCTGGCTAGACGATGGGGCCTCGGAATACGGGTCCGGGCCACTGCCCGGCCCCATGGGGGCAGAAGGAATCGGACCTTCGACCTTCTCCTTAAAAGGGAGTTGCTCTGCCACTGAGCTATGCCCCCGGAGGCGGCGGCCGGCGCATGATAAGAGAACTTCCGCCGTGGATCACCGGGACCGCTCCTAGGAGGTGCGCGGGATCCGCCCCGGCAGGACGTCCGCCCTCAGACCGAGAGGATCTCCGCGTTCTTCCGCGCGACGATCTCGTCGATCTTCTTCTCCGCGTCCTTCACCGCGTCCTGGAGGGCCTGGAGGAGCTTCTTCTTCTGGTCTTCGGTGAGCTGCCCCTCCTCCTCGGCCTGGTCCGCCCGGCGGTTGAGGTCGCGACGCACGTTGCGGATGGCCACCTTCTGGGCCTCCGCCAGGTCCTTCACGCGGGCCGCGAGCTTGTTCCGGCGTTCCTCGGTGAGCATGGGAATGATGAGGCGAACGACCTTGCCGTCGCTCGCCGGCGTGATCCCGAGATCGGACTTGAGGAGGGCCTTCTCGATGGCGGACAGAAGCGAGGCGTCGAAGGGCTTGATGCTGATCGTCTTCGGGTCCGGCACCGCGACCTGGGCGACCTGGTTGAGAGGCATGGGCGAACCATAAGCCTCGACCTTGACGTGATCGACGAGCGCCGAGCTCGCGCGGCCGGTCCGGAGCCCCTTGAGCTCCTCGACGAGATACTCGCAGGCCTTCTGCGTCTTCTCCCTCGCCTCGGCGAGGACGCCGTTATAGCTGAGGTCCATCCCGGCCCTCCTTTCGCGAGATCACCGTCCCGAGCGCCTCGCCGAGGATGACGCGGCGGAGGTTCCCCGGGACCATCATGTTGAAGACCACGATGGGCAGCCCCTGCTCCATGCAGAGAGTGATCGCGGTCTTGTCCATCACGCGGATGTCGCGGTTGAGCACGTCCATGTAGGTCAGTGTCTCGATGGACTCGGCGCGGGGATTCCGCACCGGATCCTCGGCGTAGACCCCGTCCACCTTGGTGCCCTTGAGGAGGACGTCGGCGTTGAGCTCCCGCGCGCGCAGCGCCGCGGCGGTGTCCGTCGTCACGAGGGGGTTGCCCGTGCCGCAGGCCAGGAGGACGATCCGCCCCTTCTCCATGTGCCGGAGCGCGCGGCGGCGGATCCACGGCTCGGCCACCTCCTGGACGTGGAGCGCGGAGAGGACCCGCGTGGCGATGCCGCGGCGCTCGCAGGCCTCCTGCAGGGCGACCGCATTGATGAGCGTGCCGAGCATGCCCATGTAGTCGGCCGTGGCCCGATCGACGCCGAGAGCCGAGAGCTGGCCGCCGCGGATGAGATTGCCCCCGCCCACGACGACGCCCAGTTCCACCCCGAGGCGCTGCACGCCCGCGATGTCATCCGCGAGGCGGCTCACCTGCTCGAGATCGAGTCCCTGGCCCCCCGGCCGGCAGAGGGCCTCGCCGCTCACCTTGAGCAGCACGCGCCGCCATCGCGGCGCGTGCGGGCCGTTTCCGTCCGCCGCGTCCACCCGCCTACTCGCCCACCCGGAAGCGGACGAAGCGCCGCACGCCGACGTTCTCGCCGAGCTTCGCCACGAGCTCCGTGATGAGGTCGCCGACGGACTTCGTGTCGTCCCGGACGAAAGCCTGCTCGAGGAGCGTCCGCTCCTTGACGAACGTCTCGAGCTTGCTGTCCGCCATGCGCTTCGCGATCTCCGGCGGCTTGCCGGAGGCGGCGGCCTGGGCGGCATAGATCTCACGCTCCTTCGCCACGACGTCCGCCGGGATCTGGTCGCGGGTCACGGCAAGGGGCACCGGATCGGCCGCCGCGACGTGCATGCAGATGTCCCTGTGGACCTGCCGGAAGAGGTCGTTCCGCGCGACGAAGTCCGTCTCGCAGGTCATCTCGACGAGGACGCCGACTTTCCGGTTGCTGTGGATGTACGTCTCCACGGCCCCTTCCTTCGCCTGGCGGGCAGCCTTGGCCTGGGCCTTGGCCGCCCCCTTCTTGCGGAGGTGCTCGATGGCCTTCTCCATGTCTCCGCCGCAGGCCTCGAGAGCAGCCTTGCACTCCATCATCGGGGCATCGGTGCGGTCGCGCAGCTCCTTCACCTGGGATGCCGAGATCGCCATGGGAATCTCCCTTTGTCCTGATACCGGGGATCGAACCTGCGGCGCCGGGAGGCGCGGACGGCCTCAGGGCGAGGCCGGCGGAGCGGGAACATCCCCCGCGGGCGACGCGGGCGCGGCCGGAGCCTCCCCGGCGGCCGGAGCGGCCTCGGGGCTCGCGGCGCGGGCCGCGGTCTCCCGCTCGCGGCGGATCTGTTCCTGGGCCCGCTTCAGGGCCTCCATCTCCTGGGCCTTCTTCCGCTGGGCCTCGCGCACCTTGCGGTCCGCCTCCGCCCGGCGGGCGGTATCCTCCTCGCGGAGTTTCTCCTGCTCGGCAAGCCAGCGGCGGTAGGTCGTCCCGCCCTCGACGAGAGCATCCACGAGGGCCGTCAGGAGGACCTGGATCGACCGCATCGCGTCATCGTTGGCGGGGATCGGGATATCGATGCGCTCGGGATCGCAGTCCGTGTCGAGGACCGCGACGACCGGGACGCCGAGCTTGTTCGCCTCGCGGACGGCGTTGTACTCCCGTTTCGGATCGATGATGATGAGCGCCCCCGGCAGGCGGCCGAGGGTCCGGATCCCGTCGAGGTTCCGGTGGATCTTGCGCTTCTCGCGGAGCAGCGCCGAGATCATCTTCTTGCTGTTCTGGTAGAGGCTGCCGTCGCGCTCCATGGTCTCGAGGGCCTCGAGGCGCGCGAGCCGCTTCCGGACCGTCTCGAAGTTCGTGAGCGTGCCTCCGAGCCAGCGCTCGCTCACATAGGGCATGGCCGCCCGTCGCGACTCGTTGATGACGACATTCTGCGCGGCGCGCTTCGTGCCGACGACGAGGACCTGATGGCCCTCGGCGGCGAGCTTCACGAGGAAGTGCTGCGCCCGGATGAGGCTCCGGAGCGTCTCCTTGAGATCGATGATGTGGATGAGGTTCCGCTTGCCGAAGATGTAAGGCTTCATCTTCGGGTTCCACCGGCTCGCGCGGGAGCCGAAGTGGCAGCCGGCCTCGAGAAGGGTCTTTACGGGGGTGAGCTGCACGGTGATCTCCGCGGCCCTGGCAGGGACATTCTCACGCTTTCGAACCTGGGAATCCGAGCCCCGCCGGAGTTCCCGCGCATGTCCCTTGGCGACAGGATCGATTGGACTTGAGGACTTGCGGACGTCTGGCGTCCCCCGGGGCACGCGGGGACGGACGGCCATGATACGTGTCTCCCCCCCTCCCACAAGTGACCGCCCTGCAAGACCTCCGGCGCCACCTGTTCCGAAGCCGGTCCGGACCGTACCCTTCCGTCCATGGTCCGGAGCCTCTTCGTCGTGGCCGGCGAGCCCTCGGGGGACACCCACGCCGCCGGGGTCATCGCCGAAGTCCGCCGCCTCGCACCCGACGTCAGCGTCGAGGGGCTCGGCGGCCGCCGCATGGCCGCCGCGGGGGCCCGGATCCA
>CAYQRN010000214.1:0-7464 GCA_964419995.1 uncultured Planctomycetia bacterium
GATGACCAGTTCCCCCGTACCGGAGGATCCGAGCACGGCCATGAAGCAACCGTCCTCGGACGGCACGAGCGTCGGGTTGACGGCGGACACGCCGTTCCCGCTCGGGAAGACCACGTTCACGGTCGAACCGGGCGTCCCGTCCTCTCCGATCCGAACGATGGCCAGATCGCCCGTCGAGTCGATGCCCGTGACCGCGACGTAGCGCCCCCCCGGGTCCACGACGGGCGTCTGCCCCGCCGGGACGAGGTTGTTCGAGGTCTGGAGGAGGACGTTCTCCGGAGAGCCGGCGAAGGTCTGTCCGGGAAGGCCGGAGCCGGCAGTGGCGAAGGCGGTGAGAACGAGAATCGGGATGGCGGGGCGGAGTCGGACCATGGAGGTCACCTCTTCCCTGGGACTCCTCGGAGTTTCGGCTTTCCGGAGCTCCGAAAGTGAACCGAAGTCAGGTTTCCTCCTCCTCTTCCGGCGACGGCAGCCCCGGGACGTTGCCGTCGATCCAGAAGGAGGTGCCTTTGCAGCAGGTGATTTCGGCGGTCCAGGTCGCCGGATGCCAGCTCGCGACGATGTCGCCCTCGAGGAAGCCGAGGAAGATGTCCATCATCTTCATCTCGGACTCCACGCCGACCTTGTAGATGAAGGGGACCTGCTCCTCCCAGTTCACGGTCTCGAGGAGGAACGCGGCGACTTCGAGGTGGTTCCGACTGGCGTCGCGGAGCGCGTAGACGACGGCGCAACAGCCTTCGTCCGCCGTCACCTCGGCGTGGTAGACATAGAGCTTCTCCGCCTCGGGGGTGCGGATCACGCGATGGGAGCGGAACTTGTCCTCCTCCCGGTAGAGCTGCTTGAGGCGCGTGTTCCAGCACACCGAGCAGTAGCGCTTGTCGTCGCCTCCGGACGGCCACGTCGCCTCGTTGTTGTTGCAGATCTTGCAGATCATCGTCTCGGGTTCCGCCGGCTCGGAATCCGCCGCGTCGCAGTGGGGCGGTGTCGGCCTCCACCCCGTTGCGGGGTGGAGGGGAGTATACCAACGGAGCGACGGGGGCGGGGCTTCCCCCGCCGGCGCCGGATTCCGGTAGTCCGGACGCTTTCTCCGGCGACTTGGGATGAGGAAAGCCCGTCTCAAGGAGCCGCACCATGATCCGCCCCGCCTTCGCCCTCCTCGCTGCCATCCTGCCCGCCCTCCTCCCGATCATTCCCGAACCCTCCGGCCGGCAGGAGGATCCTGCCTCCCGCCTCCAGGATCTCGGCGGCACGCGCTTCCTGTTCTTCGCCGTTCTCGAGGGCCTCTACTCCGAGGGAGTGCAGCCCGGCATCGTGGCGAAGGTCCTCGCCGGCAACCCGGACTCCGCCGCAACCGGATCCGGCGACGTCGGTCACTTCATTCCGGGATGCCCCGTGTGCATGCCGGTGAGAGACGCCTTCCTCGTGTATCGCGACGCACCACCGATCCTCCGCTGGCTCAAGGGGCCGCCCCGCCACGGCTTCGGCGGGGGGCTCCCCGCGGACGTCGCAGCCAGCTTCCTCTCCTCCGAGCGAACGGTGCGCCTCAAGGCTCTCGAGGCTCTCGTCGCCCGCTACGTCCGGCAGCGTTTCGCGGCGCTTCGCCTCACGGACGCCGAACGCGCCGCGGTGGAGGCGGATCTGGCCCTCGGACGGAAGCTCGGCATGCAGATCCTGAACGCGAGTCCGGAACTCCGGGCGGCCTTCGAGGAGCGCTGCCCGAGTTGCGAGGGCGCCAACGCCACAACGCCGCGCTGATCGCCGGCGCCGCAGAGCCCGGCGCCCGGTGCGGCTTGCGTCGCCGATTCGTGCGACTCAGAATCCGCGCTTTCCCACCCCCGCCGGAGGGTGGCACGGACGGCCGCGCCCGCGCCTTCCGGTCCCCCATGCCGCGAAGAAGCCTCCTCCGCCTCTACCGGGACGAGTTCCGCGGGTACGACCGCCGCACCTTCCAGCAGGACCTCCTGGCGGGCCTGACCGTCGCCGCCGTCGCCCTGCCCCTCGCCCTCGCGTTCGGCGTCGCCTCCGGCGCCACGCCCGCCGCGGGCCTCGTCACCGCAGTCCTCTCCGGGCTCGTCATCGGAGCCCTCTCGGGGGCACCCTACCAGATCAGCGGTCCCACCGGCGCCATGAGCGCGATCCTGATCACGCTCTCCCACCAGTACGGGATCTCCGGCGTCTGGGTCGCGGGGCTCATGTCCGGCGTGTTCCTCATCCTGATCGGCCTCCTGCGCCTTGGCCGCTTCATCGCCTTCATCCCGGCGCCGGTCATCACGGGATTCACCTCGGGAATCGCCCTCATCATCTTCATCGGGCAGATCGACGGATTCCTCGGCGTCAGCGGATCCGGCGGCGAGTCGGCCATGGGGACGATCGTCCACTACGTCACGAAGGCCGTCCGGCCGGATCTCCGCGCCGCCGCCCTTGGCACCGTCGTCATCGCGACCATGCTCCTCTGGCCGAAACGGCTCAACGCCCGCTTCCCCGCCTCGCTCCTCGGCATCATCCTCGCCACCGGACTCAATGCGATCCTCCGCTGGCCGGTCCCCGAGATCGGCGACATCCCGCGGACCCTCCTCCTTTCGGACCGCCTCGCCTTCGACGCCATTCCCTTCGACCGGTGGACCGACTTCCTGAGCCCGGCCCTCACGATCACGGCGCTCGGCGCCATCGAGTCGCTCCTCTGCGGCACCGTCGGCTCCAACATGACCGGCATCCGGCTCCAGGCCAACCAGGAACTCCTCGCCCAGGGCATCGGCAACGTCCTGATCCCCTTCTTCGGCGGCGTTCCCGCCACGGCCGCCATCGCCCGCTCGAGCGTGGGCATCAAGTCGGGCGGGCGCACGCGCCTGGTGAGCATCGTCCACGCCATCGGCCTCCTCGCCTCCATGTTCGCGCTCGCCCCGGTCATGGCCCGGATCCCCCTCGCCTCCCTCTCGGGCGTCCTCATGGTCACGGCCTTCCGCATGAACGAGTGGGAGTCGATCCGCTTCATCTTCGGCCGCCGGTTCAAGACCGCATCCATCGCCTTCCTCGCCACCATGGCGGCCGTCGTCGTCCTCGATCTCACCCAGGCCATCCTCATCGGCTCGTTCCTCGGCGCCGCCTTCTTCCTGTCCCAGATCGCGCGTCTCGACGTGGAGTTGAAGCGCGTCGATCCGGACAAGCTCCGCGCGCGGGGCATCGAGGCCGCCGCGGGCTGCCCCCACGTCAAGGTGGCCTACGTCACCGGGCCCGTGTTCTTCGCCGCCATCGGTTTCTTCAACGAGGCCTTCGTCCGCCTCGAGGGCACATCGACGCTCATCCTCTCCATGCGCGGCGTCCCCCTCATCGACACCGCGGGTCTCGAGGCGATCGAACGGCTGCGCGAGGCCCTGGCGCACCGGGGAGGCCGCCTCCTCTTCGCCGGCGTCCCGGAGCGGGTTCTCCGCAACCTCGAACGCTCCGGGCTCGTCGACAAGGTGGGCCGGGACGCGTTCTACTGGTCCGCGGACCAGGCCATCGTCGGGGCCGGCCAGCGGCCGTGCCCCTTCTGCGGGTAGCCGCCGCCGGCAGCCGCTCAGCCGTCCCGTCGCCGCCGGCCCGGCCGGCTCCCCGGCCGCGACTCGGGCGGCGGACCACCCCGCTCGTAGGCCGGGAGCTCGAGGAGCTTCGGATCGAGCTTCCCGAGGGCCTCGTCGATCCTGGTCACGACATCCGTGCGGCCGGCCTCGCCGGCCCTCGATCGCAGCATCTTCGCCGTGTCCACGGGCGAGATGTTGAGACCGTCGAGGGTCGCCGCCGCATCCGGCCTCCGCGCGAAGGCTGCCAGCAGGTCGGTCATGGCCGCGTCGAAACCCCGCGCTTCGAGAGACAGGCGCGCGCGGCCGCCGAGGCACAGCACGATGTGGTGATCCGATGTGTCCCGGCTCTCCGGGATCACGCCGATGCTCTTCTCGAAGAGGGCGATGGCGCGGTCGTAGGCCGCCCTGGCGCGATCGGTCTTCTGCGCCCGCCGGTGGTGCTCGGCGGCGAGGTAGCTCGCGTAACCGGCGAACCACGCCGTGGTCTTCGGCACGTCCGGCCCCTTGAGCCGCTCCTCGTAGGCGGTCTCGAGTCCATCAGCGCCCCGGTCATCGAGGATGCACGCCCGGTAGCGGTTGTGGAGCACCGGCGACTCGGGGAAGCGCAGGAGGCCCGCGTCGAGGACGCCGGCAGCCTGTCCCGCGGCACCGAGCCACTTGAGGAAGTCGTAGTAGGACGCGATCTGATCGTCGCTCGCGTGGGGATGCCGCGAGAGCACGGCCCGCGCCGCGTGGACGTCGGTGAGCCACTGGCCGGGCCAGTCGCCGCGCGTGCGGATGGCGCGCTGGATGGCGTCCTGACGCATCTCCGCGAAGAGGCCGAGGACGACCATGGAATTCCAGCTCGTGGCGTCGGGCGGCAGGTGGGCCATGGCCGCCTCCGCCCGGCGATGGGCCTCGGCGACATCGCCGAGGTAGAAGTTCGCGACGGCGAGGACCGAGTTGACGCGCCATCCCCCGGCGCCCAGAGTCTCCGCCTTCTTCGCCGTCGCCCGCGCATCGAGCAGAAGAGCGTCGGTGAGCTGCGACTGCGACCGAAGGCTCGAGGTCCCCTCCTCCGTCATGCGGCCGAGCGCCGAGGCCAGGAAGGACTCGGCCAGCGCGGCATGGGCCTCGGCGTCGCCGGAGCGAAAAACGTCCGTCTGGGCCTCGAGCCGCGCGGCGGCCTCGTAGGCCTCCACGGCCGGCGACCGGGCCGGGCCGTTTTCGAGGGCCTTCGACCACTTCTCGACATCCACGACGTCGGAGCGGCTCGCGAGTCCCTGGTGGACGACGGACATCGTCCGCGCCCGGGGCGAGGTCTCGCCGATGCGCCGGAGCGCCGCCAGGAGAGCCTCCCGCTCGGGAGCGCCCATGGGGACCCGGAGCGCCTCGTTGATGAGGTCGGCCGCGCTCTCGCCCCCTGCCTTCGCCAGCGCCTGACGCGCCAGACCCGCCATCTCGGTGTCCATGCCGGAAACCGCGAGCCGAAGCATCTCCACGGGAGCCTTCTCCCCCGCCGCCACGGCGGCCTCGAGGAGCGCGCGCCGCATGGAACGATCGCCGCCGCGGTAGGCCGCTTCGACGGCGAGGCGGTCCTTCACGTCCGGACTCGCGACCCGCTCGTAGATCGTCCGGTCGCCGCGGACCACCGGCGGGATGGGCGGCCGGTCTGCAATCCCCTTGCGGATCGCGGCGAACACGGAATCCGTATCCCAGGCGTAGTAGACGTCATAGGTCTCGGCGCCGTCGAGTTCGATGGCGATGTGCCGCGGGGCCACCCGCTGGCCGTCGAAGTACTTCTCGTAGAGCCCGGGCTCGATGGCGATGTGCTCGCCGCAGGTGACGGTACCGAACCGCGGACAGACGACCCGCTCCCCGTGTTCATCGGAGTCCCGCGGCGCGTGCCGGTAGACCGACGCGATCACGCAGACGTAGGGCTCGTAGAGCGCCGCGATGTCCGGCTGGCGGTAGCGGACACCGGCGTAGTGCTCGCTGGCGATCTCCCCGTCCATGTTCACGCAGATGAGGATGGGGCGCTTCGTCTCGCGCGAGACCGCGACCGCGTCCTCCCAGGTGCGCTGCCAGGTGACGAGGCAGGGCTTCTTCCAGTCATCGGCCGTGGGGGCGGGCCACATGGCCTCCCGGTTCACGCCCTGCCCGCCTCCCTGCGCGGAGGCGGCGACGGATGACGAGAGCCCGGCCAGGAAAGCGAGGAGGGTGATCCGTTTCATGGTCGCCTGCGGGGGTTCGTGATGAAATGCGGCAGCACGGTGAACGTATCACGTACCCTCCGGGTCCGTCACTCTTTCGCCGCCGTTCTGCCCCGGCGTCTTGAAGAGCGCCGGCTCCGTGTAAACTGCTCACCCGGCACCCCGAACGCGAGATCCCCGTGACCGACGCACAAGACGCGACCCGCCGTATCGCTGCGGAGGGGGCCTTCATCCGCGAGGTCCTCCGCGAGGTGGAGGGCGTCATCGTGGGCCAGAAGGCCCTCCTGAGAAGTCTCCTCATCGGACTCCTCGCCGACGGCCACGTCCTTCTCGAGGGTGTGCCGGGGCTCGCCAAGACCCTGGCCGTGCAGTCCCTTGCCGCGGCGCTCGGCGGGACGTTCCGGCGGATCCAGTTCACGCCGGACCTCCTCCCCTCGGACCTCACGGGGACCCAGGTGTGGAGCCAGAAGACCGGCGAGTGGTCCATCCGCGAGGGCCCCGTCTTCGCGAACTTCGTCCTCGCGGACGAGATCAACCGCGCCCCGGCGAAGGTCCAGTCCGCCCTGCTCGAGGCGATGCAGGATCGCCGCGTGACCCTCTCCGGCGAGACGCGTGACCTGCCGTCCCCCTTCCTCGTCCTCGCCACCCAGAATCCCATCGAGCACGAAGGTACCTACCCTCTCCCCGAGGCCCAGGTCGACCGGTTCATGCTGAAGGTCGTCGTCGGCTATCCGAGCCGGGAGGAAGAGCGGGAGATCGTGCGGCGCATGGGGCCGCACGGCCACCGTCCGGCCGTTCGCCGGGTCGCGGGTCCCGAGCAGGTCCTGGCCGCCCAGGGCCTCCTCGACGCGATCCACGTCGACGACAAGGTGCTCGGCTACATCGTCGATCTCGTGTTCGCCACGCGGGAGCCCGAGAAGGCGGGTCTCGGGGACATGCGGCCCTTCATCCTCTACGGCGCCTCGCCGCGAGCCTCCATCGCCCTCGACCGCGCCGCGCGGGCGCACGCACTCCTCGAGGGACGGGGTTTCGTGACGCCCCAGGACGTCAAGTCCGTGGGCATGGACGTCCTTCGCCACCGCGTCATCACGACCTACGAGGCCGAGGCGGAGGGACTCACGTCGGTGAACGTGATCCAGAAGATCTTCGATAACGTCCGTGTTCCGTAGAGTCGCGCCACCGCCACGCGAGGATCGCGACGTCGACCTGCCGGAACTCCTTCGCGAGGTGCGGCGGATCGAGGTCCAGAGCCGCCGCCTCGTCACGGAAGTCATGGCGGGTGGCTACAGCACCGTCTTCCGCGGGCGCGGCGTCGAGTTCGATGAAGTGCGGGAGTACACCGAGGGGGACGACCCGCGCACCGTGGACTGGGGCGTCACGGCGCGCATGGGGCGGCCGTTCGTCCGCAAGTACGTCGACGAGCGGGATCTCACCGTCATCTTCCTCCTCGATCTCTCGCGCTCCATGACGGGGGGATTCGGGATCTGGTCCGCGCGCCAGACGGCCGCCCGGATCCTCGCCTGCCTCGCCCTCTCGGCGGTCCGCAACAACGACCGTGTCGGGCTCGTGACCTTCGGGACCGGCATCGGGTCCTTCGTGCCCCCCGCCCGGGGGGCCGGCCATGTCCTGAGGATCATCCGGGACTGCCTCGTGCTGCCGTCCTCCCGCGGGGGGACCGACCTCCGTGCGCCGCTCGAGTTCCTCGGCCGCGT
>CAYQRN010000215.1:0-7446 GCA_964419995.1 uncultured Planctomycetia bacterium
CGGCGGAGATCGCGTCCGTGAACGAGAGGGATCCTGAATCGACGCGGACGCGGGGATCGAGTTCGCGGACCCGCAGGAGGACGGCGGACGCCACGTCGGCGAGGGTGTCGATCCCCGCAGCGGCGACGGCGGGATCGTGGAGCCCCGGGACGACCCTGAGAGGGCGCGGCTCCGGAAGCGTATTGAGCGGGTCCGGAGTCGTGAGGCGCGCAAGGGCGAGGGCCTCCGCCAGAGTCCGGTCGAGGAGGTCCGGATCGTTGGTCGTCGCGAATCCGAGGGCCCCCTTGCGGAAGACGCGGACGCCGAAGACGACCTCGGACTGGGAGGTGGCGGTCCGGATGTCGTCCGTCTCGAGGTCGACGGAGCTCGAGTGCGCCGCCGAGGCGGCTACCTCCGCCTCATCGGCTCCCGCCGCCACGGCGCGGCGGACGAGATCGGCGCAGCGATCGAGAAGCGATCCTCGGGCTACAGTCATGACGCCCCCCCCGGCCTCAGGCCTGGACGCCGCCGAGGGTCGCGCGGCATCGGATGTACGGACCGCCGGCGTCCACCTTGGCGGGCTGCCCCTTTCCGCAGTGGCCCGATCCGAGATCCCACCTGAAGTCGCGGGAGACCGCGTCGACCGTGGAGAGGACATCGAAGGCGATGCCGGAGATGGTCGCTCCGCGCACGAGGCCCTCGAGGCGGCCGTTCCGGATGCGCCAGGCCCTCTCGACGCCGAACATGAATTCCCCCGTGGCATCCGCCTGGCCGTTGCGCGGGCCGTCGAGGAAGTACCCGTCGGAGATTCCGGCGATCATAGCGTCGAGGCTGTCCGTCCCGGGGGCGAGCCAGGTGTTCCGCATCCGGATGAGGGGCACGTCGGAGTAGTCGTAGGCCCGGGCGTTGCCGGTGGGAGCGACGCCGAAGCGCGCGGCGGATTCACGGTCGTGGAGGTAGGAGCGGAGGACGCCGTTCTCGATGATGATCGTTCGGCCCGCCGGGACGCCCTCATCGTCGACGGGCAGGCTGCCACCGGCTCCGGGGTGATGTTCGGAGGCGCCGCTGTCGGCGATCGTCACGCATTCGGATGCGACGCGTTCCCCGATCTTCCCGCTCGCCACGGAACCCGACTGGACGAAGTCGGCCTCGACCGTATGACCGACGGCCTCATGGACGAGGAGCCCGACGATGGAGGGGGAGAGGATGACCGTGGCGCGCCCCCCATCCGGGCGCGGCGCCGAGAGGAGGTCCGTGGCGGTCCGGGCGGCGTCCTCGGCCATGGATTCGCCCGTACGGTCCCGGAAGAGACAGTCCCAGGCTCCCGTGACGCCGACGGAGCGGTTCGCGGTCATGAGGTCTCCGCCGGATCCGGCCACCGCGTTCACGGCGAACTCGGGCCGGACGAGGCGGAAGCTGGCGGAGGCGCCGTCGGACGTGACGATGGCGCGGTCCTCGAAGACCTCGGTGTAGGAGGATGCCGCGGAACGGATCCGTTCGCCCGCCGCACGGGCCCGCACCTCCATGCGCCTCACGAGGTCGAGCTTGGCATCCATGGAGATCGACTCGACGTCATCCACTCCGGGAAGGGTGAAATCGCCGCGGGCGAGGGAGGCGGGCGCAGGCGGGGGCGCGGCGTCTCGGCGCCGGCCGGCCGCGAGGCGCGCCGCGGCGCGGGCGGCATCGATGGCGCGGCGGATGTCGGCGGCCTCGAGGGAGCCCGTGCTGGCGAATCCACGGCTCCCGCCCTCGAGGACGCGGACGCCGACCCCGGCGCGGTGGCGGACCTGGGCGGATTCGACCCGCCCCTTCTCGACACGGAACTGCCGTGCGCGCCGGGCCTGGTATCGAAGCTCGAGGAAAACGCCGTCCGGAGCGAGGAAAGTCCGGAGATACTCCCGGACCTCGGCAGGGCGCGGGAGGGGTCGTTCCTTCATCGTCGTCCGTTCTATCCCCGGAGCGAGCCGCCGGGAAGCGGCTTTCGGGATCAGTCCTCGGGAGGAGCCGGGGGCGCCGGCGATCCGTCATGGCCAGGCGCGCTCCGGGCTCTGGCGTCGCGGGCGGCCGCCACGAGACCGAGAAAGAGGGGATGCGGCTCCGCCCAGGTGGATCGCACCTGCGGAATGAAGCTCACCGCGACGAAGAACGGATGGCCCGACATCTCGATGGCTCGGACGATGCCTCCGTCCGCGTCGGTGGCCGAGAAGACCAGTCCGGCCGAGCGGAGGTCGCCGGAGTAGTCCGGGTTGAGCCCGTAGACGGCGCGGTGAGGTTCTCCGACGGGATCGGTGGTCCCGTAGAGCCTTGCAAGGAGCGTGTCCGGAGCCGGACGGACGGACATCGTCCCGTAGCGGCCCGAGCGCTCGCGGAAGGCGATGGGATCGGGAAGCTCCGTCACGACGGGCGTCTTCGGATTGTCGATGAACTCCGTGCTGTGCGCCTCGCGGAGACCCGCGAGGTGTCGGGCGACCTCGAGGAGCGTGTAGAGGAAGCCGCGACCGGTGCCGAGCATGGGGAGTCCGGACCGGCGGCAGCAGCGGATCGCGGCGAGGATGTCATCGATGTGGCGGATCTGGGTTCTCGGCGGGGCCGGGGCGAGGACCACCCCGTCCACGCCGCGCAGGGCGGACTCGGCGGGATCGAGGGCCTCGGGAGAGAGCCATCGTGTCGCCAGGACCCGGCGCTCCCGGGCCGCGGCGTGATGGAGGGCGTCCACCGTGGCCACGTGAGGCTCGTAGTCCGGATCGTAGGCACCGATGATGGCGAGAGTGAGATCCGGCATCGACGGGCTCCCAACCGTGAGGATCAACCAGGTCCACGGGATTATACGGACGGCGCCTCGTCCCCTCGAAGGATCGGCATGAAGCCGGCGTCAACGGGAGTGGATCACGTGACGGACGGGCGGGAGTTCCCCCGCCTCGTGGACCGGCAGGATCTCCGCTGCCGCGCCCGCGAGCAACGGGTCGAGGATGTTCCATGCGAGAATACCGTCGGGACTCCGGGGGTCGAGAAGCCAGACGGCGAGGGCGCGGAGACGCTGGCTCGAGGGAACGATAAACGTGCCGGCCGGGAAGGTCATGCGCTGGCGGAACGGCGCGACCTCGAGCGTGCGGATCCGGTGCCCCTGGAAGGGGCGCGACGCCAGCGCGGTCTCCATGACGCGGAAGCTCTCCACGTCGATCTCGGCGGGGCCGGTCGTGCGCAGGACGGTGAGCCCGTGGCGCAGAAGGAGCAGGGCTCCGTCCCCGGCGCGGGCATCGAGGATCCAGAACGCGGGGATCCCGACGTCCGCGACCGGCTCGTGGGACCCGTAGTGGGGGATGCGGACGCTTCCGCTGCAGGGGCCCGCCGCGTGGCGGGTGAGGCCGGTGCCCGGATCCGTGATGTCCATGACCGGAGCGAGGAGGATCTCGGCCGGATCCGGGTCTCTCGCGAGTCGGAACGCGAGAGGCTGGCGGCGCGCGGGCGTCCCGGGGGGAGGCTGCGTCGAGGCATCCCGGTCGGCGGCCTCGACGAGGGCCACGATCTCGCCGGCGTGACGGGCGACGGACTCGAGGACCGCGAGGACGAAGGCCCGCGTGGCGGCGATCCGTTCCCCGAAGGGGCGGTAGGCGTAGGCTTCGGAGAGGACCGCGAGACGGTTCCTGAGCCCCATGTAGTTCGTCCCGTAGCGCGGCAGATTCTCGAAGGTCTCCCAGCCCTTGCCCGGATCCCGCTCATCCCTGAAGTTGCCGTAGTACCAGGTCGGGAAGCCGGCTCCCGCCATGACGCGGGCGGCCTCGGGAAGGAGGGTTCCGCGGAGGAAGCGACCCTGCGCGGCGCCGGTCCCGTCGAGGAGGGGACGGGCGTAGGTGAGGGCGAATCCGTGGGGCGAGCCGTTGGTCGTGTGCAGATCCATGAGGAGGTCGGGGTCCCGCGCCCGGAGGACGTCCGCGACGAGGCTTCGGACCTCCGGCGATTCGAGCTTCATGAAGTCCCGGTTGAGGTCGAGTCCGGCGGCGTTGGCCCGGATGCCGACGCCACGGACCGGTCCGTTCTGGGCAGCCCGGTTTCCAGGGGCGATGCGCTCGTTGCCGTCGGCGTTGAACACGGGCGCGACGAGGATGTCCATGGCGGCGCGGAGCCCGGCGTGACGGCCCTCCGCGAATTCGCGGAGCAGGACGAGGAGGGCCTCTTTCCCCTCCACCTCGCCGGCGTGGATGTTCGCGAGGAGCAGGACGCGGGGCGGGCGTATCCGGGGGGCCCCGTCGGGGGAGCGTCGCGGAGCCTCGAGGACGAGGAGCGGGAGAGCGCGGCCCTCCACTGTGGGGCCGAAGGTCTCCCGGCGCCAGGGAGCCCCGCGGGACTCGAGCTCGCGAAGGAACGCGAGGACACCGTCGAAGAGCGTGGTCTCCTCGAAGTCCGTGACCTCGGCGCGCGTGAGCGGTGAGGGGCGCGTCTCCTGGGCGGCGGCCCGCACGGCGCAGACGATGAGGGCGAGGCAGCCGAGGACGGCCGTGCGGAGGCGGGAGTTCATGGCCTTTGATAGCATCCCGCGCCATGGAACGCCGCATCGACGCACTCCTCGCCGGCCTCCTTCCCGCCGAGCGCCTCGACTTCTACCGGATGGTCGCGGACTTCGCCGCCGCGGAAATCGCCCCGAAGATCCTCGGCTGGGAGAGGTCCCACGCGCTCGTTCCGGAGGAGACGATCCGGAGGATGGGCGAGATGGGGCTCTTCGGGCTGCCGGTGCCCGAAGCCTGGGGCGGGCAGGGGGGCGATCATCTCGACCTCATCCTCATGGGACTCGCGCTCGGCTACGTGAGCCAGTCCGTCGCCATCACGCCCGGCGCCGCGTACTCGCTTGGAACGAAGCCGCTGCTCCTCTGCGGCCGCGACGACCAGAAGCGCGCCCACCTGCCGGATCTGGCGGCGGGTCGCCGGATGTTCGTCTTCGGCCTCTCGGAGCCGGGCCGCGGCTCGGACGCCGCCAACCCCGAGGTGCGGGCCTCGCGCGCCCCTGGCGGCTTCCGCCTCCGGGGCGAGAAATGCTGGTCAACGAACGCGCGATGGGCGAGCCACGTCGTCGTCCATGCGCTCACGCGGGACGACGGCCCCCGCGGCCACCGTTCCACGTGCTTCCTCGTGCCCATGGACGCGCCGGGCGTGCGCTACCAGGAGATGTCGGGCAAGGAGGTCTGGCGCCAGTCGAGCACCGGGTCCATCGCTTTCGAGGACGTGACAGTTCCGGAGGATGCGATCCTCGGGGAGCTGCACGAGGGGTTCAAGGTCATGGTGACGACGCTGAACGGGGGAAGGCTCTTCGTGGCCTCCCTCGCCCTTGCGTCGCTGGCCTTCGCCCTCGACCGATGCCGGACGTACGCGACGGAGCGGATCCAGTTCCAGGACCGGCCCATCGCCCGGTTCCAGCGCGTCCAGGACGTCCTCCTCGACATGGACATCGCCCTCGAGCAGGGGCTCTCCTGGCTCCTCCATCTGACGCGCCTCTACACGGAGGACCGCCTCTCCCGGGAGCAGGCGGCCAAGGTCAAGATCGAGTGTTCGAGACGGGCGTCGGAGCTCCTGCTCCTCGCCATGGAGATCTGCGGCGGCGTCGCCTGTCTCGATGAGTTCGGCCTCGTCCGGCACCACCTCGACCTCTTCGTGACGCGCGTCGGCGAAGGGTCGAACTTCGCCCTCAGAACCCTGGCCGTGAGGCCTCTCCTGCCTCCGGAGGTCGAGCTCCAGTAGTCCCGGGCCGCCGGCGTCAGGGGGCGACGAAGGGCAGGGCCGCGACCGTGGCGGAGACGAGCGTCCCGCCGGTGCGGACGACGAGCCGCGCTTCCGGTCGTGCGCGCTCTGCGGGGAGAAGCGCGAGGGCGATGGGGCGCGCGAGCGTGGGGGAGATCGCCGAGGACGTCACCTTGCCGACGACCGTGCCGAGGTGGAGGATCTCCGATCCCCGGGGAGGCGCGGCGCTGCCGCCGACGATGAGGCCCCGCAGGAGGCGCTTCGGACGGCCGTAGGTCTTCATCCGCGCGACGATCTCCTGGCCGGTGTAGCAGCCCTTCGTGAAGGAAACGGCGCGCTCGTCCTGATCGAGCTCGGCGGTGAGCGTGTCGGCGTCGGTGTCGGTGCCCGTCCGGGGCAGGCCGGCCTCGATCCGGAGCACGTCCTGCGACTCCGGATCGGCTTCGATGAGCTCGGGCCGCGTGCGGAGCCGGGCCTCGATCTCCTGCGCCCGCGGTTCCGGCGCGAGGAGGAGGATTCCGGCGGCGCCCCAGTCGGGGAAGCGCGCGACGGTGAGAACGCCTGCGGTGGGGGGCGGCGTCGTGTGGGAGACGGGCGTCGCCGGGGGCAGGGGAAGGTCGAGGACATCGACGACGACGCTATCGGCCGCCGGTCCGACGAGGGCCAGGACGATGATGTCCGGTGAAGGCACGACGGCGCGCGCGTCCTCCATGATGATGAACTTCGTGAGCCTGTCGAGCAGCTCCTGCCGTCGCGCCAGGGATGTGAGGAGCCGCACGCGATCGTCTTCGACGAGGACGTGCGCCTCGTGATCCACGACGCCCTTCGGGGAGAGAAACCACGCGAAGGCCCCGGATCCCGGGCGCAGGGCGCGGATGTCGTTGGTCGTCTGCCCGTGGACGACGCGGATCCGGTCCGCACCGACGACATCGATGACGCCCCGGCTCCCGTCCCGGAACCACGCGGCGGTCCTGTGCGCGGCGGTGACGGCGCGGGCGGTCTCCGGCCGCGGCGCTGGAGCCGTCGTTGAGTCGGGCGCGGTCGTCAGTGCGGCAAGGGATAGGAGGACATCGGGAAGGAGGGACTGGAATCGCGAACGGGGCAGCACGAGATCGGCGCCCGCGGCCTCCGCCGCCGACCACCGGCTCGTGTCGACATGGGAGAGGAACGCGACGATGGGTGTGGCGCCGGCGCGGGATGAGCGGATGCGCCGGATGATCTCTCCAGGATCGTCGATGCCGTCGAGATCCACGACGATCCCGAGAGGTCTCCCGGCCTCGATCGACGGGATGGGGTCGGCGTCGCCTTCGAGGCGAAGGACGGCCTGTCCGAGCCGGCGCGCCGTCTCCTCGATCCGGACGCGGAACATGAGATCCCGAACGAAGGTGGCGACCGTCATGGCGCGTCCTGGCTCCCATCCATTCCATTCCAGGCCCTGACGGAAAAAGCGGCTTGCAGGGCCCCGGAGTGGGCGTATCATACTCTGACGTTTACGTGCGAGTTCGATTTTGATCCGAGAATGACTGGGGTCAAGACGATGAAAGCCGCGAGCTCCGGAGACAAGGAACTTCTCAAGATCGGCGACCTGGCCGACGAGAGCGGGAAGTCCGTCCGGACGCTCCACTACTACGAGGAACTCGGCCTGCTCCGACCAGCGGTCAGAAGCCGCGGAGGATTCAGACTTTATCGCGAATCCGATGTCCGAAGAGTCCTGGCCATCTCGGCTCTCCAGTCCCT
>CAYQRN010000216.1:0-7386 GCA_964419995.1 uncultured Planctomycetia bacterium
CGCTCGGGGAGAGGAGGATGAGGACGAAGCCGGCGACCAGAGAACCGAGAGCGAGGCGGGGCAGGAGTCCCGGCGCGGGAGCGGCGCCGGCAGCAGACCGGCTCACGCGTCACCCTCTCCCCTCGATGAGCGCCGTCGGAGACCCGCGGCAAGGACGATGGCGGCAAGGGTCGCGGCGGCCGCGGCGACGGCCGGCGCTTCGAGGGGGTCGCGCTCCGACGCGCGGCGGAGGGCGCTCCACGCCACGACCGGCGCCCCCGTGGCCAGAGGGAGGAAGAAGAAGATGGCGGCGAGGCGTCTCGGCGCCACGCCCCGCCGGGAGAGCCGGTGGCTCAGGTGGTCGCGACCCGCGGTGAAGGGGGAAACGCCGCGGCGAATCCGGGAGACCACGACCGTGATGCCGTCGGCGAGCGGCACGGCCATGACGAGGAGCGGGACGACGAAGGGCATGGGGCCGGGTCGCGTCGCGGGCACCTCGTGGAGAAGTGTCATGGCGGCGAGCACGGCCCCCGTGGGCAGGGTGCCCGCGTCCCCCGTGAAGATCCGCGCCGGGGGGAGGTTGTGCCGCAGGATGGCGAAGAGAGCGCCGAGGAGCGCGAGGAGGAAGGCCGCGATGAAGAGGCGTCCCTCGATGGCCATGAGGGAGAACAGCACCGTGGAGATGCCGAAGCTCGTGGCCGCGAAGAGGCCGTCCTGGTTGTCGATGAAGTTCACGGCGTTGGTGAGGAAGACGATCCAGAGGACCGTGGCGGCGGCCTCGAGGGGGACGGAGGTCAGGAAGAGCGTGGCCCGGAAGCCCGCGGCGAAGAGCATGAGCGCCACGACGGCCTCCGCGGCGAGGCGGAACCCAACGGGGAGGCCGCGGCGGTCGTCGGCGGCGCCGATGAGGGCGAGGATGACGGCCGCACCGGCCAGCGCGGAGACCTGGAGAAGCCTCGAGGCGAGGCCCGGAGCGTGCAGTGCGATGTCGGGCGGGAGCGCTGCCATCACCGCGGGGATCGCGAGGGCGAGACGGGCGAGGAGGGTTCCGGCCGCCACGGGCGCGAAGATGGCCAGCACGAGGACGAAGCCGCCGACGTAGGGCGTGGGCCGGGCGTGGGCCTTGCGGCCGCCGGGCCGATCCACCCAGCCGCTCCTTTCGGCCCTCCGCCGGATGATCGGGATGAGGGCCGAGGCGGCGAGGAACGCGGAGATGCCGATGGCGAGGCCCGTCAGCGCGAGCATGGACGAGGATAGCAGCGCCGGAGCCGGCAGTCCGGGTTCATCCGGGGGCGTCTTGACTCGCTCCGACTCGCGGGCGCATAGTGGACGCGAAGATCGGTTCCGGCTCCGTTCCGAGGAGGCCCTGCCGTGCGCCGTCATGCTGCCGTCATCGCGATCCTGCTTCTGGAGGGCGCCCTGACCGCCCAGCCCTGCGCCTTCACCCTTCTCAAGAACGACAACCTTCCGGCGATCCCGTCGGCCGGCGTCCCGGTCGCGATCATCCAGGGGCTCTGCGAGGGTGAGGCCGCCGGGGCGGTCTTCAGTACGTTGTCCCTCGGGACGACGACCGTGCGCATCCACGAGGCATCGATCGCGTACATGAATGTCGCAGGCGCCAACGGCATCCAGGCGGCCGCCGACCTCGAGATCTTCGATGGCATCACGTGGTCCGGCGGTCTCCCCGTCTTCGGTCCGAGCCTCTTCCGGTGGAGCACGGCGACGGGAAGCAACATCGCGCTCTCGAGCAGCGTGGTCAACACGGCGCCCTCCCTGTCGGGATGGAACATCATCGCGACGAGCGGCAAGATCGTCTGCGCCTGGACGATGACCATCAACATGGGGGGGCTGACATGCCTCCAGGGCTACTCGACGAACTTCGCGACGGACTACGCGGGTGGCATATCGTTCACGTGCAGTCCGACGGTCACCCCGCCCCAGAAGAACCTCATCTACATCCAGGGACTCGGCTGGCGCGACGCGTCGACGGCCACGGTAAACGGGTTCCAGCTCTGCCCCCTCTACTACGCCGGCAACTGGATCATGCGCCTCTGCGTGGAGCCGCTCTTTCCCGCCACCCTGTCCGTCTTCGGACCGCAGAATCCGCCGCCGGGGTCCTTCCTGTCGCTCCAGTTCTCGTCGCCGTCCGATCCCGGCGCGGGCTACGCGGCCGCCATCGCCTGCGCCACGACGCCAGGAATCCCCTGGAGCCCGTTCGGCGTCATTCCCCTCGCTCCGGACGCGTGCTTCAGCTACTTCATCCATGACTGCCTCGAAACGGGGCAGGCTCCGTACAACTGGGCGGTCGGTTTCACGGGGACTCTCAACGGCTCCGGCCTCGCCTTCGGCACCTTCCAGGTGCCTCCCTTCGTCCCGTCGGGTTTCAACCTGAATCTCTGGTTCTGCTTCGTGACCCTCACGGGGAAGATCTCGAATGCGGCGGGCGTGATCGTGCCCTGAGCCGCGCCGCGGGCGTGGCACGGCCTCGGCACGCGTCGTAGAGTCGGCCGTGGACTGGCATCTCGGCTACAACACGAGCGGCTTCGCCCATCATCGCATCGAGGACGCTATCGGGATCCTCGCGGACCTCGGGTACGAGGCCGTGGCCATCACGCCGGATGTCCACCACCTCGATCCGCTGGCGGCCGGGACTCCCGCCGCGCTTCCGCGGATCCGAGCGCTCCTCGAGAGGCACGGGCTCCGCTCCGTCATCGAGACGGGGGCGCGCTTCCTCCTCGACCCGCGCCGGAAGCATTTTCCCTCGCTCCTCTCGAGCCCCGCCGTCGCGGCGACGCGGCTTCGGTTCCTCGAGCGGTGCATCGACATGGCCGCCGAACTCGGGGCCGGAGTCGTGTCGTTCTGGTCGGGGGCGGACTTCGAGAACGTGGGGGCGGAGGCGGCGATGGATCGCCTCGCCCGCGGTGTCGAGGCCGTCCTCGCCCATGCGCGACGGCGGGGTGTCCGCGCGGCCCTCGAGCCGGAACCCGGGATGTTCGTGGATCGGCTTGCGCAGGTCAGCGTGCTGCGGGAGCGGATCGGCGCGCCTGACCTCGGCCTCGTGCTGGACGTCGGACATCTCGTCGTGACCGGGGAGATGTCCGTTCCGGAGGCCATCGGGCGCTTCGACCGCAGGATCGCCACGGTCCACCTCGAGGACATGCGCCGCGGCATCCACGAGCATCTGCCCTTCGGCGAGGGGGACATCGACATGCCCGCCGTCATCGCGGCGCTCGACAGTTCCGGCTTCTCCGGCGTGGCTTCCGTGGAGCTTTCGCGATCGAGCGCGGACGCCGTGGAGACGGCGCGACGTTCGCTGGAAGTCCTCCGCCGCCTCCGGCGGCGGAGCGGCTCCGGAGCCTGATCCGTCAGCGGCCGTCGCGGATGCGGATCTGGCGGTCGATCTCCTCCGCGAGCCTGGCGGCGCCCTCCCGCCGGAGGCTCTGCTCGCGTTCGCGGAACTCCTCGAGGCGCGGCCGGATCCGATCGGGTGCGAGCGCGAGGAGGCCGTGCAGGGCATTGGCCCGGACGAAGAGAGCGGGATCCTCGGCGAGGCGCCGGAACAACGCCTCGATGGTGTCGGGACCGGGGTAGCGGACGGCGTCGAGAGCGGCGCGGTTGCGCACGGCGGGGTCGGCGTCGTTCTCGAGGGAGCGGAGGATGATCTCCCGGGCGCCGGGGAGGTCGCGGGCGGCGAAGAGCCCGAGGAGGCTCGCGCGCCGCCCTCCGGATTCGGGGGCTTCGAGGAGTGCTGCGAGGACGGAGGCGGCCCGACCCGGATCCAGCTCGGCGAGTCGCGCCGTCATGCGGTCGCGTGCGAGGAAGTGCAGTCGAGGGATGAAGACGAGTTCCGCGTACGCCGCGGCGGCGCCGTCGCCGGCCGTTTCATGGAGGATCTCGAGAAGGTCGAGGCGGAAGTGGTCCACGTCACGGCCCGTGACGCGGTAACGCGTCGGCTCCCGGAACGCCTCCATGAGCGACATCACGATCTCCGTCCGCCCGCCGGCCTCGGCGAGGGACCGGAGGGCCGTGCGGTCGGCGGCGAAGCGAGCCTCGGCATCGGCGAGGGCGGGCGACTCGTCCGAACGCAGGGCGGCGAGCTCTCTCATGCGCGCGAGGCATGTTGCAGCCGCCTCCTGCGCCGGAGAGCGGCTCGATGCCGCGGGGGCTCCGCGGGGATCGCGGTCCCCGGCGTCGCATGCCGGGACGGCCGCGGCGAGGAGGCAGGCGATCGTGGCTCCGGCGCGGATTCCCGGGCCGGGACGGGATATCGTCATGAGGCTTCCGTTCCTCGCCGGGATGATAACGATGGTTCTCGCGATGCCGTTCGATCGCTGCTGCCGCCTTCTGGTCCTCGTCGCCCTCGTGCTGCTGCCGGCTTGCGCCGCCACGCCTACCGGCGAGGAGGCCGAGAACTTCGACGCGCCCATCGATCTCGAGGTGCGGAGCGGCACCGTGGCAGCCCTGCGCGAGAGGCTCCATCGCCTCGAGGCCTTCGGACCCGAGGGCTTCCCCGAGAGCCGGGCGGGCGAAGTCCGGCGGATCGCATCGGAGATCGAGGGCATCCTGCTCAAGGACGACCGGCTCAGAAACCTGCCGAGGGTCGGGACGATCGCGCGCCAGAGGGCGCTTTTCCTCGGGGCGACCTGGCCGGCCGATGCCCGGGCGAATCTGGACCGGCTTGCCGATGCCGTGTCGAAGCTCGAAGCCGCCCTCGGCGTGCCCGGCGATGGGGCGACAGAATGACAATGACACCCTGACAATCCGTCAAGCCCGCGGGAGGGCGGAGATCCGGCCCGAAGTCTCGTCCGGGGGAGGCGATCGCTCAAGGCGGCCCGAGAAGCGAACTTGGGAATCCCGCACGCCGGGCGCCGTCGATCGTCCTCCTGTGGTACGGACCTTGCTTCCCTCCACGTCGAGGGTCCACGGATCCTCGATGCCCGGGCAGCGATCAGAACCGCCCGGAAAGGAGACTCGCATGGGATACATGGCTGCATCCAGGACGCCATTCCGCACGTCCGTCGGCTCGCTCTTCTCGCGCGAGATGGGTGACATCTTCGATCGCTTCTTCGGCGAGCGTCCGGCGGGCGACGGCCGCACGACCGCCATCGCTCCGGCCCTCGAGGTGTCCGAATCGGAGAATGAGTTCATCGTGTCCGTCGAGCTGCCCGGCGTCACCGACAAGGACGTCAAGGTGAACTTCGTCGGCGGCACCCTCTTCGTGAGGGGGGAGAAGAAGTTCGATGCGGAGGCCGGCAAGGACCGCCGCATCCACCTGTCGGAGCGGGTCTACGGAGCCTTCGAGCGTGCGCTGACCCTTCCGACGCCCGTGAAGGCCGACCACATCCGGGCCGAGTTCGGAGGCGGGATCCTCACGATCACGGTTCCGAAGGTCGACGAGGTGAAGCCGCGCGAGATCGAGATCCGCACGGCCCGCTGAGTCACGCAAGGGCGATGCCGGGGCGCCGCGCCCCGGCAGCCCGTCACCTCGCTTGCGCGCCTGACGCTGAGGATGCCCCGCGACAGAACCAGCCTCCTGCGTTACACTCTCCGGGGACGATGGCCGAGGCGCACTACATCGATTCCCCGGCGGCTCTTGCCGGGATCCTGCCCCGCCTGCGGGCGGCTTCCTCCATTGCTGTCGACACGGAATCCGACAGCATGCACGCCTATCAGGAGAAGGTGTGCTTCCTCCAGCTCGCCGCGGGCGGCGAGATCTTCCTCGTCGACACCCTCGCGGTGCGGGACCTCTCTGAGCTGAGGCCCGTCTTCGCCTCTCCCGATCTGCCGAAGATCCTGCACGGCGCGGACTACGACGTCGTCTGCCTCAAGCGGGATTTCGATCTTCGCATCGACGGCCTCTTCGACACGATGATCGCGGCCCAGTTCCTCGGGAAGGAGCGCATCGGGCTTGCGGACCTCGTCGCCGCCTACTTCGATGTCCGACTCGACAAGTCGCTGACGCGTCATGACTGGGCGCGCCGGCCCCTCGAGCGGCGGCACCTCGCCTACCTCGAGGAGGACGTGCGCCATCTTGCGGCTCTGCGGGACCGGATCGCCGAGGAAATCGCGCGCGCGGACATCGTTGAGGAGGTGTCCCTCGAGTTCCAGCGCGTCACGACCCTCGAGTGGCGGGGCGGTCGGTTCGACCCGGAAGGCTACGTCCGGATCCGGGGCGCTCATCGCCTCGATCGCGTCGGGCGCACCGTGCTCCGGGAGCTCCACCTCCTCCGGGACGGCATTGCGCGGCGCCTCGACCAGCCGCCCTTCCGCGTCTTCAACAACGAGTTCCTGATCGCCGTGGCGTCGAACCGCCCCCGGAATCTCGATGACCTGGCCCGCATCCCTGGCGCCTCGGATTACCTCCTGCGTCATCGGGGCGAGGCCATCCTCGGTGCCGTGGCCTCTGGGCTCGCGGTGGTACGGGATCCGGCGCCCTCGTCCGGGGGCGCGCGGCCGCCCCACGACCCCGTGAGGTTCCGCGCGGACCGTGCGCTCAGGAGCTGGCGCCGGGACACGGCTGCGCGCCGCGGCGTCACGACGGGCGTCGTACTGCCGTCCCACGTCCTCGACCGGATCGTGGAAGCCATGCCCGCCGGCAGGGAGGCCCTGGCGCAGATCGCCTTTCTCGGCGCGCGGCGGCTCGCCCGGGACGGCGAGGCGATCCTGCGATGCCTCGCCGAGGCGCGGGACGGCGGTTCCGGCGGCGCCCCGGACCGGGACCCGGTCACTTCTTCGTGAAGTCGCCGCCCGTCGCCTCGGCGAGGGCCTGCATGAGCCTCACGTCGGCGTCCGAACCCACGGCGATCGTGTGGATGCGGACCTTCTTGAGCTCGTTCATCTTCCGGATCTCGCCGAGGATCGCGGCCGGAGCGATGATGCGTCCCCGGTTGGCCACGCCGTCCGTCATGAAGTAGATCGTGTCGAAGACGATGGTGTAGCGGTCGTCTTTCGTGCCTCGGCCGGCGGCGAGGAACGCCCGCTCGAGAGGATCGAAGATGTTCGTGGCCCCCTGGGCCTTCAGGGCCTTCGCCCAGGCCACCGCCTCGTTCTTGACGGCGGCCGTGGCCTTCACCATCTCGTTCTTCCAGACGCGGTACTCGTGGTTGAAGACGATGATGTTGAAGATCGCGTCTTCGGGGAGGGAGCGGACGGAGCTGATGAGTTCGTCCCGGGCGATCTCGATCTTGGGCTTGCGGAGAGTCTGGCCCGCGTCCTGCTCCATACTGCCCGAGATGTCGAGGATGTAGATGAGCCGGCGGCTCCGGGTCTCGAGCCCGTAGAAGCTCGTGCCCCGCGCGCGCCGTTCGTCCTCCTTCTCTGCGTTCTCCTGCTTCTCCGCCTCCTGGAAGCGGGCGCGGTTGGCCTTCCACCAGGTCCGGAGGGCCGCGTAGTCGGCTCCGGCGGGCT
>CAYQRN010000217.1:0-7364 GCA_964419995.1 uncultured Planctomycetia bacterium
CCTCGCGGAGGCCGGCGCCGGCGTCGTGCCTTTCCAGGCCTTCGGCGTCCCCGGCGACACCGGCTGGTTCCGGCTCAGCGTGGGCGCCGTCTCTCCCGGGCAGGTCGCGGGCGTGCTGCCCGGGATCGAGGCGGCGATTCGCCGCCTCGTGTGACGCCGCGCTGCTACTTCGGGAGGAGCTCGTCGGCGAGCGCTCCTGCGTCGTAGACCTTCCGGAGCGCCTCCACGATGGCGGACGAGTGCACGGCGACGGCCCGCGCCACGGCCTCATCGTAGACGAAGCGGTTCGACAGGCTCTCGATGTTGCCGTCGAAGATGAGGCCGACGAGTTCGCCTGACCGGGAGATCACGGGGCTGCCCGAGTTGCCGCCGATGATGTCCGTCGTGCACACGAAGTTGAACGGCGTCGCGAGGTCGAGCCTCTGGCGCGCAGCCTGCCAGCGTTCCGGCAGGTGGAAGGGCGGGCGGTTCCCGAAGGCGGCATTCCGCTCGTAGAGGCCGAAGAACGTGGTCCGCCACGGAACGAGGGTCGTGCCGGATTCGTAGCCCTTCACCGCACCGTAGGAGAGGCGCAGCGTGAACGTGGCGTCCGGATACACCGATCGTCCGAAGGCCGCGAAGCGCGCCCTGGCGATGACCTCTCCGGCGGCGGCCTCGACACCCGTGACCTCGCGGTCGATCCGGGCTTCGAGCTCCCGGAGCAGCGGATCCACCCTCCGCGCGGCCTCGATGAGGGTATCCTCGGACGAGGCCAGCCCCTCGGGCCCGGCCTCCACGAGTTCGCGCCGCGCCGCCACGGCGGCGAGACGGGTGCCGGCGATCCAGGCACGGGCCGTCTCCTCCGGCGAGCGGTCGCCGAGCAACGCCGCGATGAGCGGATCGCCGGGCTTCAGGTTCTTCCGGGCGGCTCCTAGACTCGACGCGAGCAGCACCTCCTCCATGTCCGGATGGACGGGCGCCTCGGAGTAGAGCGAGCGTTCGAGCTGGGCCCGGCCCGACTGGCGGTACCGCGGCAGTCTCTCTCCTTCGGGCTTCGCGGATTCCGAGACCATCCGCACGATGTCGAGCGCCGACTGGAAGAGCGTTCCGGCCGGCGTCGCCCAGACGCTGCGGTCCGTCACCTCGGCGAGGACGCGCCGCGAAGCGACGATGGCGTCGAAGGCCGCGGCCGTCTCCGCGACCTTCCGGAATTCATCCTCTTCCCGGCGCTTCCGGTCGAGGATCTCCGGCGCGCGGAGACCCTTCAGGTAGCCCGTGACAGCCTTCAAGCTGTTCTCGATCCCGAAGATCGTGTCCAGGGAGCGGCGCTCGGCCTCGGCGTCGCGGGCGGCGTAGGCCCGGAGGGCCTGCAGGCGCTCCGCGAGGAGGCGGAGAACCCTCGGGTAGCTCACGTCGCGGAAGTACTCCATCTGCGCGACGGTGTCGAGGCGTCCCGTGGACCCCGGGTTGCCCGAGACGAAGACGAGGTCGTTCTCCGAGGGCCCCGCGGCGCTCCACCGGAGCCAGTGGGGCGTCCGGTACGGCTTCCCGCCCTCCCAGACCCTGAAGAGGGAGAAGTCGAGGCACCAGCGCGGGTACGTGAAGTTGTCGGGATCGCCGCCGTAGAAGGCGACCTGCTGCTCCGGCGCAAACACGAGCCGAACGTCCGTGTGTCGACGGTAGCGGTACACGGCGTAGACGCCGCCCTTGTAGAGAGTCACGACGTTGCAGCGGAGTCCCGTCCGGTCCCCCTCCTCCTTCTCGATCTTTGCCGTCTCCTCCCGGAGGAGCTTCGTACGCTCCTCGTCGCTCTTCGCGCGGGCGCTGACAGCCTGCACGCGGCCCGTCACGTCGTCGATTGAATCGAGGACGACGAGCTCGAGATCCGGGCAGCGGATCTCCTCCTCCCGGGTCCTGGCGAGGAAACCGTTCTTCACGTAGTCCCGGCCCTCGCCGGAGACCTTCTGGATCGAGTCGAGGCCCACGTGGTGGTTCGTAAGGACGAGCCCGTCGGCGGAGACGAAGGACCCCGAGCCGCCGGGGAAGCGCACCGAGGAGAGCCGCACGTGATCCAGCCACTCCTGGGTCGGATCGAAGCCGTACCGCTCCCGGAGCTGCCGGGCCGGAGGATTGTCGAAGGTCCACATCCCCTCGTCACCGAATACGGCGCCAAGGGCCGCAGCGAGAACGACGCACGCGAGGAAGGCGCGGAGGATGGATCGCACGGGGGGCCCTTTCAGTCTCGGTTCGAGACCCGGCCGGAGGAACGTCCCCCCGGTCCCCGGGTGCAGGACCGGAAGATACCACGGCGAGGCGCCGGGAGGGCGGCGGAAATCCGCCCGCGGGGGGAGCGCCGTTGGCGCTGGGAATGCCCCGGTCGCCGTGCCATGATGCCCTCAAAGGAGCCGTACCATGACATCGGACATCAAGATCACCGCCGAACCCAACGAGACGGCCGGCGAGTGCACCTTCACCGTCGATCGACCCGTCCTGCCGGGCGGCGCCTGGTACTTCGCCGACAAGGCCTCAGCGGCGGGGTCGCCCCTCGTCGAGAAGATCTTCGCGGAGAAAGATGTCACGGCCGTCCTCGTGGCGGAGAACCGCGTCCGCGTGAGCCGCGACGGCTGGGCCGACTGGCTTCCCCTCGCGAAGGCCGTCGGCGGCCTCATCCGCGAATCCCTGGCCGGTTCCGTTCCCCCCGTGGATCCGTCGGTGCTCCGGAAGATCCCCGCCGCCGAGGACATCCGCGCCAGGGTCACGACACTCTTCGCCGAGCAGATCAACCCCGCCATCGCCGGACACGGCGGCTTCGTCGAGCTCCTCGATGTGCGGGGCAATTCCATCGTCCTGCGCATGGGCGGCGGCTGCCAGGGCTGCGCATCGTCTTCCGTGACCCTCAAGCAGGGCATCGAGCGGATGATCCGGGAGCAGATTCCCGAGATCGGCGAGATCCTCGATTCCACCGACCACGCCGCGGGACAGAATCCCTACTACTCGCACGGCGGCGCGCACTGACCGCGCGGGGCGGCCGGCGCCGCCCCTTCGGGCGCGGGTGGTTCGATGCGATCATCCGGGCTTCACGGAGAGCCTGCGGATGAAGACACTGCGGATCGCCCTCCTCGGCCACGGCTTCATGGGCCGGGCCCACAGCCACGCGTTCCGAACGGTGGCCTCCTTCTTCCCGGACGTCGCGCCTCCGGAGCTCGCCGTCCTCTGCGGACGCGACGCCGCCGGTCTCGCGCGGACGGCCTCGGCCTTCGGCTGGAAGGAGACCTCCACCGACTGGCGCGCCGTCGTCCGACGGCCCGACATCGACGTCGTCGATGTCTCGACTCCGGGCGACCTCCACGCCCCGATGGCCATCGCGGCCCTCGCCGCAGGGAAGCATGTCATCTGCGAGAAGCCCCTCGCCAACGATCTCTCCTCGGCCCGACGCATGGCCCGCGCCGCGGAACGGGCCGGCACGACGGTCCTCTGCGCCTTCAACTACCGGCGCGTCCCCGCCATCGCCCACGCCCGCCGCCTCATCGAGGACGGCGCCCTCGGCCGCATCCTCCATTTCCGCGCACGCTATCTCCAGGACTGGATCCTCGATCCGGCCTTCCCCCTCGTATGGCGCCTCGACGGGCGCCGCGCCGGATCGGGCCCCCACGGCGATCTCAACGCCCACATCACGGATCTCGCGCTCCACCTCGTCGGCCCCATCGCCTCCGTCGCGGCCATGACGGAGACCTTCGTCCGCCGCCGTCCCCTTCCCGCTGCGGCCGGACGCACCCGCGCCTCCCGGCCGCGCGCCACCGGCCGGGTCACGGTCGAGGACGCCGCCCTCTTCCTCGCGCGCTTCCGGAGCGGCGCCCTCGCGTCCTTCGAGGCGACGCGTATGGCGGCGGGACGCAAGAACCACCTGGCCCTCGAGATCAACGGCGAGAAGGGTTCCCTCACCTTCGACCTCGAACGTCTCAACGAACTCGGCTTCTGCGCCGTGGCGGACGATCCCCTCCGCCGCGGATTCCGGACGATCCTCGTCACCGAGCCCGGTCACCCCTACTTGAAAGGCTGGTGGCCTCCTGGCCACATGCTCGGCTGGGAGCACACGTTCACCCACGAGATCGCGGACTTTCTCCGGGCCGCCGCGACGGGTCGCGCCGTGGCGCCGGACTTCCGGGACGGCGCGCGCTGCCAGGCCGTCCTCGACGCAGCGCTGCGCTCCGCGGCCACCGGTCGGACCGTGGCCGTCCCGCGCGTCTGACGCCGCCCGCTCACTCGGTTCGGAAGGCCGCGTCGAAGGCGCGGCCCGAGGGACGGAAATCGAGGCGCCGCACGAAGCCGCAGGCCTCCGCCGCCCCGGCCTCGCGGTCCATGCCTGCGTCCTCCCATTCCACCGACAGCGGCCCCGGGTAACCCGCGTCGTTGAGGGCCCGGATGAGCTCCTGGAAGTCGATCTGGCCACGGCCGGGCGAACGGAAATCCCAACCGCGGCGCGGATCTCCGAAGGGCAGATGCGAGCAGAGGATCCCCGCCCTGCCGTCGCGGCGTACGGCGCAGTCCTTCACGTGGACGTGGAAGATGCGCCGCCCGTAGCGCCGGGCAAAAGCGGCGGGGTCCACGCCCTGCCAGAACAGATGGCTCGGGTCGAGGTTGAAGCCGAACTCGGGGCGATCCCCAAGGTGCTCGAGGATCCTCTCCGCCGTGTAGTCGTCGAACGCGATCTCTGTCGGGTGCACCTCGAGGGCGAACCGGACACCGGCATCCCGGAACGCGTCGAGGATGGGGCCGAACTCCCGCGCCACGGCCCGGAAGCCCTCCTCGATCCTCTCCGCCGGCACCGGCGGAAAGCCGTACCACTCGTCCCAGATCCCGGAGCCGGTGAAGCCGTTGACCACGCTGGCGCCGATGTTCCGCGCCGCCTTCGCCGTGAGAATCATCTGCTCGACCGCCCAGCGGCGAATGGCCTCCGGATCTCCGTGGACGCGCTTCGGCGCGAAGGCATGGGAGCGCGCGTCGTTTCGATCCCCCACGAGCTGGCCGGCGAGGTGGTTCGAGATGGCGTGGAGCGAAAGCCCGTGTCCCTCGATCACGGCGCGGCGATCCCTCGCGTAGCCGGCGTCCGCGGCGGCCCGCGCCACATCGAGGTGGTCGCCCCAGCAGGCGAGCTCGATGCCGTCGTAGCCAAAGCCCCGCGCCTTCGCGGCGAAGGTCTCGAGGGGGAGATCGGCCCACTGACCGCTGAAGAGCGTGAGAGGTCGCGCCATGTTGCCTCCGGGGCCCGCGGACGGCTTCCGCCGCGGCGCGGCGCAGTATCTCCGAGCCGCCCCGCCGCCTCAAGCCGGCTGCACGTGCGCGAGGCGCCGGCAGAAGAGGCTCAAGTCGCGATCGAGCAAGGCCTTCGGTCGTTTGTGCACCTTCCTGGAGGCTGTTATATGCTCGGTTCAACATCGCCGAACCCCGGTCGCTACCGGGGGCGGGGGACCCAGTTTCCGGGGCGAAGCGCCGCGCGAGGCGCCGGGCCACTCTTCGGCCCGAGCCCGTCAGCTTACCCCGCAGGCGTCGAAGAGGACCCGCCTCGCAACCGGAATGGACGGGCGGTCCTGCCGCGGACCATTCCGGAGGCCGATGATGGCCAGCGAAGCCCACCGGGCGCCGCCCGATCCGGCGGACGACGACGAACCTCAAAGCCCTCTCGGCCGGGTTCGCCGATTCTTCTTCGGGAAGCCGAGGGATCTCCGCGATCCCTCGATCTTCCACCGCCTCTCCCTCATTCCCTTCCTCGCCTGGGTCGGGCTCGGTGCCGACGGCCTCTCGTCCTCCGCGTACGGACCCGAGCAGGCCTTTCGCGCCCTCGGTCACGAGACGTACCTCGCGCTCGTTCTCGGCGGCGTCATGGCGATCACCGTCGTCATCATCTCCCTCGCCTACAACCGCATCATCGAGCAGTTCCCCTTCGGCGGCGGCGGATACAACGTCGCCACGAAGCTCCTCGGCGATCATGCCGGCGTCGTGTCGGGAAGCGCTCTCGTCGTGGACTACGTCCTCACGATCACCGTCTCCGTCGCCGCCGCCGGCGATGCGCTCTTCAGTTTCCTCCCGCTCACGTGGCTGCCCCTCAAGGTCTGGTTCGACGCGGCGCTGATCCTCGGTCTCATGACGCTCAACATCCGGGGGCTCCGCGAGTCGGTCCTGGTCCTCGCCCCGGTGTTCATCCTGTTCCTCATCACTCACGCCGTGGTCATCGGCTGGGGCATCATCGCCCATGCGCCAGTCGTCGGCACCGTCGCCCGGGAGACCGTCGACGGATTCCGGACGGGTCTCGCAACTCTCGGCGTCGGCGGAATGGCTCTCCTCTTCATGAGAGCCTACTCTCTGGGCGGCGGCACCTACACGGGGATCGAGGCCGTGTCGAACGGCCTCCCCATCATGCGGGAACCGCGGGTCCACACCGCCCGCCGAACCATGCTCTACATGTGCACGTCCCTCGCCGTGACGGCCTCGGGACTCATCATCTGCTACCTCCTCTGGGACATCAGGCACACGGAAGGCCGGACGATGAACTACAGTCTCGTCGCGGCCCTCTTCGGCGAAGGCTCTGCGGGTCGACTCTTCGTCGGCATCACTCTCTTCACCGAAGGCGCGCTCCTCGCGGTGGCAGCCCAGGCGGGGTTCGTGGCCGGACCCAGGGTCGTCGCCAACATGGCCGTGGACTCCTGGGTGCCCCACCGCTTCGCCGCACTCTCGGACCGACTCACGACGCAGAACGGCATCCTGCTCATGGGGATCGCCTCGCTCATCGCCCTCATCTACACCCAGGGCCGCGTCGACGAGCTCGTCGTCATGTACAGCATCAACGTCTTCCTCACGTTCTCGCTGTCCATGGGCGGCATGGCCCTCTACTGGTTCCGACACCGCAGCGTGAAACCGCACTGGCGGCGCCGAACGGCCCTGTTTACTTCCGGGTTCCTCCTCTGCGCGACGATCCTCGTCGTCACGACCATCGAGAAGTTCCTCGAGGGCGGCTGGATCACGCTCCTCGTCACCGGCTCGTTCGTCGTCGTCTGCTATCTCACGCGCCGCCACTACCGGCACGTTCAGGCCACCTTGACGCGCCTCTATGCCCAGCTCGGCGATCTCCCCGAGGTGCCGGGCGCCGAGCCGCCGGCCCTCGATGCCACACAGCCCACGGCCGCCGTCCTCGTCAGCAGCTACGGGGGCCTCGGCATCCACACGCTCCTCAACGTGAACCGGGCCTTCCCGGGCTACTTTCGGAACTTCGTTTTCGTTTCCGTCGGCGTCGTGGATTCGGGAGGGTTCAAGGGGGACAACTCCATCGACGCCCTGCGCTCGCGCACGGGGCAGGCCCTGAGCCGCTACGTCCAGCTCGCCCACCGGCT
>CAYQRN010000218.1:0-7353 GCA_964419995.1 uncultured Planctomycetia bacterium
TCCAGGGTTGCTTCCGGGCTCGCGCCTCGCCCCGCACGAGAATCTCTCGGCGAGTATGTGCGCATCTGTGTGACGCACCACACGAGAGAAGGGAGGCCCCGTAAGAGGCCTCCCTTCCAAGGAAGTATCACCCAACACTTGCTCTGGCCAATCACTTGGCCACGACACAAGGCCGCGAACGACCTCATGTTTCAGGACGCCTCCGATCGGAGCGACCACCCCATCGAGGGGAGCGGGGCGGTCGGGCAACGAGCCCCGACCCCGACGTCGGACGTCCGGACGCGCAGCGTCCAACGAGGTGGGAAGCAAGGGATGTTCCAAAGCCACCCGGGGGTGCCCGGAACGCCATGTCGCTGCGGGGAGTGGCGATTCGGGGAGAGTTTGCGGCGCGGAGGCCCCGGAAAGCGGCGGGCTCGTGTAAAGGCCCGTTGACAGGTGCCGATGGCCTTGACACCTGTCGTGGCGTGGAGGAGAACAGCTCGGGTCACCGGGGGCGGCGATGCTCGAGGGTGTCCGGGGGATGCCTGACCGGACGATTCACGAACGCCGAGCCCTCAGAGCGGTCTTCTCCGGCCGGGACTTCGCCGGGGCTCGTCGCGGCTCGTCTTCGTGATTCATCCGGGCTACAGTGCCGATTCCCGCGAGGAACCCATGCGCCGGATCGCTGAAGTCCCCGAGAGAGCCGCCGGAACCCCCCGGACCGTCTACCTCGAGGACCTCGGCTGCCAGATGAACCGCATGGACTCGGAGCTGGTCCTCGGGCGCCTCTCCGGCGCGGGCTTCACCCGGGCGGACCGGCCCGAGGCCGCCGATGTCATCCTCTTCTACACGTGCAGCGTCCGCGAGCACGCCGAGGACAAGGTGTGGACGTATCTCGGCCAGCTCCGGCCGCTGAAACGCCGCCGTCCGTCCACGGTCATCGGAGTCATGGGCTGCATGGCCCAGAACCACCGGGAGCGGATCTTCGAGCGGGCGCCGCACGTCGATCTCGTGTGCGGAACGTCGCGCTTCGAGGACATCCTCGATCTCCTGGCGGAGGTCGAGCACGGACAGCGCGTCATCGCGACGGACGAGAAGGATCTGACGTACGCCCGGGACATCTCCCTGCGCCCGCGGAAGGCCCAGGCGTTCGTCACGATCATGCGGGGATGCGACAAGTTCTGCACCTTCTGCATCGTGCCCTACACGCAGGGGCGCGAGCGGAGCCGCGAGCCGGACGACATCGAGGCGGAGGTGCGCCGGCTTGTGGGCGACGGCGTGTGCGAGGTCGTCCTGCTCGGCCAGAGGGTGAACACGTGGGGCCTCGATCTGCCGGAGCCCCGGACCCTCGCGTCGCTTCTGCGCCGGCTCCACGGGATCCCCGGTCTCGCCCGCATCCAGTTCATCACGTCGCACCCGACCCACATCACGGACGAGCTCATCGGCACCATTGCCGATCACGAGCGGATCTCCCGCTATCTCCACCTGCCGGTCCAGTCGGGGTCGGATCGCATCCTCCGGGCCATGAACCGGGGTCACACCGTCGCGGCGTACGAGCGCATCGTCGATCGGTTGCGCGCCGCCGTTCCCGACATCAGCCTCGCCACGGACTGGATCGTGGGCTTCCCCGGGGAGGAGGAAGAGGACTTCCGGGAGACCGTTGCGCTCCTCGAGCGCGTTGAATTCCAGAGCTCCTTCGTCTTCAAGTACTCGACGCGTACGGGCACGCGGGCGGCGCGCCTCGAGGACACGGTGCCCGAGGCCGTCCGGGAGCGGCGCAACCACGAACTTCTCGACCGCCAGATGCGGATCTCGGAGCGGCTCAACGCGTCGCGGATCGGACGCGAGACGACGATCCTCATCGAGGGACCTTCGAAGAGCGATCCGTCCCGCCTCACAGGCCGCACGGCGGAGAACCGGATCGTGCACGTCCGGGCGCCGGAGGATCTCGCGGGGCGGATCGTCCGCGTCCGTCTCGTGTCGGCGACGGCGCTCTCCTTCCAGGCGGAGCTGGTCTGAGCGTGGATCCTCTCCGCGATCCGACATCCCGGGCGCTTCTGCTCCGGAGGGCGCTGCTCCTGGCGCGTTCCGGCGTCGGCGCCGTCGAGCCGAACCCGGCCGTGGGCGCCCTGGTCGTCGCGGGCGGACGCATCGTCGGGGAGGGGCGCCACGCGGCCTTCGGGGCGGGGCATGCCGAGGTCGCGGCCCTGCGGGACGCGGCCGGCGATGCCCGGGGCGCGGATCTCGTCGTGACTCTCGAGCCCTGTTCCACGACGGGAAAGACGCCGCCCTGCGCCGACGCCATCGCGGAGGCGGGCATCCGCCGCGTCCTCTGCGGCGCCGTGGATCCGGACTTGCGGCACCGTGGCCGGGGCCTCGAGACCCTCCGAGCCCGGGGGATCGAGGTCATCGCGGTGGAGGAGGAGTCTCTCGCCGGCGAATGCCGCGCCATGCTCGGGACCTTTCCCCGATTCGCCGCCGGCAGCCTCCCGTTCGTGCTCCTGAAGCTTGCGGCGACGCTGGACGGCCGCGCGGCGGCGGCGTCGGGCGACGCGCGGTGGATCACCGGCGAGGCGGCGCGGCGCGAGGTGCACATCGAGCGCGCCCGGTGCGACGCCATCGTGACCGGCGTCGGAACGGTGCTGGCGGACGATCCCATGCTCCTTCCGTCGGTTCCGCGGATCCGCCCCGGCATCCGGGTCGTCCTCGACAGCGCGCTGCGCACGCCGCCCGGATGCCGCATGGTCCGGACGGCGCGGGAACATCCCACGCTCGTCTGCACGGCACGCGGGGACGCGGTCGCCGCGGAGGCGCTCCGGGGTAGCGGCGTGGAGGTCATGCAGGTTCCGGCGGATGACGGAGGACGCGTGGACATCCGGGCGGTTCTCCTCGAGCTTCGCCGCCGCGGACACGCCCGCGTGCTCGTGGAGGCCGGCCCGCGCGTCGCGGGCGCATGCCTCGCGGCGGGTCTCGTGGACCGGGTGCGATCCTACATCGCGCCGTGCATCCTCGGCGATGCCGGGGCGCCGGCGTCGGTGACGGGGCTCACGGCTCCGCGCATGGCCGACGCGCTCCGGCTTCGCGACCCGGAGACGCGCCGCGCCGGAGACGACGTCGTCGTCGAGGGCTGGATCGAGAAGCCGGACTACTGACCTGCCTGCTGTTCCCGGGAGGCGCGGTGCCCCGCTTTGCGCGGCGACGCGCCGGGGCTATCGTGGCGGCGATGGCGCGGGCCACCCGCTTCACCCTTCTCGTCGTCCTCGCGTCCGCCGTGGCGCTGCCTCGGGCGCTCCGGGCCCAGGAGACGCGACCGGCTGAGTCCCTCCCCTCGGATGCCGCGGGCCTGGTGGCCCTCCTCGGACATCCCGAATGGCGCGCCCGGGAGCGGGCGTTCCAGGCGCTGGCCGCCATGGACGAGACCGCATGGCCGGTCGTGGCCGCGGCTGCTGCGTCGGGGGACGGCGAGACGCGCTGCCGGGCTGCGCTGCTTCTCCACCGCATCCCGAGGCCGGAGCTCATGGTCCTCGTGGCCGCGGGGGAATTCGTGACGGGGCCGCCCGATTCGCCCGTTCGGGGGACGACGAAGGCCTTCTGGATCGATCGCTACGAGGTGAGCATCCATCAGTATGGGAAGTTCCTTGCCGCCACGGGATACCGCAAGCCGCGGCACTGGCCGGAGCTCCGGGGTGCGGGGATTTCCGTCAACGCGCCGATCTTCGGCGTGGATGTCGAGGACGCGCGCCGCTACGCGGCCTGGGCGGGACGGCGCCTGCCGTCGGAAGCGGAGTGGGAGAAGGCTGCGCGGGGCACCGACGGACGCCTGTTCGCCTGGGGCAACGAGCCGCTCGCCAATGCCGCCATGGTGGATGGAGACCATGCGCCGGAACCCGGCGGCGCCTTCCCGCGGGATCTGAGCCCCTTCGGCTGCTTCGACATGACCGGAAACGTCCGGGAGTGGGTGGCGCCGCTCCGCCCCCGGGGGCCCGCGTTCACGAAGGGGGGGAGCTACGTGTCGGGGATCGCCCACGCCGAGCTCTACCGGCGGTTCCCCGGCGATGACCGGTTCACGATGTACACGGGCTTCCGCTGCGTGAGGGACGCCGCGCCCGGGGACGTGGGCCCGCGATCCGCCGGTCCGGGACCGGCGGGCGCGGAGCGGTCGCCCGAGAGCCGGGAGGGCCGGAACGGACTCCGCGGCGGACCGTGACTCCGCGCCGTCCCAGTTGCCCGATGAAAAACACGTTGCAGACCCTGCGTCCGGTCGGGGCGTCCGGCCCCGGCCTCTCCCGGCGTCGAGCGTTGGAAGTCCGGGACTCCGCATGTGCCAGCCTGTCGGTCGGCACCGCGGCGCCCGCCCTTCCGACTCCTTGGTCGTACGGCGGATTGCCGAGGGACCGCGACATGGGCGGCGATGCGCCGAGCCCGCGGGAGCTTCGGAGCGGGCGTCGGGGGATCTGTCAGCGTGCCGCCACGCGGAGAACGATGTCGGCCGCCGCGCCCTCGCCGCCGGGGGCGCCATCGGCTCCGAGGGACGTGAGAACGGCGTCGCCTTCCTCCATCGAGTAGACGATCTGGCGTCCCCAGGCGTCGGCGGCCAGGTCCGCGAGGGTGCCGGGAGACACCACGGGCTCGCCGCCGGGCGGGGTCGCGGCGAGGGCGGCGAGACCCTCCGTCGCGGAGGGCCACCGGCCGTTCTGCGCACGGTACGCCTCGAGGTGCGCCGCGAGGGTCCGGAGCCGCATCTCGGTCTGCGCTTTCCGGGCTGCGGATTCCGACATCTCGCGCTGCACCTCGACGAAGTCGGCGATGGCGCGGAGCTGCGCGACAGGCGCGTGGATCTCGAGGATCCGCGATCCGCTCCTGCCCGCCCGGACGTGGACGCCGAGGGCGGATCGCGTGTCGATGCCGCGGAGCAGTCCCGCCAGCGACTCGTCCTCGAGCGCCGCGGCGCCGGCCGACATCTCGATCGCGCCCTTCATGAGCTGCATGAGGTTGAGGCAGCCCGAGACCGGCGACGTCTCGTTTCGGAACGGCGCCAGCGCCGTCGTGTAGATCTCGGACTTCATGAAGCCCGTGCCTCCCGACTCCACCGCGGCGAAGAGCGAGCGCAGAAGGTCGGCGCTTCGCGGACCCATGGTGACGAGGACGAGGTTCCGGTGGATGGCGAGGCGGAAGGTCATGTCCGCGAGCATCGCCATGGCGGGATCGCGCGGTTCCGCGGCGTTCTTCGACTCGGCGGACTCCATGGCGAAGACGCTCACGTCGACCTGGCCGATGCGCTCGGCGGGGAGGGACCTGAAGCGGATGGCGCCGTTTCCGAGACCGAACATGCGATCGAGAAGCTCGTTGTCCGTGAACCACCGCGCCATGGATCGCCGCGCGGATTCCTCCGACAGGACCTCCACGACCTCGGCGATGCCGAAACCCTCCGGGCCGAAGTCCATCGCGAAGGCCGCGCGGCCCGTGTAGTTGCGGAAATCCTCCCGGAGGAAGGCGATGAGGCGGTCCCGGAGAGTGTCGTCGCGGGTCAGGAGATCGCGGACGATGTCCTCGAAGAAGGCGATCACGGCGTCGTCGTAGTCGAGGTCCAGGCCGAAGGCGAGGCAGGCGTCGGGCGGCATGAGGTTCACGAGCCCCGTGTCGGCGGGGCGGCTCCGCGCGAGGATGGCCGCGAGGCGGCTCCCGGGCACGGGCCGGAGGCCGAGCGAGAGGGAGATTCCTCCGCGCTCCTCCCGCGCCGAGATCTCGAATCTCTCCGTATCGGCGGCGAGGCGTTCGAAGAGCTTCCAGTAGGCATCGAGGACCGCGACGAGCCCCGTGTCCGGCGGCGCGCCCTCCACGCGGGCGAGCGTCGTCTGCATCTCGGAGCGCATCTGCTGGAAGGCCTCGCGGATGTCCGTCTCGTAGGCCGCGCGGAGCGCCCTGACGTCGACGGACACGGAGGCGACGGCCGCGGCATCGAGCAGGTGCGGGCGCGGAGGACGGGCGGCGGCCGCAGCGAAGGCGTCGGCGACGCTGCGGGAGGAAGCGAGGATCGCGAACCCCGGGCGCAGGAGGCAGAAGACGGGGTCCGTGCGGGTCCTGCGGAAGCGGTTCAGGTCGCTCGCGTCCGCGCCGGACTCGACGGCCTCCATGTACGCCTCGTGATCGAAGCTCGACCGCTGCTCCTCGAAGACGATGAGGCCGCCGTTCTCCCTCGCCTTCCAGACGAGCCGGGTCGCGAGGGCGGCGAGGAACTTCTGTTCGTCGGCGAGGGGGACGATGAAGGAGCCGGCCCGGGCGAGGACGGCCGGCAGGCGCTCTCCGCTCTGCTCGGCGCCGTGCGCGCCCGGATCGAGAAGGGCGAAGGCCATGGGCCGGGTCATGTCCACGCCGGGCAGTTCCTCGTCGATGCGGAGCCAGGCGGCGATGGTCTCGTGGACCTTCGAGCGCGGCGAGACATCGAGGAGGCCGCGGCGCGCATTTTCGACGGCGGCGTCGAGAGCCACGAGGCTGCGCAGGACGGCCAGAGCGAGGGTGCCGTCGGGCAGGAGGGCGTCGATCTGATCCTGCGGCGCGGGGGCCGTGGCGGCCGGCGGCTGGCCGTTGGCGGGTCCGATCCCGGGCCGGACCTGTCCGTGGAGGGGGGCGGCGGCCGCCGCCGCCAGCGCGAGAACGACCTGACCGGCGTGAAGACGTGGTGCGCTTGCGGGCATGGCCGTGGTCCCTACACTTGGCGGAACGCTGCGATGCGCTCGGACGAGTCCTTGAGGCGGTGGAAAGGCTGAAAGTTACATTCGCGGATCGGGAGGGGAAGGGGCGGCGGATCCCGGCCTTCGCGGCTCCCTTCGCCGTCCTTCTGGCCCTTCTCGTGCCGGCGTGCGTCTCGCCGGCGCGGACGGAGCCGCCCCTCCCCGGGGAAGCGGTCCGCCTCGTATCGGATGCGGAATCGCATCAGAGGGCCGGCCGGACCGAAGAGGCCAGGGCGGCTCTCGAGGCAGCGCTGGCGCTGGCGCCCCGGTCCATCGATATCCACCGGCGGCTCCAGATGATCCGCCTCGCCGCGCAGGAGCACGAAGCCCTTGCCCTCGAGTACCAGCAGCGGCTCGACGAGGCGCCCGACGATCCGACCTTCATCTACCTCCGCGGCCGCCTGCACTTCCGGACCGCGGAGCAGGCGGAGTCCTTCGAGCGGGCCCGGAAGGCCGATCCTCACGCCTACTGGCCGCGGTGGGGGATCGCCAAGGTGCGACAGAGCCTCGGAGACCTCTACATCGCCCGGCGGGAGGCCATCGCTCTGGCGGACGACCATCCCGCCGCGCCGGAGCCGCGGTTCCTCGCGGGAGAGATCCTCCGTGCGGAGAACCGACCCGAGGAAGCGGCCGCGTGGTACCG
>CAYQRN010000219.1:0-7343 GCA_964419995.1 uncultured Planctomycetia bacterium
GCGCCGGAACGGGACTCTCGGGAGGCGCCGTGCCGCCCCCGGGCGGCATCATCGTCGAGACGTCGCGCATGCGGCGCGTCCTCGAGATCCGGGAGAGGGACCACGTCGCCGTCGTGGAGCCCGGCGTCGTCAATGCCGAGCTCTCCCGGGCCGCCGCGCCCTTCGGACTCTGCTGGGCGCCCGACCCATCGAGCGGCACGGTCTGCACGCTCGGCGGCAATGTGGCCGAGAACGCCGGCGGGCCCCACGGTCTCAAGTACGGCTCCACGACCCGCCACGTCCTCGGCCTCGAGATGGTCCTGCCGGACGGCGGGATCCTGCGCCTCGGGGGCGCCGCAACGGACCTCGCCTTCCCGGATCTCGCGGGTTTCGTCACGGGCTCGGAGGGGACTCTCGGCGTCGTCACGGAGATCACGTGCCGACTCCTCCCGATTCCGGCAGCGGTGGAGACCCTCCTCGCCTCGTTCCCCACCCTCGACGACGCCTGCGCCGCCGTGAGCGCCCTCATCGCCGGGGGCATGGCGCCGTCGGCCCTCGAGGCCCTCGATCGCCGCGCCATCGAGGCCGTCGAACAGAGCGTCTGGGCCGCCGGCTATCCCGTCGGAGCCGGCGCCGTCCTCCTCATCGAGCTCGACGGACATCCCGCCGCGGTGGCCGGCGATCGCGAGCGCGTCGTCGCCGCCTGCCGGAACCACGGCGCCCTCGCCACGGAGTCGGCCCGGGATCCGGAGCACCGCGCGCGCCTCTGGCGGGGGCGCAAGGGGGCCTTCGGGGCCATGGGCCGCGTCGCGCCGGACCTCCACGTGCAGGACGCCGTCGTACCGCGCTCGAAGCTCCCGGCGGTCATCGCGGGCGTCTGCGAGATCTGCGACGGACTCGGCCTCCGCCTCGCCAACGTGTTCCACGCCGGCGACGGGAATCTACACCCCAACATTTCCTACGACGGACGTGATCCCGACGAGGTCCGGCGCGTCATGGAGGCGGGACGCCGCATCGCCCTCCTCTGTCTCGAGGCGGGCGGCGCTCTTTCCGGCGAGCACGGCATCGGTCTCGAGAAGAGGGATCTCATGCCCTTCGTGTTCACCGCGGACGATCTCGCCACGTTCGATGCCGCCCGGCGGGTCTTCGATCCGCGGGGCATCTGCAACCCCGGCAAGGCCCTGCCCGCCCCCGGCGCCTGCGCCGACCGGCGTCCGCCCCCCTCTCCGGAGGCCGCGTGACGTGACGGACCCCGGACGGATCGCGGAGCGCATCGCGGGAATCCTCGGCGGCGGGCGGACGCGGCTCGCGGAACCCGGAGATCCGGAGAGCGACATCTACGCGCCGCACCCCCTCCCCCTCGTCCACGCGGCCGCTTCCCACCGCGGCGAGGTCGCCGAGATCCTCCGCGCCGCCTCCGCCGACGGATTCGCCGTGGTGCCGGTCGGAGGCAACACCGCGCCCCACATCCCCGACACGACTGCGGGTCCGCCGGTGCTCCTGTCCCTCGAGCTTCTCGACCGGACCCTCGAGCACGACGAGGCGGACCTCACGCTGACGGTGGAAGCCGGCGCGTCCGTCGCCGAGATCGCCGCGAGGATCGGCCCATCCCGGAAGCTCGGACTCGAGCCGCCGGATCCCGACCGGGCCACCGTCGGCGGCGTCCTCGCCGCCCGGGCCGACGGGCCGGCCGCGGCGCGTCTCGGCGGCGTCGCCGACCAGGTCCTCGGTCTCGAGTTCCTCCGCGGCGACGGCGTTGCGGCGAAGACCGGCGGCCGCGTCGTCAAGAACGTGACGGGGTACGACCTCGCGAGGATCCACTGCGGCGGCGAGGGGGCCTTCGGCGTCATCGTCTCGGCGACCCTCCGCCTGAGACCCGTCGAGGAGGAGGAGGTCACCGTGCTCGCTGCCTTCTCCGGGATCGAGAATGCCCTCGGCGCCGCGGGAGCCCTCCGGAGGGGGCCCGTCGTGCCGGCGGCCGCAGCGGTCCTCCTCGGCGCCGCGGCGATGGGGGCGATGGAGGGCGCGGACGCGGTCCTCGCCGTGCGACTCGAGGGGACCGCGGGCGCCGTGGCGGCGGCGGTGGACGACGTGGCGCGATCCCTCGGAGACACGTCGTGCTGGGCGGTGGGCCGTGACGAGTCGAGGAGCCTCTGGGCCCGCGCGTCCACGCCTCGGAGTTTCCTCGCCGCTCCGGTTCCGGCCTGGCACCTCCGCCTCGCGACCCCTTTCTCGGGCCTCGCAGACGCCGTGCACGCCGCGCTCGCACCGCGGCGCGACGAAGACATGGCCGCCGTCATCCTCCCGGACACGGGGCTCGCCCACGTCCTGCTGGCGGGGCGGACGGATCTCCACGACGCGGGCCCCGGGGTGTACGGCGCCATCGATTCGGCGCTCCGGCGTTCGGGCGGCAGCGCACGGGTCGATTCCGACCCCCGCGACGCGGTCCGCCTCTGCCGCCGCTTCCCTTCGCTCCGCTCCGACGCCGTGGCCGTGCTCCGGCGCCTCCGGACGGTCTTCGACCCCGCCGGCGTACTGAACCCCGGCCGGACACCTCTCGACGCCCCTCCGGCAGAGGCCTCCCCATGACGGCCCCCCATGACACCTCCGGCCCGCCTCCGTCCCCCGCCGTGGCGGGGGGAAACCGGACGCTGACCCTCGACTGCGTGCACTGCGGCCTCTGCCTCGAACAGTGTCCCACCTACCGGCTTACGGGCGAGGAGAACCAGAGCCCGCGGGGCCGCATCTATCTCATGCGGGCCCTGGCGGAGGGTCGGACGGACCCGACCCCCGCCCTCGCCGAGGAGATGGGCCGATGCCTCGTCTGCCGGGCGTGCGAGACGGTCTGCCCCTCGGGTGTACGGTTCGCCGCCATCATGGAGGACACTCGGTCGGAGCTCCGGCGGCGTCTTTGCCCCTCTTTCCCCGCGCGCCTCCTGCGCCGCCTCCTGCTCGACGGTCCCCTTTCGGGGCGCGGGCGGCTTCGCCGCTTCGCGGGGCTCCTCCGCTTCTACCAGCGTTCGGGGCTTCGCCGCCTCGTCCGCGCAGGTGGTCTTCTCCGCCTCCTGCCGCAGCGGCTACGCGCCCTCGAGGCCACGCTTCCCCCGATGCCCCCGGCGGCGGAGCGCCGCCCCATCGGACGGATCCCCGCCTCGGGGCCGCCACGCGACGGCGGTCCTGTCGCGATCCTCGAAGGCTGCGTCATGAGCCAGATCTTCGGCGCGACGAACCGCAGCACGGCCCGGATCCTCTCCTCCCTCGGATTCGAGGTCATCGCGCTCTCGGAGCCCGCGTGCTGCGGGGCCCTCCACGCCCACTCCGGGGACCGGGACCGGGCACGAGCCCTCGCGAGGCGCCTCGTCACCGCCTTCGCGGCCTCTGGCGCCGCCACGCTCGTGATGAACAGCGCCGGCTGCGGCGCGGCGATCCATGACTACCCCGCGATCCTCGCGGACGATCCGGAGTTCGCCGGCGCCGCGGCGGATCTTGCGTCCCGCACCGTGGATCTCCTCCCCTTCCTCCTCCGCGCGGGCTTCCGGCCGCCACCCCTTCCCGGCCCGGTCCGCGCCGCCTGGGATGCGCCCTGCCACCTCCTCCATGGCCAGCGCGTCGTGCGCGAGCCGCTCGACATCCTCCGGACCGTTCCCGGACTCGAACTCGTTCCGCTCCCGGGCTCCGACACGTGCTGCGGCGCCGCGGGTCTCTTCGGCATCGAGCACCCGGAGACCAGCGACCGGATCCTCGATCTCCGGCTCGATGAGCTGGCGAAGCTCCGCGTCGACGTCCTGCTCACGAGCAACCCGGGCTGCCTCCTCCAGTGGCGCCGGGGCGTCGAGCGCCGCGGCCTCGGCATCCGCGTCGAGCACCCCGCCGATCTGCTGGAGGGCGGATGGACGCTCAGCGGGTGAACTCGATCTCGACGTAGAACATCCGTTCGTCGTCGATCTCGAGATCCCGGCGCCGTCCGAACCCGACGACGAGGTCTCCGCCGGCCAGGAAGTCCTTCCGCCGGAAGCCCACCTCGAGATCCCCCGATCTCAGTCGGACGAAGGGCCGGATCGTGCCGCCCGAGGACCGGGAGCTTCCCATCTCCCGCTCGAGGGCCGCGAGGGCATCCTTCCCGCCCCGCGCGAGGATCGCGAGATCCCGGCACACGTCGCCGACGGCTCCGCCGAGGGCCTCCCCGAGAACGCGGACGATTTCCGCGCACACGATGACCTTGGGAACGCTCTGCCGCTGCCGGGTCAGCTCGCGGTCGAAGTAGGGCCGCGCTCCGGCCTCCATCTCGAGGCGCCGGAGGCTCTGGCGGAACGCCGGGACCATCTGGCCTGAGATCCCCGGGTCTTCCGTCGCCTGTGCCGGACGCAGGTGGAACAGGGTCCGCTCGAAGGCCGGGGCGGGAGGGAGGCCCGGCGGCTCCTCGATTCCGAGAACGCCGGCGTTCCGCCCGGCGCCGGCGACAGCCGCTTCCGTCTCCGCCGGCAAACCCGCATCGGCGGCGCCGTCCGGGAGCGCTTCCGGGGACTCCGCGAAGGCCGACTCCACGGCCCGGCGGGCCCGCTGCCACTCCCGGTGCGACGGCGGAGCAGAGGCGCAGGCCGCGATGAGCGGGCCGAGGAGAACCGCGATGACGCGCACGCCTCTCATGGTGGATTCCGCCGTGCCGGGTCCATTGTACACCGCGACGGCCGGCGGCGGCGGAGCGCCAGGACGAAGATGGCCGCGACGAGGATCGAGAGGAAGGCGCCGATCCAGAGGAGGGTCGCCCGGGGATCCGTCGCGAGGGACGCGCCGGCGGAGGCGTAGACGACGCAGGAGGGGATGAGTCCGATCCCCGTCGCGACCATGAACGGCCGCGTGCGGAGAACGGAGACTCCCGAGGCGAAGCTCACGAGATCGATGGAGACGAGCGGAAGGACTCGCGTGAGCAGCACCGCGCGAAATCCGAAAGCCCGGAAGAAACCGTCCACCCGGCCCACGCGACGCACGCCGAAGAGAGCCACGACGAACGGGCGGCCGAGTGTTCGGCCGACGGCGAAGCAGAGGAGAGATCCCATCTGGAGCCCGGTCCAGGCCACAGCTGCGCCCGTGACGGGCCCCCAGACAAGCCCCGCCGCCATGGTGATCGGGAAGGGCGGAATCGGTGCGGCGAGGGACTGGACGACCATGGCCGCGAGAACGACGGGAATGGCCGCGCTCCCGAACGAGCGGAGGTAGGTCGCGAGCGCCGCGAACTCGCCGGCGAGGGCGAGGCGGAAGACCGTGCCGATGAACGCGCGGAGCGGCGGCACGAGGAGGGCCGCCGCCAGGAGGAGGGCCAGCGCGGCCAGTGCGGCGATCCGGAAGCGCCGCGCCGCGCGGGAGCCCCGGTCCTCCTCATCAGGCGCGGAAGACGCATCCACCGGGATCGCCCCTCCGGCGCCTCAGATCCACGAGAGGACCTCGGTCAGATCTCCGATGACGCCGTGGGCGGGGGCCGCCGCCTCCGCTCCGGGCTTCCCTCCCCCGGGGCGGAAGAGCAGCGCCCGGATCCCCGACGCGGAGGCGCCACCCACGTCGTCGTGGACGGAGTCGCCCACGTGCAGCGTTCTTGCCGGCGCAGCACCGGCCCGGGCCAGCGCCAGCGCGAAGATGTCCGGATGGGGCTTGCGCCGGCCCGCCTCCGCCGATGTGAGAACGAAGCGGACGCGCCGTGCGATGTTGTGGCGGTCGAGGATGGCGTGCAGGCGCGTGTGCCAGTTGGACACGATGCCGATGGCGATGCCCCGGTCGGCCAGAGCAGAAAGGACATCGAGAGCGCCGGGCATGGGCTCCCACGTCTCGACGGCATCGAATCGGGCCTGGATGCAATCGCTCCACGCCTCGAATCGCCCCTGGATCTCCGGAAAGGGACCGGAGACCCACCGGGCGTGGGCACGCCACCCCTCGAGCTCGATCTCGTCCGAGCAGGCGAAATCCGGCACGGGGTCGAAGTGTCCGCGGGTCCTGAGTTCCCACCCCTCCGAGAGCCGCCGGAGGAACGGCTCCTCGCGGAAGGGAAGGCCGAGCGTCTCGGCGGCTTCGCGGTAGATCCCGGACACGGGAACCGTCGTGCGCAGGAGCGTGAACCCCGCGTCGAAGAAGACAGCGTCGATCCCCGTCGACGGCGGCCGCCGATCCCCCGCGATGGCGTCTCTCACGATCCCCCCGCCTCCGATGCCGCCGCGGCGCCGCGTCCCTGGCGCAGAGAAGCATAGAGGGCCACGACCTCGCGCACGTGCCGCTCGATGCTGATGCGGTCCCGGAGCGCAAGGGCGGCCTCCGCGGCGGCACGGCGGCGGGCCCCGTCGAGGAAGGCCTCCATCGCCCCGGCCAGGGCATCCGCGTCATCGGGGCGGGACACGACGAGGCCGGCACGTCCGTCCGCGAGGATCTCCGCCGCGCCGTTCCGCGCCGTGGTGATGGCGGGGATCCCGAGGGCCAGGGCTTCGAGGACCGCCCGGCTGCACGGGTCGAACCAGGTCGGCAGGACGAGGACGTCGGCGGCGCGGTAGACGCGGACCGCCGGCTCCACGGGCCCGAGGAACCGGATGGTCCCGTCCTCCGCCGCCGCCCCCGCGAGGACGCCGTATTTCTCGAGGGGGCCGCGACCGGCGACCAGGACGACCGCCGGCGTCCCGGCGGACCGTTCGCGAAGCCGCCGGGTCGCCGCGATGAGCTCCCTCACGCCTTTTCGGCGGAAGTCATGCGTGACGCAGGCGAAGACCACGGTCGCGTCGTCAAGCCCCAGGACGGCGCGGGCCCCTTCGCGCGTCACGCCGGCGGCGGCCGCGTCGAGGGCCGACACATCGACGCCGTTGAAGATGACATGCAGGCGCGACGGCGGGACGTGGTAGGTGGTGCGGGCATCCTCGGCCACGAGGTCCGAGATCGCGACGCAGGCGGGCCCTCGCTCCGCCACCATGAGTTCCCGCTCGAGGGCGAGGAGCATGCGCTCCTTGCGGTTGAAGGCCGCCGAGAATCGCCGCGCCAGTTTCCGCGGCCAGGTGGGCTCGGCCTCGAGCTTCGCCCGGACCACCGACGCGATGAGCCCGGCCCTCGGCATGTAGAGATCGGCCTCCGGCAGCGGGATCATGGCGTGGAGGATGTCGGGGCGGCCCTCCTCAGCGATGCGGCGGCGCACCCCCCGGAGGAAGTTCGCGAGCTTGGCCGCGCGCGACGGCCCCGCCGAAGGGATCGTGCGGACGTGGGCCGCGGCGGCGCTCTGCGCGGCGCTCCGCGTCCAGACCTCGACCTCGTGCCCCATCCGCGCGAGGACGCGGACGAACTCGCCGGTGGACCGCTCTGCCCCGCCCCGGACGGCATCGAAGCGATCGATGACCACC
>CAYQRN010000220.1:0-7231 GCA_964419995.1 uncultured Planctomycetia bacterium
GAGCGGCTCGGACAGCAGGCTCAGCTCCTTGCGCTCCTCGAAGGCCGTCTCGACTCCCCGGATGCGGGGGAGCCGCGAGGCGTGGATGCGCAGGAGTGCGTCGCTCCCGGCGGCCATCTCGGCGGCGTGGCCGGCGAGGCCGAAGCCCGTGATGTCGGTGCAGGCGTGGACTGTCCGCCCGGCGATGGCGCGGAACCCCGTTCCGTTGAGGAGGGTCATCCAGCGCACGGCCTCGCGGATCGCTGGGAAGTCGCCGCCCTCGGCCTTGAGCTTCGACGTGATGAGACCCGTGCCGAGAGGCTTCGTGAGGACGAGGGCATCGCCGGGCCGCGCGCCGCCATTCCGCCAGACGCGGTCGGGGTGGACCTCGCCCGTCACGGCGAGGCCGTAGAGCACCTCGGAGTTCCAGACCGAGTGGCCTCCCGCGAGGACGGCGCCGCTCTCGCGGATCTTCTCCGAGCCCCCGTTCAGGATCTCCGTCAGAACCTCGAGAGGCAGCGTGTCCGACGGGAAGCCGATGATGTTGAGGACGGCGAGGGGGCGGCCGCCCATGGCCCAGACGTCCGAGAGGGAGTTCGTGGCCGCGATGCGGCCGAACGTGCGCGGGTCGTCCACGATGGGCGTGAAGAAGTCCGTCGTGAGGACGAGGGCCCGGTCGGCGGCGATGCGGAGGACTCCGGCGTCATCGGATCCCTCGATGCCGACGAGGAGGTCGGAACTCGTCACGCGTTCGGTGGCGCTCAGGACCTGAGCGAGCTGATCCGCGGGGATTTTCGACGCTCAGCCGCCGCAGCTCGCGTACTGGGTGAGCCGGATCCGTTCTCCGGTGCTCATGGGCTCTCCGGGGGGCTCCCGAGGACATCCGCCAGAGCCTCGACGAGCTCGGTGTCCTCGCCCTCCTGCAGCGTGCGCGGGTCGATGCGGACGGCCCCCGCGTGGACGCGCGTGAACACGGACACGGGGCGGAGCCGGAGCCGGCGCGCGACGTCGCCCGCGGGGCCGGGCAGCTTCGGGAGGACGACGCAGGTCGTGGGGAGTCCGACGGCGGGGAGCGCGCCGCTCCCGAGGAACGACGTGGAGGCTTCGAGCTCGACCGGCAGGCCGGGGAGGGTCCGCCGGATGGCCTCGGCGAGGCGCGCCGCGGCGCGCTCGATCGCGGCGGGCGGCATGAGGAGCATGCGCAGGGTCGGGATCCGGGCCGCCAGCGTGGCGGGGTCGAGGTAGACGCGGAGGGTCGCCTCGAGCGCCACGCACGTGAGCTTGTCGATACGCAGCGCGCGGGCGAGGGGATTCCGGCGGATCCGTTCGACGATGTCCCGCCGCCCGAGGATGATGCCCGCCTGGGGGCCCCCGATCAGCTTGTCGCCGCTCATGCAGACGAGGTCGGCGCCGGCGCGGAGGCTCCCGGCGACGGCCGGCTCGTCGCAGCCTGCCGGAAGCCCCTTCTCGAGGAGGTTCCCGGAGCCGAGGTCATGGATCACGGGCAGGCCCGTCCGGCGGCCGAGCGCGACGAGCTCGGCGATCGACGGCTCCTCGTGGAAGCCCTGGATCCTGTAATTGCTCGGGTGGACGACGAGGAGCGCGCCCGTGGAGGGGCCGATGGCCTTCTCGTAGTCGGCGACGTAGGTCTTGTTGGTCGTCCCCACTGCGCGTAGGCGGCACCCCGACATCTCCATGACCTCGGGGATCCGGAACTGGCCGCCGATTTCCACGAGCTGGCCATGGGGGCAGATGACCTCGCGACCCGCCGCCAGCGTGTTGAGGATGATCATCGTCGCCGCGGCGTTGTTGTTGACGACGTGGCCGTCCTCGGCGCCTGTGAGGCGTCGCAGGATGTCCACGATGAAGACGTCGCGCTCCTCGCGTTCGCCGTCCTCGTCGCGCACGGCGAGGAGGCAGTAGCCGCTCTGGGCGGCCACGGCCTCGAGCGCCTCCCGGGCGAGGACCGCGCGCCCGATTCCCGAGTGGAGGATGATGCCCGTGGCGTTGATGACGCGGCGCATCCGGAGGCCGCCGCCGCAGAGGGCGGTGCGGGCCACCTCGGCGGCCAGCGCCGCCGCGTCGGGGGCCGTTTCGGGAGCAGCTCCGGACGTGAGCCGGCGGCGGTGCTTCTCGAGGGTCTCCCGCACGAGGTCCCGGAGGAACGTGCGTCCGAGCGGGAGATCGGGGTGGCGGCGGTCGAGCTCCTCGAGGATCCCGTTCACGGGGGGGAGGGCTCGAAGCCGCGCCTCCGGGCCGGCCTGGTTCTCTGTGCCGTCCTTCATTCAGGGAATGAGTAGCCCGTGCCGCGGGAGAGGTCAACGCGCCGCGTCGCGCCCTGCGGCCGGGGGTCCGCCCGGCCACCACCTGGAATCTCTTTGGCGCGCGGCCGCCCGACCGGCTATCATCCGGGTCGTTCCGTGCATTCTGCCGGCGTTTCCCCCTGCCAGACCCGGCCCGAGCGAGTTCAGTCATCCGCGATCCGCCCGGCGGAGCCGGGTGCGATCCGTGACCGCGGCGCCCGCGCCGGCGTGCGTCGCGCGAATCCATGTCCGGCGCGTGTGTCCGAGGAGTCTGGCAGGCATGGGTGTCTCCACGAGCACGGTCGAGGTCCGCTGCGCGTCGTGCGATGCGACGCAACGGGTTCCGGCCACGTCGGGTCCGGCGAAGGCGAAGTGCGGGGAGTGCGGGGCGGAGCTTCCCGGCGGGGTTCGGCGCGCCACCGGTTCGTCCGGCAGGGCTCCCACCGTCACGACTTCCGGCCGGATCACGGCCACCGGCATCCCCACGAAGGGTGGCCAACGGAACCGGAGCGGCCTCCTCGTCACCGGGCTCTGCGGGCTCCTGGTCCTCGCCGGGATCGTCGCGTTCTTCCTCTGAGCCGCTCGCGCCGCCGGGGCTTCAACTTTTCCATGCCCGGGGTCCGATAGCATAATCCGCCCGCCCTCCGCACGTTGCGGCGGGGTGTCGCGGTGAAGGATCCGGGGAAGCCATGAGCGGTAAGACCCTGAGCGCCGTCCTGTTGCCCCTCGTGGGGCTCGTCTCCTGCTCCGGTCCGGGGCCGCATCTCCATGTGCCCACGCCGGAGCACGCCCAGTACACCGGCCTCGAGATCCGCGCGGTCGCGGCGGTTTCGGCGCGAGAGGTCTGGGTCGTCGGTTGGCTCCTTCGCGCCGACGGCACGCCCGAAGGGCTCATCCTCGGGACCGAGAGCGGCGGGACGCGGTGGCGGCGCCAGGGCGTCGACACTGCCGACCTCGACGGCGTCGTCCTGCATTCGGTCTTCTTCACGGACCGCCTCCGGGGCTGGGTCGCGGGGACGCGCGTCCGCGATGGCCGGACCGTGCCGATCTGCCTCGCCACGCGGGACGGCGGCGGACACTACCGCGAGATCTCCCTCCCCGAGAATCCGGAGAGCACCGTCACCGAGATCCACTCCCTCCACTTCGCCGACGACAGCAACGGGTCGCTTCGCGTCTCCTGCGTCCTCGGCGGCGGCGGCGAGACCTTCGAAAATGCCTACACGACGGCCGACGGCGGCCGCACCTGGCTCGTGTCCGAGTATCGCGCCGCCGTCACGACCCCCTTCCACGACCAGTCCGAGACGTTCGTGAGCGATGACCTCGGCTTCCGCGTCCGCCGATCCGAGATCCCCGGCCTCACCGTCGTCTACACCACGGGCAGCGGCGGGCGGGACTGGGTCCCCATCTCCGAGATGAGCCTCGATCACCTCCCCTCCTGGTACTGATCCCACCTCCTCTCCGTCTTGCGCGCCGGCACTCCCTCCGCGTATCGTCCCCCGTCCCGCCTCCGGCGGGACGCCCGGGGTGTAGCTCAGCCTGGCCAGAGCGTGTGGTTTGGGACCACAAGGTCGCTGGTTCGAATCCAGTCGCCCCGATTCGGACGATGAGCTCGCCGGAGCTGATCTCGCCATCGGCGGCGTCCAGCCTCTCGCGACCTGCCGTCGTTCAAGTAGGAACGCTCCGCTCCGCGTCGCTCCTCCGTTCCGACGCCTGCCCACTTGCTCGATGTGACCGAGGCGACTAGAATGCGATCAGGAGGCCGTCCACGGGGCACCGGACGGCGAGGGCTACCCCTCGACACGCATTCAGGAAAGGCGGGTCGATGCACGTGACCGGGTGGATCGAGCGCAGGCTCTCCGACGCGTCGGACTCCCTGGTCTGCGAGGCCGCAGAAGCGCTCCCGCCGGGTTTCGCCGGGCCACGACCGGTCCTCGGCGATGCTGCCCGCGCCGCCATGACGCTCAGGCACCTGAGTCCCCGGACGCAGGATGCCTACCTTCATTGGATGCGCCGCTACTACGAGTTCCACGACCGGCGTGATCCGCGGCTGCTCGGCGCTGACCATGTCACGGCCTTCCTCACCGCACTCGCCACGCGTGGACGGGTTGCCGCATCCACGCAGAATCAGGCCCTCGCCGCGCTTCTCTTCCTCTACCGGCACGTCCTCGGCCTCGACCTCCCATGGCTCCAGGGCCTCGTGCGCGCCCGGCGTCCGGTCCGGGTGCCGGCCGTCCTCGCTCGCGACGAAGTCTGCCGACTGATCGCAACGATGGAAGGCGTTTCACGCCTCGTTGCCCTTCTTCTCTACGGATCTGGGCTCCGCCTCCTCGAGGCATGTTCGCTGAGAGTGAAGGATCTCGACATCGCGCGACGACAGATCGTCGTTCGCGACGGGAAGGGCGCCAAGGACCGCCTGACCATGATTCCCGAGACGGCTCTCGACCCGCTCCGCGAGCAGCTCGGGCGGGTTCGGGTTCAGCACGAAGAGGATCTCGCTAGCGGCGCCGGGTGGGTCGTCCTTCCAAGCGCGCTGGACCGCAAGCTCCGAAACGCTGCCCGCGAATGGCCCTGGCAGTGGATCTTCCCGGCGACCCGGCAGTACAACGATCCGGAGACCGGTCGGCTTCACCGCCATCACCTCCACGAGACCGTGGTCCAACGGGAAGTTCGCCGGGCAGCGCTTCGACTCGGGCTTTCAAAGCGCGTGACCTCGCACACGTTCCGGCACTCCTTCGCCACGCACCTTCTCGAGGACGGCCACGACATCCGAACCGTCCAGGAGCTGCTCGGACACAAGGACGTTGCCACCACGATGATCTACACTCACGTCCTCAACCGCGGCCCCGCGGCCGTCCGCAGTCCCGCGGACCGGCTCTTCCACCCATGACCCAGCTTCGCCCCGCGCCCACCTACACAGACCTGTATAACGCGACACCGCCGATCGCCTCGCCGAACCCAACCCCTGCCATTTCAGCCCCTTCGGCGCGCCTCCTCCGCCGCTTCACCCTTGCTACGCTGCGGCCCAGCTCCTCTATCCACACTATGCAGACCCGCCCAATTGATAGTTATGCGCACGGATCCCAGTAGGTAGACCGGCGATGATCGATCCGGAAACCATGTACTCCACGGTCAGGCAGGAGATCCTCGACCAGAAGAAGTGCCAGTTCAACCTCTTCGGAGCGAGCATCACCTTGACCGCCGCGGTCCTCGCGTACGGAGCTGCGACGAGCGTAGGGCCCTTGGTCTACGTTGCACCGATCCTGCTGAACGTACTTGCCGCCACGATGATCCTGGACAAGGCGTTGTCCATCCAGCGGATGGTGGGCTACCTTCAGCTCATGGAAAGCCGATACGACGACTTCGTCTGGATGTGGGAATACCACCTCAACAGGTACCGAAAAATCGCAGGAGGGTCATGCGGTCCAGACACATTTCGCCGGCACAGCTACGTCATCACTGTTGCGCTCGTCTTGCTCGTAATTGACTTTCTCTGTGCCGCCCTGTATTTCGCCGGGCCCACATCATTGGCTCTACGGTCCGCGCCGAACTGGAGTGACGTAGCCGAGTTCTACGGAGCGGTGAATCTCGTAGTGGCTGCCCTGGTGCTCTGGGGCCTGGCTGTGACCTTCACTCGATGGGCGCAACTCATGTTCGGCAAGTTCACCGGGCCCGCAGTGGAGAAACGCTGGCTCGAGGCGGTTGCCGGGTCAGAAAGGGCGAGCACGCATGAAGTCGGCGCATAACAACAGCATGCAACGGACGGCGCTTCGCGCCGCCGCTGATGCTGAGCGTTCAGCCCATTGCGCAAACCATCGGCCTGGATGAGACTACGGCGGCCTCGGAGGAAGTGACCTACATGCGCAGCCTGACGAGTTGGGAGAGCCTTCAGCCACTTGCTGGCACAAGTTCCGAAAGTGCCGACCTTGACTTCAAGGAGACACTGGACCCGTCAAAGAACAAGATCGAGTTCGCAAAGGACGTCGCGGCGCTGGCCAACGTGCTAGGCGGTCATGTTCTTGTCGGCGTTTCGACCGAAATGAATCGCACTCGCTGCACCGGGTTCCACGGAATCGAGAAGAATCTTGCCGCCGAGATCACCAAAGTCATCGAGGAACAGGTCAAGGATCGCTGTCGGCCAACGCCGGTCTTCAATGTCCGATCAATTGGTTTGCCGGACTCGTCCAAAGTGGTTGTCGTGGTCGCCGTTGAGGCAAGTTCCCGCGCACCTATCGGGGTCTTCCTGCGCCAAGACAAGGGTGGTCTCCTTGTCGATAAGGGTTGGGCCTTCCCATACCGCGTAGGATCGCTGACCGAGTACCTTCACCCGGACCAGTTTGGAGTCTACGCGTCTATGACTGCCCGCCGCGCCGCCGCCATCCTGAGCTCGATTCCCCCTAACGAACGCGACAGAGTCACCCTGCGATGGGTCGTGCGTGCGGCACTTTCGGGTGATGGTTTCGGGGGCGGGCAGAGCGCTCGTCTGGAATCGGTTGAGGTCCGCTTTCAACAGGTCGATCTGCTTGGCAACGCAGCCTCGTTCAGTGAGCCGAATGGGACAGGGCAGCTCGACATCCCGCTGGACCAAATCCAGACCGTTTGGCGGACGTCGGGCCGCTGGGCGGCCACGATCAACGGGAGCATTCGCCAGATCGATCGACAATGGCAATACTGGCCCCCAGACTGACGCGGACTGGACTGACGCGCAGTCATCGCTGTGGCTCAGGGCCGAACAGCAGCGTGCAGCTGACGTGTCCCTCCGGCAAGCTCGCGAAATCCGGGTGGGCCGGGGGTCTTTCGAGTCGAGCGCGTAGGGATCGACCCGTGCGGACGGTCGGCGGAGGCCGCGTGATCGCAGCGTGAGGGGTGTCGCGAGGTGCGGTGCCGCCCTTCAGTGGTGTCCTTCCGGCAAGCTCGCATGAATCGGGGAGGCGCGGCATGTACGCTCGCGA
>CAYQRN010000221.1:0-7208 GCA_964419995.1 uncultured Planctomycetia bacterium
ATGATGGGGAAGCTCCTCGGGGCGGCATCCGAGTCGCTCGTCCTTGCGCTCGTCTACCTCGGCGGCGGCATCGGCCTCGCGGCGCACCTCGGAATCCTCTCGGAGATCCCGCCCTCGCTCTTCGCCTGGTTCTTCGTGTTCATGACCTTCGGCGTCCTGTTCTTCGGCTCCCTCTACATTTCGATCGGGGCCGCGTGCACGCAGCTCAAGGACGCCCAGAGCCTCATGATGCCGGCGATGATCTTCGTTCTCCTGCCCATGTTCACTTGGAACCTCGTCCTCAGGGCGCCGGACAGCACCGCCTCCGTTCTCCTCTCGCTGTTCCCGCCGGCGACGCCGATGCTCATGCTCCTCCGGCTCTCGCTGTCGCCCGGCCCACCGGCCTGGCAGGCTCTCCTCTCCCTCGTCCTCACCTTCTTCGGGACCCTCGGCTGCGTGTGGGCCGCCGGCCGGATCTTCCGGGTCGGGATCCTCATGCAGGGGCGATCCGCGAGCCTGCGGGAGATCCTCGGCTGGGTCGTATCCCGTTGAGAACACGCGAGTCGCGGCGGCGTCGCTGCCCGGGGAGACCGGATGCGCGGCGCGGGGAGCGCCCCGGATCCCTTCGCGCCGATCCGGACGCGAAACCGACCGGACTTGATCCGAAACGGGCGATCGGGCATTCTCGGGCGGCCTGAGGCGGCGATGACGCCGCCCGACCGTTTGCCGTTGCTGCCGCCCGATCCCGACATGAATGGGACTCCGTTTTCCGCGGACGGGCGATCGGCGGACGTCCTGTCGTCCCTGCTTCAGCGTCTGGAGAGACCGATGGAAATCCGCGCGCTCCTTCCGGCGGCGCTTCTCGCCCTGGCGACCTCTGTCACGGCCCAGGTCAGCGATGGCGTGTTCGACGCCCAGATCGTCGGTACGACCTTCTCGATGCCGTGGGTCGACGTGTTCGACTCCACGGGATTCGACACGACGATCGAGCCCTTCAACAACTTCGGGTTTTCCGATGACGGATTCCCGACCTCGGGCACCCAGTGGGGCATGCTCGTGAGCTACGGGCCCGCTCCGGCGGCTCCGAGCGGCGGAGGTCTCCACCCCGTCGGATCCGTGACGGAGATCCGCCAGACCTTCACGGTCGACCCGAGCGGGATGTTCGCCTTCGACTGGGCCTGGACCACGGGCGAAAGCGTCCCGACGACGTTCTACAACGACTTCGCCAGCGTCGATCTCATCGACCCGACGACGGGCCTCAACCTCGCCAACCTCCTCTACGTGGACACCGGTACCGCCGCGGCTCCCATCAACATCCCCGGCGCCACGGTGCCGCTCACGTTCACGGGCACGGCCATGGCATGGCTCGGCTTCGGCAACGAGGTGGCTCCCACCGGTCCGAAGACGGCGGCCTATAACCTCTTCACCATGGGCTTCACGCCCGGGCAGACCGTGGAGCTTCGCATCATCTGCGGCAACAACGGCGACAACGCCGTGGCGTCGGTGCTCTACATCGACACGATCACGCCGTCGACGCTGCCGCCGCCCCCGATCAATCAGCCGAATACGCCGCGCGCGGGCCTCGTCTTCTCGGGCGCCTCGTGCAGCGGGCCCGGCGTTTACCCCCTCGAAAGGACCGTCGGCGCGGGCTCGGGCTTCACGATGACGACCTCGACGGGGCCGAGCGGCTCCCAGCCCTTCGCCATCGTCTTCGGCACGATGCTCGCTCCCGGCATGTCTTTCGCTCCCTACGGCATCGTGAACCTGGATATCGGGCAGCCGTTCTCGATCCTCCTGAACGGCATCGTTCCCGGAAGCCTCTTCGAACAGCTCCTCGGGCGCACGGATGGTGCGGGATCTTCCGTGATCCCCCTCGTCATGCCGCCGGGGACGCTGCCCGGGGTCTTCGGGACGTTCCAGGGACTCGTCGTCGACCCGACCCTCGCCTGGTCGTACAACCTGACCGCGGCGACGAGGATCTCCGTGAGCAGCGGGATCCCGGCAGCGGCCATCGGGAGCACGGTGATGGCCCAGGGCGACGATACCTTCGTCTACCTGCCGTTCACGGCCTTCCAGTTCCCCTTCTACGGCAACGTCTATAGCGACGTCTACGTGAACTCGAACGGCAATATCACGTTCGGGGCCGGCGATGTGAGCCTCAGCGGCTCGCCGTTGTCGATGGCCACCGGATCCCCGCGGATCTCGCCGTGGTGGGACGATCTGAATCCCGGCACGGGTGGTGCCGTGGCGTATACGGAGACGCCCACGTCGCTTTCGGTGAGCTGGGTCGGCGTGCCCGAGTACTACAACACGGGAAGCAACGACATGGCCATCCAGCTCGACGCCACGGGCCTCATCACCCTGTACTGGGGCTCCATGGATGCGACGGGCGGTCTGGTCGGCATCTCGGCCGGCGGCGCGAATCCGTGGACGTCGATCGACATCAGCGCCACCTACGGGGCTTTCCTCGGCGGTCCGGGACTCTCGTTCTTCGAGCAGTTCAACGCCGGGCATGATCTCGGTTGCACGCCCATCTCGGGCGTCCTCACCATCGTGCCGAATCCCTTCACGCTCATTCCGGGCGATCAGGGCTACAGCTTCTGATCGCGCTCCAGAGTCGCTGAGCCGGGACGCGCCCGGGGCCCCTCGAGGCGCCCCGGGCGCGCTTCCGTTCCCGGGCCGGATGGGGCGCGTAGTCCGGGTGCCGGACTCGGCGGGTCGGCTCGCGCCGGCCCGCGTCATACCCTTCGGCCCATGCCCCTTCTCTCCGAAGTCCTGACGCCCACGCGGATCCACTGGCGGATCCTCGCCGTGAGCTGGTCCGGGTGGCTCGCCGTCTTCCTCGCCCTCATGGTCCTCGTGTGGACGCCGGGGCTCTGCCGCGGCGAGCTTGGCCTCGACGATGGGGCGGTGAGATGGGTGAAGGCCGTGGCCATCGGAGCCACGGGTTTCGGGGGGCTTCTCTTCGGGCTCCTCGGAGACAGATCCGGCCGCCGGACCGCGATCCGTGCCTCCCTCGCCGTGTACGGGGCGGGGCTCCTGGCCTCTGCGGCTGCGCGAAACCTCGCGGGGCTCGTGGCCGCGGCGGCCGTGGCCGGCCTCGGCATCGGCGGACAGTGGGCCGCCGGTCAGATGCTCGTCGGCGAGACGGTGCCGCCGCGCCTCCGGGGCCGCTTCGGCGCCCTTTCCCAGAGCGGAGCGCCCCTCGGACTCGGGCTCGCCGCGCTTCTCGTCTTCCAGCTCGGTCCCGTGGCGGGATGGCGCGTCGTGGCGGCGATCGCGGCGGCGCCGGCCATCGTGCTTCTCGTCGCAGCCCGGAGCATCCCGGAGTCGGATGTCTGGCTCTCCCATCGGACGGGAGTCGGGAATCCGGGGCGCGCGTTCCTCGGCCGCCTCGCAGGTCTCCTCGAACCGGGGATCCGCGGCGTCTTCGGAAGGACTTTCCTCCTCACCCTGCTCAACATGGCGGCCTACTGGTTCACCGTGACGTGGCTCCCGGACTTCCTTGCCCGCGAGTGGCGCCTCGACCTCGCGAAGTCCGGTCTCTGGACCCTGGCCTTCGTCGCCGGATCCCTCACGGGCTATCTCGGCTACGGCGTCGTCTCCGACCGTATCGGACGCCGCACGGCATTCAGCGTCTTCGCGGGCATCATGGCCCTTAGCCTCGGGATCCTGACGCTCCTTTCCGGGGCCCTTCGCGAGGAACCGAGGCTCATCCTGGGCTTCGCCTTCACGGCGGGGATCGGCACGGGAACGTGGTCGGGCTTCGGGCCGCTCTACGCAGAGCTCTTCCCGACAGCGCTCCGCACCACGGCCTCGGGCATCTGCATGAACGTCACGCGGGGTGTCCAGTTCCTCGCGCCGCTCCTCGTGCTGGCCGTGGGCGGCGCCCGTCTCGGCCCCGGCATCGCGCTGGCGGCTCTCTTCGCCCTCCTCGCGGCCCTGGCCGTCTGGTGGCTTCCGGAGACCCGCGGCGGGACGCTCCCGGACGCGCCGCCCGTCCCCGGGGGGCTCGCCGGTCGGCGGCGCCTGACATAGAATCGGCGCCGGTCAGGGAGAACCGGGATGGCACGGAAAGCGAAGTCGGGACGGGGGCGGCACCAGGGGTATCTCCACGGCTACACGACGGACGAGCAGGAGCGTCTCTACCGGCAGGCGCGGGTTCTCGAACCCCAGGTCCACGATCGTCTCCCCTTCCGCCGGTGCCGCCGCCTCCTCGAGGTGGGCTGCGGCGTGGGGGCCCAGACGGAGATCCTCCTCCGACACTTCCCCGAACTCCACGTGACGGGCATCGAACTGTCGGAAACCCAGCTCGCCCGGGCGCGGACCTTCCTCGCCGAGGTTCCCTGGGCCAAGGGACGCCACACCCTCGTCCGCGGGGATGCCGCCCACATCGATTTTCCCCAGGACTTCTTCGACGGGGCCTTCATCTGCTGGCTTCTCGAACACGTGCCGGACCCCGCGCGTGTCCTGTCGGAAACGCGGCGTGTGCTCGCGGCGGGGGCCCCCATCGTCGTGAGCGAGGTGCTGAACGCCACGCTCTTCATCGATCCCTACAGCCCGAAGACCCTCCGCTACTGGATGGCCTTCAACGACCATCAACTCCGCCTCGGGGGCGATCCGTTCGTGGGGGCGAAGCTCGGCAACCTCCTCCAGGCCGTCGGGTTCATCGACGTCCAGACGACGGTCATCACGGCGCACCTCGACAACCGCGAGCCCGGCGAGCGCGCCGAGTTCCTCGCCTACTGGACCGACCTGCTCCTCTCGGGCGCGCCGGCCCTTCTCCGGGCCGGTCGCGTGTCGCCGGCCACGGTCCGCGGCATGACGGAGGAGCTGGACCGCGTGGGACGCGATCCCAACGCCGTCTTCTTCTACTCGTTCATCCAGGCGCGGGCGCGAGCCGTCTGACAGGGCAACGTCAGCGTTCGAGGGCCTTCAACTCCTCGAGGCTCGCGCTGTCGTCGGGGTCGAGACTGACCGCGGCCGTGAACTCGGTGATGGCCCGGTCGAGCTCGCGGTTCCACTTGAAGCAGATCCCGAGGAGCCGGTGCGCCGCGGCGTGGCGCGGGCTCCGCGCGACGACCTCCTCGAAGCGGCGCCGCGCCTCCGCGAACTCGCGGCGGCGGAGGAGGACGGTGCCGAGGTGGAACACGGCGATGGTGTTGTCGGGATCGAGCTCGAGGACCCGAAGAAAAGCCTCCCTGGCCCGGTCGAGACGGCCGGAGTGGAGCCAGGCCCGGGCGAGGCGGTACTGGGCCGGAGCGTGGCAGGGGTCGATGGCGAGAGCGGCGCGGCAGGCGACGATGCACTCCTCCATGCGGCACTGGCGGTAGCGGCAGACCGCCTTCTGGAAATGGGCGTCCACGTAGCGGGGATCGATGGCCAGGGCCTCGTCGAACTGCCTCACGGCCTCGGCGAGGCGCCCGGCATGGTAGTAGGCGACGCCGAGGGCGAATCGCTGTCGCGCGTCGCCGGGCGCCGCGCGCACCCGGTCCTCGAGGATGGCCATGCGTGTCGCGACAGGGGCGTCGAGGGCCGGATCGCCGGCATGGATGGGGGCGACCGGAGTCGTCGGTGAGCGGTCGAAGGGGCCACGCTCCGAGGGCATCCGGGCGCCGCAGCAGGGGCAGTTCATGGGTGGACCTCCGCGTCGCGGGGACAGGGGCATTCCGGCCCCGGGCGTCCGTCGAGTCTAGACCCCCGGTGGATCGCGGGTCAAGGGGGGATCCTCGGGACTCGGCTAACGGATCGAGAACGGAATTCAACGGGACGAAGATTGACAAATGTCATTGCGGCGTCGAGAATGGCGCGGTCACCTTCTTCGAGAGAGGAAATCCCCATGCTGTACCGTCTCAGCGTCGTGGTCCTGCTCGTCGTCGCGGCCCTGGCTGGCGCGCTCGGGGCCCAAGGTTCCGTCACCCCCGTCGGGTGGGCCCCGGCCACAACGTCGGGTCATGTGCCCGGTATCGGGCTCGGCGGCCGCCCCTACCTTGGCCAACCGATGGTCTTCGCGCTCTACGGTGCACCTCCGGCGAGCCCCGCCCTGCTCTTCATGGGCCTCGGCTACGCCGAGACCATGGTCGCGGGGTGTCCGATCTACATCGACCCGGCTCTCGACGCCGCCGTCTACGCCGCCGGCGTGTCGGGGCCCCTCGGGGACATCGTCCATCCCACGGCCGTGCCGAACTGGCCCGCCATCGTGGGCGTGCCGGCCTGGTTCCAGTGGGTCATCCTCACGACGGAGTCGCTGAACGGCCAGTTCGCGACGTCCCCGGCCATCGCCTTCACGGCCGGCGACGCGCCGCCGGCGGCGGACCCCTTCACGAGCTACGTCCTCGATCCGTCGGGGCTCGACGGCGCGCGGATGACCATCACGGGGCCCGGCGTCGCGTTCAACCTCCCCGTCACGGGCAGCCTCGACATCGAGTACGTGCCGACCCAGGACCCGAACGTCTTCGAGGCGCACCTCGTCTCCATCTCCGCCGAGTTCCCGTCCATCACGCGCGACGGCGTCGCCTCGGGGCCGGTGAACGTCGTGCGCTCCCCCGACGTCCCGGCCGTGGGTCTTCTCGACGTCGCGACGGGATCCCTCCAGATCCCGATGATGAGCCTTTCCTTCCTCTACGCCGGGCTCGGCCAGGATCCGATGTTCGGCGTCAGCGATGGCGACAATCTCGAGGCGCCGCCGTTCCTCCACTTCATGTCGAACCTGGATGCCGCCGTGGACCCCGTCTCCGGCCAGATCCTCGGCAATCTCTACTGGTGGTCCGCAGCGGAGCTCGGCGCCGCCGCGGGAGCGACCGCGGGGGCGATCCTCAAGGGCACCGACGGGATCCTCCGTATCCGGGCTCCGAAACAGCCCGCGAAGACGTTCCGTCAGATCTGCCTCGACGTGAAGGTCGTCCGGGACAACGCCGGCATGAACGCCGCGGCGACCGTGGCTCAGGTGAACGCCGACATCAACACCGCCAACGCCGTCTGGGCCCAGTGCTGCGTCCGCTTCGTGCTTGCGAACAACAACGTCACCTTCATCGACAATACCGGACTCCTCAACCTCCCCGGCCCCGACGACGGCAACGCCACCGCGGCGGGGTGCCAGCCCGTCGTCAGTCCGCAGTGGAACCAGCTTCGCGGTCTCAACGTCTCGGCGGACTGCCTGGACGTGTACTACGTGACCAGCTTCGTGCCCGGGGCGATCGCGCCCGCGCCCGCCATGCCGCCCCTCAACT
>CAYQRN010000222.1:0-7198 GCA_964419995.1 uncultured Planctomycetia bacterium
AGCGACGACTCGTATGCGGCGATTTGCGGCGTCAGCCACACACCCCACCCCGCCACCTCGAAGTACTGCGGCGCGGGCGCAAACGACTGGCGCAGGAAACCAGCCAGCGCATCGAGCGGGCCGTCGACCACGAAGGTGATGCGAGCCGTGCGGGCGAGGAGATCGGACCAGGGGAGGGGAGGGGGCGCCGGGAAGGGAACGCGCAGATCGAGGAGGAGGTCGTGGCGCGCGGCGGCCGCGGAGGCGGCGGTGAGGAGATCGGAGAGGGGAAGCGAACCCGCGAGGGGCGCGAGGAAGGTGGAGGCCGCGAGAAGGGGCTCGGCGGCGCCGCCCGCCGGAGTGGCGGGATCGAGGGCGCGCCCCTCGACGAAGAGGGCGAGCGGACGGCTCTTGAAGGTCGTGGCCCCCGTGGCGGCGTCGCGGAGACGCCGGACCGCCTCGCGGGCTTCGTCGGCGGGTCGCATCGTGGGGGAAGTTTAGGTCGGCTGCGCGGCGGACTCCATGCCGCGGGGCGGTTGGGGCGGCCTCGGATCGCCGACAGAATGCCCCGACAGGAAGGGAGCCACGATGCCGTTTCAGAACGAGAACACCTGGTACAACGCCGTTTCCGCCGGCCGCGAGTCCGAGTTCCACGCCGCCTACGAGGAGGCCCTCGGCAAGGTGCGGAAGAAGCTCGGAAAGAACCAGCGAAACCAGATCGCCGGCGAGCCCGCCGCACCGGGCGGCAGCACCTTCGAGAAGCGCTCGCCGGGGGATACCCGCGTCCTCATCGGCCGCTTCCAGAACGGCACCCGCGCCGACACGGAACGGGCCATCGCGTCGGCGAAGGAGTGCTTCGCCACCTGGAGCGCCACGCCCCTCAAGGACCGGGCCGCCATCATGAAGCGCGCCGCCGCGCGCATGGCCCGCCGCAAGTACGAGTTCGCCGCCCTCTGCACCCTCGAGAACGGCAAGAACCGGACCGAGGCCATGGGCGACGTGGACGAGGCCATCGACTTCATGCGCTACTACGCCCAGTGCCTCCAGAAGGGGAAGGGCTGGGAGACGCCGCTCGGAAAGGCGTACCCCGACGAGGAGGGCCGGAGCGTCATGCGGCCCTACGGCGTCTTCGCCGTCATCGCGCCGTTCAACTTCCCCGTGGCCATCACCACGGGCATGCTCACGGGCGCCCTCATCACCGGCAACACGGCCGTGCTGAAGCCGAGCAGCGAGGCGCCCCTCACGGGGCTCTGGATCCGCGACGTGTTCGTGAAGAGCGGCGTGCCCGCGGCGGCGATCCAGTACGTCTGCGGCCCCGGATCGGAGGTGGGCGCAGCCCTCGTCGAGAGCCCGCACATCGGGGGTATCGTGTTCACGGGGTCGAAGCCCGTGGGGATCGGCGCGTTCAAGCGCGCCCTCGACGTGGGGGCGAAGCCCGTCATCGCCGAGATGGGCGGGAAGAACGCGGTGATCGTCACGGCGCGCGCCAGTCTCGACAAGGCCGCCGAGGGCGTCTTCCGGGCGGCCTTCGGATTCTCGGGGCAGAAGTGCAGCGCCTGCTCCCGCGTCTTCGTGGATGCCTCGGTGAAGGCGGCGTTCCTCGCGAAGCTCCTCGAGAAGGTGAATGGCATCCGGGTCGGCGACCCCACCGAGCGCGACGTCTTCATGGGCCCCGTGATCCATGAGAAGGCGTTCCGCGAGTACGAGGAGGCGGTCGCCCTGGCCCGGCGCGACGGGAAGGTCCTTGCCGGCGGGGCCACGCTCAGGCAGGGGCCGCTCGCCGACGGCTGGTACGTGGCGCCGACCGTCGTGGACGGGCTCCCGCCGGACCACGAGCTCATGAAGCGGGAACTCTTCCTGCCCATCGTGTGCGTGGAGGCCGTGAACGGTCTCGAGGCGGCCATCGCGCGGGCCAACGCCGCGGAGTACGGGCTTACAGCGGGTATCTTCAGCGAGGATCCGGCGGAGGTGGAGCGGTTCTTCGAGCGCATCGAAGCCGGCGTCTGCTACGCCAACCGCTCGCGTGGCGGTTCCACGGGCGCCATGGTGTTCGCCCAGTCCTTCGGCGGCTGGAAGAACTCCGGCACGACGGGGCGGGGCGCGGGCGGCCCGTGGTACCTGCTCCAGTTCCTGCGGGAGCAGAGCCGCACCGTGGTCAGGTGACGTCCGGGAGGAGGGGACGGCCCTCCACGGAGTCGAAGGCGAGGGGCCTCCGGGAGACGAGGCCCGTCGCGGGATCGTAGACGTCGCAGGCGTCGTAGGGGCGCGAGTAGAGATGGAAGCTCACGGCGGGCCCGTCGAAGGCCCGCGGGTTCAGGACGGCGTGGATGTCCGCCGGGCCGTCCACGAAGCCCGCCGCCCCCTCGATGGTCGAGAGGTGCTCGAGCTGCGCCCGGGCGCCGTCGCGGTCGAGCTCCCGGTAGTTCTCGATGCGGAGGCGCCCCCGCTCCACGCGGGTCCAGCACTTCTCGCCCTCGTGTCCGTGGATGGGCGTCTCGTGGCCCCGGCCCCAGCAGATGACGAGGACTTCGAAGAGGTCGTTCCGGACGACGAGATTGCGCGTGTAGCGGGCGGGGGAAGTGCGGGCGTGGCGGTCGAGGTCGGCGGGGTCGAGGAGGGACGAGCGCAGGAATGCGGACGTCGCCGCCGGAGGAAAGCCCTGCCGGCCGAGGTCGTGGATCGCCTCGAGCGTCGCTTCCATCGACAGAACGCGCGGGGGAGCCATGGGCTCTTCTCCATGCCCCGGACGTTTCCGGGGCGGAAGACCGGCGCCGCATCGGCGGCCGGGGCGCGGGAAGACGGCCCCTGCTCGGATCGGAGCCGTCGGATGGTAACAGGGCGGCGGCGGGGCGGCGGGCGTCAGTCCGGCGTTGCGAGGAAGGAGCGGATGGCATCCCGCACGAGGAGGGGGAGATCGGGGTGGGGCACCGTGCGGTCGTTCATCTCCTCGCGGGTGAGGACCATGCGCGAGTCCACGCCGTGGACGACGCGGTAGCCGGCGGCGACGCCGTGGGTTTCCCGCACGCGCCGCGCGATGGCGAGGGCGCCGGCGGGCCCGAGCGGAAGGTCCTCGACCTCGGGGACGAGGACCATGAGGGGGGCGGCAAGGGCCAAGGCCTCCTCGGGCGAGAGTCGCGGCGCCACGAGGACGACGCCGCGAGGGGGGAGGATGCGCGCGAAGAGGCCGAAGTTCCGCGCGAGGAGGGTGGCGGCCGTCCCGCGGGCGACGATGACGAAACGGCGGCGGCTCACCGCCGGATGCCGCACGGCACGGGCGCAGGCGGCGAGGGCGTCGGCGCCCGGGCTCACGTCGTCGCGCGGATCATCGACGCCGCCGCTCCGGCCGGAGCCGCGCCGGTCGAAGCGGAAGGCGGCCAAGTCGCTCTCGACGAGGATCTCGGCGATTCTCCGGTCGAGATCGAAGTGGGGAAGCGCCGGCCCGCAACCGTCGCGGTGAAGGGATCCGTCGCCCTTGAGGAGGAGCGCCAGGGGGAATGTGCCATCGCCCCGCGGGAGGTCCCACTCGCCCGCGAGGATCGTTCTCCCGGAGAGGAAACGGACCTCCTCGACGCGCATGAAGCGACCATAACATCCGTCCGCGCCCGCCGCCCGGGGGGCTCCGCAGGCGGGCGGGCGCGTGACACCATGCCGCCATGGTCCGATGGCTCGAGGAAGGGGAAGTCCCTGACGCCGATGAGCCCGACGAGGAGGGGCTCGTCGCGCTCGGAGGATCGCTCGATCCGGACGTGCTCGTGGCGTCCTACGCCCGCGGCATCTTCCCCTGGTCGGAGGATCCCGTCCTCAACTGGTGGTCTCCCGACCCGCGGGCGATCTTCGACCTCAAGACGTGGCGGCCCTCCCGCTCGGTCCGCCAGTCCATCCGGCGCGGCGGATGGCGTTTCACGATGAACACGGCCTTTGGCGAGGCCATCCGCGCCTGCGCCGCCCCCGCCGCGGGCCGCCCCGAGACCTGGATCAGTCCGGCCTTCATCGCTGCCTACACGGAGCTCCACCGCCGGGGCCACGCCATGAGCGTGGAAGTGTGGGAGGGGCCGGCGCTCGTGGGCGGCCTCTATGGAGTCGTCGTCGGCGGCCTCTTCACAGGCGAGTCGATGTTCCACCGGGCCACCGACGCCTCGAAGGCGGCCCTCGCCCATCTCGTGGAGCGGCTTCGGGGGGCGGGCTTCGGCCTTCTCGACGCCCAGGCGCCCCACGAGCACCTGCTCAGCCTCGGCGCCGTCACGGTGTCGCGGCGGATGTTCCTGCGACGGCTTCGGGCCGCGGTGGCGAAGCGGCCGGCTCCGGGGTGGTGGAGGTGAGGTCCGGCGGCGGGCGGGAAAAGAGCGGGCGCGCCGGATCCCCGGCGCGCCCGTTCACGTTCGCCCTCTTCTATTCCCCGAGTTCCTGATCCGCGAGTTCGGCCGCCCGGCCCGCACCCACGGCCTCCCCGGCCGCGGGCCCTCGGGTTCCCATCGTTCCGATGCACTCCGGCGCGGTTCCGGCGCCGGTTGTCTCGAGTCCGAGCGCGGCCGCGGCGCGGCCCACCACGGCCGCCAGGGCCGCCGGGGCGACGCCGAGCCGCGATACGGTGCGCGCGAGATCGCTGGCCGTCTCGGCGAGGGCCGTGAAGAGCGTCGTCGTGAGTCCCTTGAATTCGCGCGGGGTGAGCCCGTGTCCGTCGAACCACGAGGACGGGAGCTGCTCCGCGGAAGGCCGGCCGCGGGAGGACCGCGCCACCTTGTCGAGCCAGTCGGCGATGATCTCGGGGTCGATGCCGAGGGATGCCACCGGCGCGAAGAGCTCGCCTTCGGGGGAGAGGGCCGGCACGATGAGCCGGCGGAGGTCGTCGCGGACCGTGTCGCGGCGCTGGCGCGGAGCCGGAGCGGGGCCGCTCGCGCGGTCCGGCGCTTCCGGGTCCCGGTCCGGCTCGACGTCGGCGCTGGTCCCGGCGCCGGCCGCGGCGAGGAGCGTCCGGAGGGAATCGGCGGTGGTTCCGGACGGGCCGAGGACGCGGAGCGTGGCGCGCCCGTTCCTGAGCGGGATGACCGGCAGGACGAGGAAGCCGCCTCGGAGGAGTGCCGCGCGGGAGCGTCCGACCGAGGGCGCATCGAGGATCACGCGGAATCGGGCGCAGGTCGTGGAGAGATCGCGGGCGTCCGGGAAGCGGTCGAGGATCGTCCGGCCGATCTGGGCCGGCGTGAGATGGGCCGGCGCGAACAGCTCGAAGAACCGCGCGGGATATCCGGCGGGGACGCCGCCGTGGACGCCCACGACGTCTTCACCCGATGCGAGGGCGCGGAAGATGTCCTGGGCCGTCTTCTCGACTTCGAAGGCCACGTAGAGACGCTGGATGTCCACGGGCAGTCCCTCTTGCCGGGAGTTCTCATCGGGCCCTGGTCGCGTCCGACTTGAGCGGCAGGGAAAAGTCTTCCGGCCACCGCCCCGTCTGATAGTCTCCCGAGGGAGCCACGAGCGAAGCTCCGGGAGCGAAGCCCCGATGATCCAGCCGAGGACCTGGTGTCCGTTCCTTGTCGCGCTGCTTCTCGCGGCGCTCGCCTGTTCCGCCAATGCGCAAGTCGCGGCGCCCCCCGTGACGGGACGGGGAGGCATGGCGGCCTCGGCGGAGCCCCACGCGACGGAGGCAGGGCTTGCCGTCCTGCGGGCCGGCGGGAACGCGGTGGATGCCGCCGTCGCCATGGGTTTCGTGCTCGCCGTCACGCACCCCGCCGCGGGGAACATCGGAGGCGGCGGCTTCATGGTGATCCACCTGCCGGGGAAGGGAGAGACGACCCTCGACTATCGGGAGATGGCGCCGGGTCGCGCCACCCGCGACATGTACCTCGACGCGGAAAGCCGGCCTGTCGAGGAGCGGTCCACGATCGGCCACCTCGCCGTGGCGGTGCCCGGAAGCGTGGCCGGACTCTGCCATGCCCTCGCGACGTTCGGCACGAGGCCGCTCCCCGAGATCATGGCGCCGGCGATCCGCCTCGCGCGCGAGGGCTTCGCGGTGAGCCATCATCTCGCGCGGTCTCTCGAGGCCGAACGGAAGCTCCTCCGGCGCTTCCCCGAGTCGAAGCGCATCTTCCTCGGCGGAGGCTCCCTGCTCGCGCCGGGCGACAGGTTCGAGCAGCCCGACCTGGCGGCGACCCTCGAGCGGATCGCCGCCGCCGGGCCGAAGGGGTTCTACGAGGGGCCGACGGCGGAGATGCTCCTCGCCGAGATGAACCGCGGCGGGGGGATCATCACGGAGGAGGACCTGAGGGGGTACCGGGTCGTCGAGCGCGTTCCCGTCCGCGGCACGTATCGCGGTTTCGAGATCGTCTCGATGCCGCCGCCGAGCAGCGGGGGCGTGTGCCTCATCGAGATGCTCAACATCCTCGAGCGGTTCGATCTCGGAGCTTCGGGCCACAATGCCTCGGCGACGCTGCACCTCATGGCGGAGGCCATGCGCCAGGCCTTCGCCGACCGCGCCGAGTACATGGGGGATCCGGACCACGCCGACGTGCCCGCGCGCGGGCTTCTCTCGAAGCGGTATGCGACGCTGGTCGCGGCGGGGATCCGGCCGGGCGTGGCCCGGACGAGCGAGACCGTGGGCCGGGGCGACCCGTGGCCCTTCGAGAAGGAGTCGACGACGCACTACTCGGTCGTGGACGGAGCGGGTGGCGCCGTCGCCTGCACGACGACGCTGAACGGAAGCTACGGCTCGGGCGTCACCGTGGCGGGGGCCGGCTTCCTCCTCAACAACGAGATGGATGACCTCGCGGCGGCGCCGGGGCGGCCCAACATGTACGGGCTCATCCAGGGGGAGCGGAACGCCGTGGCGCCCCGCCGCCGCCCCCTCTCGTCCATGACGCCCACGCTGATCATGAAGAACGGCGAGGTGCTCGTCGTCGCGGGGACGCCGGGGGGGCCGACGATCATCAATACGGTCCTCCAGATCGTCATCAACGTGATCGACTTCAGGATGAACGCGGCGGAGGCCGTCTTCGCGCCGCGCATCCACCACCAGTGGCTGCCGGATCGGATCGTCCACGAACGGTGGGGCTTCCCCGAGGACGTGACGGCCGCGCTCCGGCGCATGGGGCACGTGCTCGACACGCGGGCGCGAATGGGCGATGCCCACGTCATCGCGCGGGACCCGGAGACGGGGATCCTGTCCGGGGCCTCGGATCCCCGCGGCGGAGGCCGGGCCGCCGGCTTCTGACGGCGCTGCGATGAC
>CAYQRN010000223.1:0-7180 GCA_964419995.1 uncultured Planctomycetia bacterium
CACGGCGGCGTCCGCCACGGCGCCCGCCTCGCCGCCGGTCTTGGAGTCGGCCTGGAACTTCTCGAGGAGGGCGGCGGCTTCCTGCCCCTTGCGGAGCTGGATGTACGCCTGGATGCGGAGCCGCCACACCTTGCTCAGGTTGTCGCGGCTTGCGCCGTCCTTCTCGGCGTTCGCGAGGATCTCGATGGTCTTCTCCGGCGCGCGGGCGAGGGGCTGGAGATAGAGTCCGCCGAGCCTCAGCATGGCCGCGAAGGCATTGTCCCGGTACGTGCGCTGCTCGGACTCGTTGAGCGTCTTCGAGACCATGCGCAGAAACTGGTCCCGGGCCGTGCGGAGGTGCTCCTCCGCCCGTGAGAACCGCTTCTTCGCCTCCTCGTTCTGATTACGTTCGGCGAGCTGCAGGCCGAGCGTCAGGCTGAGCGATCCCGCCTTGAGCTGCGCGTCTCCGTACTTCGAGGACGCGGCGGGAACCTTCGCGTAGAGATCAACAGCCTCGGAGAGCTGATTGTCGTCCTCCTTCATGCCGGCCGTGATGAAGGATGCGGCCCTCGCCTCCTCCGAGTCCGGGAAACGCGACGCCAGCTCGGAGAGGGCACGGTCGCGCCGGTTTTCCCAGAATCGCGTCGTGGCCGTCTGCGAGGTCCGTTCGGCCGCCCGGGCGGCGGCGCAGGCCTTGGCCTGCTGGAACTTGGCCTCGGGCGCCCGCTTCGATTTCGGATAGTCGTCCGCGACGGCGCCGAAGGCGACGACGGCGTCGATGTACCTCCCGGTGGTCCAATAGAGCGAGCCGAGGAGGAAGACCGCCTCGGCGACCTCCTCGGAGGCGGCCGTCTCGTGGGCCCGGGCGATGACGCGCCGGGCGATGCGCTCGGACTCCGCGATGTCTCGGCGAGCCACGGCGTTCTCGAGCATCCGGGCGAGGCCGCCTCCGGCGTCTCCGGCGCCGGCGACCTTGTCGAGGATCTCGCGGGCGGCGAAGCCCGTCGTCGTGGTTTCATCGGCTTCGGCGACCGTCTTCGCGATCTCCGCGGCCTTGTCGGCCTGGCCCTCGTTCATGTATGTCTTCGCGAGGAGCACGAGGAGCTGGCGCCCTTCGGGGACGTCGCGGAGGCCGGGCACGAGGGAGTGGATCTCGGCCAGGGTCTTCAGGGCATCTTGGGGCTCTGGAGGCTTCTTCGTCGCGAGAAGGAACTGGGCCTTCTCGTTGAACGCCTCGGCGATGATCGTGAGGATCACGGGGTCCTGCTGGATCTCGGCGCCCCGTTCTCCCCGGAGCGCGTCGAGGAGCTTCTCGCAGTTGGCGTCGAGGACGTCCTGTGCCTCGTCGAACTGTCCTTCCTCGACGTGGATGAGGGCGAGGATCCGGCGGGCCTGGAAGGTGAGAGGCGCCTCGCCGTAGTCGATCTCGTAGTTCTCGAAGACCTCCTTGGCCCGCACGAGGCACTGGACTGCATTGGCGCCCTTGCGATTGTCATAGAGCATGGCCTGGGAGTATGCCAGCTTCCCGACCTGGAACTCGAGTGCGCCGAGTTCGTCCCTCTGCTGGTCCGTGGGTTCAGCGATGAGCTTGAGATCGCCGATCCGGGCCTCGGTCTGCTTGAGGGCGGTCGTGAAGAACTCGATGCCCCGCCGGCGGAGGTCGTCCTTCTTCGCGGCGTCCGTCTCGGACTTGATGAGATCCACAGCGGCCTCGCCCGCCTGACGGAGGACCTCGGTCACGATGTACCGGACGTCTGCGGCCTTCGGCGATGTCGGGAAGGAACTCAGGAACGACTCGAAGGATCTCGCAGCGTCCGTGAGGGCCTCCATGCGCTGCATGCGGTCGGGGAGGCGCAGCCCCTTCCAGTACTTCACGGAGCCCTTCGCATACTCGAGGCGGCTGCGATCGTCCGCTGACTTCGCGGCGGCGAGACCCTTCTCGATGACCTCCTCGGCGAGGTCGTAGTAGCCGAGGGTCTCGGCGAGGCCGAGGGCGAACTCCTCCGCGTCCACGGCGGGATTTCCCTGGGCCCCGGCGCGGTGCGCGGCGGCGAAGGCCATGACCGCAGCGCAGAGGATGACGGTAAGGGGCCCGGCTCCGCGGCGGGAGCGGGCGACGGAAGGATCGGAGATGGGGATACCGTGATTCATGCTCGATCCGGCGTGTTGATGACCGGGGGAGGCGGAGCGCGGCGCTCCGCCCGACTCAGACGCGGATGCCCGGGCTCACTTCTTCGTGCCCGTGCCGAAGACCTTCGGATAGCGGTAATAGACCTCGAGGCAGAGCGTCATGAGCGCCGTCGTGTAGACCCGGCCGCCGTCATCGCACCAGGGGTCCTTGGTGTCCCAGCTCCCCTTGGAGCAGCCGTCCTTGATCTGCTGGTCGACCACGACGAGCTTGAGATTGCGATTCCACGCGTCCCAGGAGGGCCCGCCGATCTGGAACATCGCGAGCGTGCCGTAGTACCAGTAGTACATGTCGATCTTGCCGCCCGACTCGTCCCACACGGGGAGCTTCTTCGAGAGGAGATCGGCGCCGGCCTTCATGAGCGGATTGCCATCGGCGGCTCCGCAGAAGATCCGGGAACACATGGCCACGGCGGTGAGCGCCTCGCTCTCGCTGCCGGGCCACTTGTTCTGGAAGCCGTCGGGGCGGACGGGGGGCTCGCCCTTCTTCGTGTAGCCGGTGCGGCCCGTGCTCTCGTCCGTCATGGAGTCGACGAACGCGAGGCCCTCCTGCATGGCCTTGTCGCTCACCGTGAGACCCGAGTCCTTCCCGGACTTGAGGGCCATGAGCATCCAGCCCGTGACCGACGTGTCATTGTCGCCTGGCTTCACGCCGTAGCGCCAGGCCTTGTAAGTGTTCTGGCACGCATGGATGAAGTTGAGCCCCTCCTGGGCCGACTTCTTCCAGGGAACGGACTTGGTCGAGGCGTAGGCCTCGCACATGGCGAGGGTCGCGCAGGCGTGGGAGTAGGTGAAGCGGCCGTCCGTGCGCGGGCCGAAGCAGCCCTCGGCGTCCTGGTTCTGCTTCAGCCACTTGAGTCCCTTCTTCACCGTCTCGAGGAAGGCGCTCGGCCGGTTGCTGTCATACCCGGCTCCGAGATAGGTGAGGAGGGCGAGGCCCGTGACGCCCGCGATATGGATGGAACTGCCCTTGCCTGTGCATGTGGGCCCGAGGCGGCCGTCGCACATCTGGGTGAAGGTGGCGGCGTCCCAGCTTCCGTCGGGATTCTGATGGCGCTTCAGCCAGTCGAGACCGGCCATGACGACCTTCTCGGTCTGCTCGAGCTGGGCCTTCTGGGCCGTCCGGCGGCCGAAACGCGAACCGCCGAGGGGGCTGCCGCGGCGGGTTCCGCCGCCGGCGCCCGTGCCCGAGCCGATCCCGATGGCCCCGGCGAGCCCCTTTCCGCCGCTGCTCATCGTGAGGAGGTTGTCCGGAGCGTCGTCCGTGCCCTCGGCCATGCCGAACCGCTCGTTGGTCTGGGCGTTGGGGTTCACGGTGTCGTCGGTGACCGTGGAGAACGTGTCTTCGGCCACGTCGATGTCGGTGGCTTCGACCTTCGGGATCGCCTTGACCTCGAGTTCCTTCTCCTCGGGCTTCTGCTCCTCGATCTTCTGATCGTCGACCTTCCGTTCCGTCCGCGTGACCGTGGCGCTCTGTTCCTCGGAACCCTTGTCCTCGCCGGTCATGAACATGAGGAGGACGGCGAAGACGATGGCGTGGGCCGAGACCGCGATGATCCAGAAGGGCGCCTTCTTCGCGGCCTCCTGGATGCGCTCCTCAGCCGACAGGTTGCGGTCGGCGAGAATCTCGGCCAGGGTGTGGGTGGAGTGTTGTTCCCGTTCGGCGTCTGACATGGACTGCTCCGGGCAGAGTTTCTCTGTGGTTTCGCGCGTCCGGCGGTCGGGATGGCGGGGGGGAGCGGCCGCGGACAGAGGACGATCAAGCAACCAGAAGGCCAACCAGAGGCCGCGAGTGTAACGACCGCCCGCGCCGTTTCAAACGAAGCGTCGGAATGACGTCGTGACGGCCGAGATTCCGCGCGATCAGCCTCTTGCGAAACGCGCGAAAACGCGGTCGCAGCGCCTGTTTCGCGTGTCCCGGCCGCTCGACGTCCGTTTCGCGAACTGCGCGTCGCGGACGCGTTGCGATGGAATCGACACCGCCGCTCCCGATCCCGCGAGGGGTCGCGGAGTGGCGTCGTCGCGGCGTGGCCTGTGGCGTTCTGTCGCCGTTGCGGTCTCTCCTGGCGGCCGGAACCGCGATGCCGTCGTGGTGCGGCGCGGGCGGAGGCAGGGGAGCGGAAGCTCTTGCTGCGGAAGACATAGAGGACGACGGCAGTCCTTGCGATTGCCAGTCCGAACTTCCGTGTGCGCTGAGACGGCGGACGCATGGGGGCAAAATGCCCCCTGCTCCCGACCCAGCCGCTGCTACCCAGGATCAACGAGCGAGGCGTGCAGCCGCGGGAGCGTCGCCGGCTACGGCGAGGGCGAGGGCGCCCATCGCCGTCGAGAAGGCTCTTCCCGACATGGCGCCCGAGGGACCGGATGGCGGGAAGCTTCCCGCGGCGCAGCCTCGCGACTCCTGGGCGGCCAAGGCGGTCTCGCGGAGCCTCTCGAGAGCCGCGGCGAGGGGATCCGCGGCGACGAGCCCGAGGGCGGTGAAGAGGGCCTCCTCGGTGTCGAGAGCGTCCGATGGGAGGGTTGGCGCGGCTGCGAGAGCGGTCACCGCGGCCCGCACGGCCGTCCGCGACGGACCTGGGATCGTCGCCTCCCGCTCGGCCGCGGCGAGGGCGAAGAGCCCAAGGCCGCGAAGCGGCTCCGGGCGCGGCGCCGCGTGGAAGAGGGCCTCGATGAAGTCCCGGATGTCGGCACCGGAGACGGCGATGTCCGATCTCCGCGCCGATCGCAGCGCCAGCACGGAGAAGGCGACGTCCGCGGGGCGGTCGAAGGCGAGGCCCGACCCCGTTCGGCGGAACTCGCCGAGATCCGCGCTCTCCGCGAGGAACGTGGCGGCGCGCCGTGCGGCCTCCCGGACGTCCGGCCGGTCCGCCACGATGAGGATCTCGGAGAAGACCAGCGTGACGAGGGCGTGGGCGGCGCCCGGCCGGCGTCCCGTGCGGGGCCCCCACCCGCCCTCGACGTTGCGGCGCGGGAGCAGGAATCCCACGGCGCGGTCGAGGACGCCCGACAGGGGATCCGTCGTCTCCCCGTCGAGGCCGCAGGCGAGGAGGGACAGAGCCGTCACGGCCGTCGTGGTGTCATCGATGTCGTCGGCCACGGCGATCCCGTCGCAGCGATCCCCGACGGGGCCCGGGCACCGTTCCGGGAAGGTCCGGGCGCCGATCCTGCCGTCATCGTCCTGATGGCGCGCGAGCCAGTCGAGGGCCCGCCGCGCGGCTGCCAGCGCGTCGCGGGCCGCGCGTGGCGTTCTCCGGCCCGTGCGGCGGCCCGCGCCCGTATCTCCTCGCCGTTCCCCGGAAGCCTCCGTATCGCCGGGCGGCGCCTCGGATGCCCGCCTGTCCGGGTCGTCCGGGTCGTCCGGGTCGGCGGACTCCGCGGGCGAGCCCTGCGGATCCACCTCTCCTCCGGATCCGCCTGCCCGTGACCCGGTCCGGCTCCCGCCGTGGCCGGCCGGCCGTCCGGGCATGTCCCCGGGCCGCCCCGACGGCAACAGCGCGATCACGACGATGATGAGGATGTCGATGGCGAGTGCGATGGCGAGGAACGGCAGGACGCGGCGGAGCCGCGCCGCGAGGGGCGGGCGTCCGTCCCCTTCGGGGCGGAAGAGCGCGGTGAACCTCTGATCGCCTCCGTCCAACGGAGCACTCCCGGCGTGCGGGGCGGGCGCGTCGAGTCCATCGCGGCCCGGCTCCCGGGCGCCGTCAGGTGGGTCTGTCCTCGTCGTCCTCGCCCCGCTCGAGGCCCCACTTCTGGAGCTTGCGGTAGAGGGTCTTGCGGTCGATGCCGAGGACCTCCGCCGTGCGGTTCCGGCTCCCCTGGCACTGCTTGAGGACGTACTGGATGTGGGCTTTCTCCATGTGCTCGAGACTCATGAGCCGGCTGGCGCGCGGCTCGAAGAGCTCCGAGGGCAGGTCCTCCGGGAGGATGACTTCCTGCCGGGCGAAGGCCACGGCGCGCTCGATGGCGTGCTCGAGTTCCCGGACGTTCCCGGGCCAGTCGTGGGCGGTCAGGGCCGCGAGCGCCTCGCCCGAGATTCCGCGGACCGTGCGGCCCGTGCGCGTGTGGGCCTTCTCGATGAAGCGCTCGACGAGGAGCGGAATGTCCTCGATGCGCTCCCGGAGCGGCGGCACGCGGATCGTCAGGGTGTTGAGCCGGAAGAAGAGATCCTCCCGGAACTGCCCCTCGGCCACCGCCGTCCGGAGGTTCCGGTTCGTGGAGGCGATGACACGCACGTCTACCGTGCTCGAGGCCGCGGCGCCCACGGGCCGGACCTCGCCGCTCTGGAGCGTCCGCAGGAGCTTGCTCTGGAGCGCGAGGGGCATGTCTCCGATCTCGTCGAGGAGGATCGTCCCGCCATCGGCCTCCTGGAAGAGCCCGCCGCGGCGGCCCGTTGCGCCCGTGAACGACCCCCGCTCGTGTCCGAAGAGCTCCGACTCGAGGAGGTTCTCGGGGAGGGCCGCGCAGTTCACCGCGACGAAGGGCCGGTCGCGGCGCGCCGAGTGGGCGTGGATGGCCCGGGCGACGAGCTCCTTGCCGACGCCGGTCTCGCCCTCGATAAGCACGGCGGCGCTGGACACGACGGCCCGCGCGATTTCCTTGAAGACCTCCACCATCCGGGCCGACCGGCCGACGATCTCGGTGGAGCCGATCTGGCCAGCCAGGGCGCGGCGCAGCTCGCGGTTCTCCGCCACGATGCGGCGCGACTCGAGGGCGCGGTCGAGGACGACGAGCAGTTCCTCGCACTTGAACGGCTTGCTGAGGTAGTCGTAGGCCCCTTCCCGGGTGGCCTCGATGGCGTGCTCGAGCGTGCCGTAGGCCGTCATGAGGATCACGATGGTCTCGGGCATCTCGGCCTTGAGCGTCCGGAGGATCCGGATTCCGGCGTCCACCTGCCCCATGACGACGTCGGTGACCACGACATCGGGTCGGACCTCGCGCGCGACGCGGATCGCCTCCTCGGCCGACTGGGCCGAGCGCACCGTGCAGCCGCGGCCGGTCAGGACCTCGGAGAGGA
>CAYQRN010000224.1:0-7179 GCA_964419995.1 uncultured Planctomycetia bacterium
CGTTACGGGACAAGGAGGCCGCGCTCACGCCCGTGGAGCCCGAGGAGAAGCGCCAGCTCGCCGCGCTTCTCGAGAGTATCCGCGGCAATCCTCTCCTCCTCGAGTTGAATCGCGCCCAGGCAGACTACGCGGAGATGATGGAACTCGTGAACCGGACGCTGTCGGAGGCGCTGGCCCTGGCTCACCGCGGGGAGTGATCGGCGCCGAAGCGCTTCCGGAGGGCCGCCATGGCGCGGCGTGCGCGCTCCGGTGGCGCGTCCGGGGACCAGGCCTGCACGCCCTCGAGGATGTCGCGGTCGATGTCGAGGGCCGACCGCAGGTCCCGCAGCACGCGGCCGAGGAGGACGGCTGCGGCCCAGCGCGACCCGAGGGGCACATCGCGGGACTCCATCGTCTCGATGTGGAGCGGAATGATGAACGGGGCGCGCACGCCCCCGACTTCCCGGACGAAGATGGGATCGAGGGGCGACGTCCGCCAGCGTTCGCGGAGGAACTCGAGATCCTGCCGCTCGATGCGCCGCCGGAGAGCCTCGACCTTCCAGCCCGATTCGAGGTCATCGATCGCGCGGTCGAGATCGCCGGCGTGTTCGTCGCCGAGCGCCAGGAGGAGGATGCGCTCCAGGGCCTCGCGGGCGGCCGAGAGCGTCACGGCGCGACCGCCACCGGCGGCTGCGAGGCCATGGAAGGCTCCCGCTGCGGAGTCGGCGCCGGCCCTGCCCCCTGTGAGGACGCGGACCGTGTGGACGACGCCGCCGGCAGCGGCGAAGCGGCGGCAGAGGTCCTCGGAGGCCTTCTGGGTCTTGACGTGAGGCGGCGCGTCTCCGATGAGCACGAGCACTTTCGCGGCGCCCGGCGCGAAGCCGAGATTGCGGGCGGCTGCGAGAGCCTCGAGGACGGCTTCCGGTGCATCGCCGCCGCCCTCGGCCTCGATGCCGTCGAGGAAGCCGATGCTCCGGAAGACGTGGGACGTGAGCGGAGACGTTCGGGTGACGTAGGCGTCGCCCCGGTCCCGGTAGGTCACGAGGCCGAGCCGCCACCCGGGGACGAGGGCCGAGAGGACGGACACCATCCACTCGATGCGCTGCCGTGCCTGCTCGAGGAGCGAGCCCATCGAGCCCGTGCTGTCCACGGCGAAGACGACATCGAGGCCGCGGGCGCGGAGGCTCCGGGCGCGGGCGCCGAGATCGGACCGGGCCGCGGAGCCGAGGGCGAGGGCGTCGGCGTCGAATCCGCTGCCTGGCAGGGCGCCGGGGTCGGGAGGCAGGGCTTCGGCGGGCGGTCCGGCGGACCCGGCCGGCGGCGCTCCCAGGGGCGGGAGATCGCCGGGCGCGGCGCTCGCTCCGGGCGGCGCCTCGAGGAGGCGGGGCTCCGGCAGGGGCTCCGGAGTGTCTCGGCGCGGGAGGGCGACGTCGTCCGGCTCATCCTCCGAGATGTCGTCGCCCGTGATCGATGCGATGATCCGGTAGAGGCGCGCGGCCTCCGTCTCGATGAAGCGGACGTTCCACAGGAGCCCGAGAAGGATGACGTGGAGCGCCACGGAGGCAGCCCAGGACGGTGATCGGCGAAGTCCGCGCACGAGGCGATCGACGAGCGTGCCGGCGGCCGCCGGCGGAAGGAGAGGCGGAGGGGCGGGCGGGGGACCGGAGCCTCCGGCGTGGAAGGCGAGGCGGATGTTCCCCACGCGGACGACGTCGCCGTCCCGGAGGAGGGCGCACTCGACGCGGCGCTCGTTGACGAAGACGCCGCAGGGCGAGCGGAGATCGAAGATCTCGAATCCCTCGGGGGAGCGGCGGACGAGGCAGTGGTGCGCGGCGACGGACGGGTCGAGGAGTCGTAGCGTCGCGTCCGGGTCGCTCCCGATCCTCACGAGCTCGCCGGCGAGGGGGAGGCGGATGGCGCCCTGGGCGACGGCGAGCACGAACGCGGCGTCGTGGGGGGGAACGGGCTGCATGGGGATCCGTCCGGCGCCTCCACGGGGCAGGGTCGTGGCGCGCCCCGGCAGAGCGGCGCCGGGCGTCGTATCCTATCATCCGCCGGAAACGAGGACTGGAGCACGGAGATGCGGGTCATCGCGGGATCGCTGAGGGGGCGGCGGCTCCTCGCGCCGGAGGGGCTCACGAGCCGTCCGATTCTCGATCCTCTGAAGCAGAGGCTCTTCGACATCCTCGGGCCCGCCTGCGAGGGAGCCGTGGTCGCCGATCTCTTCGCCGGCGTGGGATCGCTCGGCATCGAGGCGCTGAGCCGGGGTGCGCTGCTGGCGGTTTTCGTGGAACGGGACCGGGCGGTCTTCGGTACGCTCCGGGAGAACATCGAACGACTGGGGCTCGGGGGCCGCGCGCGGCTCATCCACGGCGATGCCCTCGCGCTCGATCCCGGATCGGCGACGCCGGGATCGACGCTCGTGTTCGTCGATCCGCCCTTCCCGGTCGTGCGGGCCCGTGGCGAGGCCGTGACGGCGCTGCTTGGGAGAGTGACGGACCCGGAGGTCCTCGGGGAGGGGGGCGTCATCGTGCTCAGAACGCCCCCCGACGCGGAGCCCGTCCTTCCGGACGGTCTCGCCGCCGACATCCGGGAGCACGGGAAGAACGTGCTCCGTCTGCTCCGGCGGCGGACCTGAGGCGGGGATCAGTTGTTGTTGTTGTTGTTCCCCGTCTCCACCGGCTTGGGGGCGGGAGTCGGCTCGACCGGTGTTGCCGGCGCCGGAGGCGCTTCGGCTGTCACCGGCGTGGTGCCGTCCGGTCCCTCAGGGGGCGTGAGCGGGTCGCCGGGCCCGGTGGCCGGCGTGATCGTGCAGCGATCCCTCATGGCGAGGAGCCCGGGGTCCTCCTTCGCGAGATCGAGCGCGCTGTCGATGTCCCCGAGCGCGGCTTCGTTCTGGCCGAGCTCGAGGAGCGACTCGGCGCGGCTCCGGAGGATCGTGAGCCGGACCGCGGGCGGCAGCGTGTCGGACAGGGCGCGCTGGAACTCATGGGCCGCCACGGCGTGCTTGTGGTACTTGCGGAACGTGAAGGCCTTCACCATGTGGGCGAGGCTCGGTTCCGTCATGGCGCCTTCGACGCGGCGGAAGCCCTTCACCTCGATCCAGGGTTTCCCGCGGAAGACCTCGGCCACGTGGCCGACCACGGCGAAGCGGTCGTACATCCTCGCCTTCACGAAGGCGACGTGTTCGGGCGCGTTGCGCTCGATGAACATGTACGGGAAGTCCTTCTGGTAGGCGTCGCGGTCCCAGATGGGCGCGTCGTCCGCCCAGACGGAGAAGTTGAGGTAGTAGTCCTTCTCGAACTTGGTGTAGAAGGGGTTGTCGATCTCGCCGACGGCGTGGAACTGCACCACGAAGGCCACGTCGATGCCGCGGAAGGACTCGGGGCGCTTCAGGATGTCGGAGAGCGCGACCGTCTTCTCCTCGTAGATGTCGTCCCACCAACCGCCGAGGGCCGGGGCCGCAAGGACCGGGACCAGGAGGAGGGGGAGGAGCCTGTGGGTCAGCATGGGAGTACCTCGGGAGCCTTTTTCCTTCGCCGCGGACCGGATGAGCCGGTCCCGTCTCCCCGGCGTATCGACGGGGTGGGACGCAGGACTTGAGCCCTCTCCGCGACCCCTCGAGCCATCTTCCCGCCGTGCTGGCGCCCCATAGAATGCAACGGCACGGCCCGATCAGGCCGTCCGCCGTGACCGGCGGACGGATCGGTGGCGGACGGGACGCCGATCCGCGGCGCTCGGGCAAGGGGCCAGACGGAGGATCTCATGGGCGCGACGAATGGCGGCACCGGCGGAACGGCGCCGGAGGGCGGTGCGGGTGCGCCGGAGACCATCACGATCGACGAGTTCCGCCGGATCGAGCTCATCACGGCGCGGATCGTCTCCGTGGACATCCACCCCGCCGCCGACCGTCTCTACGTGCTCAGGGTGGATGACGGCCGGGGCGGCCGACAGGTCGTGGCGGGGATCCGGGCCGACTGGCGTCCGGAGGAGCTGGTCGGGAGGACCGTGATCGTCGTGGCCAACCTCAAGCCGGCCATGCTGCGGGGCGTCGAGAGCTGCGGCATGGTCCTCGCGGTGCGGGGCGAGACCCGGGTCCTTCCGCTCACGATCGAGGGGCCCGCGGCTCCGGGGACCCGCGTGACGTGACGGGGATCGGATCATGCTCGAGACGATCTCGGTCCGGAACCTCGTGCTGATCGAGGAGGCGGAGGTCTCCCTCGGTCCGGGGCTCAACGTCCTTTCGGGGGAGACGGGAGTGGGGAAGTCGCTCTTCCTCACGGCCGTCGGGCTCCTGCTCGGAGATCGGGGCGATGCGGACGTGGTCCGGGCCGGGGCGGAGGATGCGGTCGTCGAGGGCCGGCTCGTCCTCGAGGGCGAGACTCTCGGGAGCGTCCGCGCGGCGCTTCCGGACATCGATTTCGAGGACGGCGAAGTCGTCCTGCGCCGGATCCAGTCGGCCGGAGGCCGGAGCCGCTGTTCCGTGAACGGTCGCCTCGTGACGCTGTCGGCGCTCCGGGAGCTCACGCGGGGTCTTGTGGACATCCAGGGGCAGCGCGAGCATCAGTCGCTGCTCAGGGCCGAGGCCCAGTGCGAGGTGCTCGATCGCTTCGGCGGGCTTCTCGAGCTTCGCGCCGAGTTCAGGAAGGCCCTCGACCGGACGCGGGAGATCGAGGAGGCGGTCCGGCACCACGACGCAACGTCCGCGGAGGCGGATCTCCTGGCGGCCACGCGGCGGCACTTCCTCGAGGAGATCACCGCGATCGCGCCGGTTCCGGGGGAGGTGGAGCGTCTCTCGGTGGAACTGCGCCTCCTCGACCACGCGGACGCGCTCCTGCGGGCGGCCGGAGCCGGCGTCGAGATGCTGGCGGAGGCCGAGGATTCGGCGGCGGACCGGCTCGCGAGGCTCGCGCGCGACCTGAGCCCCGCGGCGGAGCTGTCGGACAGGGCTCGGACCCTCGCGGAGGAACTCCGGGAGTTCTCGCGGGAACTCGGTCGCTTCCGGGACTCCCTCTCCGTGGATCCCGGGCGCCGCGAGGTCGTGGAATCCCGTCTCGGAAACCTCCGGGATCTCCTGCAGAAGCACAGGACGGACGAGGCCGGGCTCACGGACCTCGCGGAACGTCTCCGCGCGGAGGTGGCCGAGGACGCGGCTCGGCCCGACCGCGCGGGGCTGGCGTCGGCCCTTGCGGGGTCCTGCGCCGAGGTCCTGCGGCTTGGGAACCTCCTGCTCGACGGCCGGCGCCGGGCGGGGCGGCGGCTCGAGGACCGCGTGCGCGCGGAGTTCACCGACCTCCGGCTGCCGGACGCTCGGCTCGCGGTGGAGCCCGGGGCGGCGGCGTCCTATCGGACGACGGCGGACGGTCCGATCTCGGCGCTCGGGCTCGGCACGCCGGGGTTCCTCTTCGCGCCGAACCCCGGGGAGCCGCCCCGGCCCCTCGGCGACATCGCCTCGGGCGGGGAGATCGTGAGGGTCCTCCTCGCGCTCAAGGCCGTGCTGGCGGAGGCCCACCACGTCCCGCTCCTCATCCTCGACGAGATCGAATCCGGCATCGGCGGACGCCTCGGCATGGCGCTGGGCCGTCGCCTGCGACGCATCGCGGCGTGCCATCAGGTTCTCTGCATCACGCATCTGCCGCAGATCGCGTGTTTTGCCGACCGCCATGTCAAGGTCGTGAAGACCGTGCAGGGCGGCCGGACGGTGACGCGCTTCCGGGATCTCCGCGGGAAGGAGCGACTCGGCGAGATCGCCGAGATGCTCGCCGGGGATCCGGCGGGGCCGGCGGCCCTGCGGCAGGCGGGGGCGATGCTCGAGGAAGCGGAAGCGGCGAAGGCGGGCTCGTGATTCCCATACTCCGCATGCGTCCCGCGCTCCGCGATGCCACCTGGGGCGGATCTCGCCTCGACACCCTGTTCGGAAAGGGTGGGGGGACGGGCCGCCGCATCGCGGAGAGCTGGGAGGTCTCCTGTGTGGGCTCCCACCTCTCCCGGGTGGATGGAGGATCTGCGGACGGGCGGACGCTCAAGGACCTCTTCGAGGACGAACCCGCGGCGTTCCTCGGCGCGGCTCCGGGCCGGGGCCGGGAGTTCCCTCTCCTCGTGAAACTGCTCGATGCCTCGGAGTGGCTTTCCGTGCAGGTCCATCCCGACGACGAGGCCGCGCGCCGCCTCGTGCCACCGTCGTCCGGGAAGTCGGAAGCCTGGGTCATCCTCGAGGCAGCGGGGGATGCGAGGCTTCTCCTCGGTCTGCGGCCAGGCGTGACCCGCGCGGAGGTGGAGGGCGCCTTCGGGCATCCCGGGATCGTCCCGCTCCTGGCGGAGCACCGCCCCCGGCCGGGCGACGTCTTCTTCGTGCCTCCCGGAACTCTTCACGCCATCGGTCCGGGTCTCACGCTCCTCGAGGTCCAGGAGCCTTCCGACATCACGTACAGGGTGTGGGACTGGGGCCGCACGGATCGGGCGCTCCATCTCGATGAGGCCCTCGGCGTCCTCAGCATCGAGGCGGCGCCGGCGCCTGCCGTTCCCGAGGCGGAATTCGCGGTGCCGGGCGCCCGGGGGGAGCGCCTCCTCGCGTGTCCCTGGTTCACGATCCGGCGATGGCGTATCTCGGCGCCCTTCTCGCGCCGCGTGGACTCGCTTCTCGTCCTGCACGTGCAGGGGGGCGCCGGGCGGCTTCGGGGCGTGGGTGGGGAGAGCGTGGAGGCCCGACCCGGGGACACCCTCGTCGTGCCAGGGCGCATCGGGCAAGTCCATGTGGACGTCCGCGAGCCCATGACGATCCTCGCGGTCTCGGCGGGAGAAAGAGCGGGAGCATGAAGGAGCGGCTGCACAAGTTCCTCGCCCATGCCGGTGTGGCATCGAGGCGCCGGGCGGAGGACCTCATCCGCGAGGGTCTCGTCGCGGTGAACGGCACGACGGTGCGGGAGATGGGGTTCCTCGTGGATCCGGGCGCCGACGAGGTCCGCTTCGATGGCGAGATCGTGCGGGCCGAGCCGCCGGTGTACTGGCTCGTCAACAAGCCCGCGGGCGTGCTCTGCACGACGGGGCAGGATCGGCGCGAGCGCCGGACCGTGGTCTCGCTTCTCCGGGAGGCTCGCAGCCGCCGGCTCTTCACGGTGGGGCGGCTCGATCAACGGTCCGAGGGGCTCATCATCGTGACCAACGACGGGGATTTCGCGGACCTCATCGGACACCCCCGAT
>CAYQRN010000225.1:0-6980 GCA_964419995.1 uncultured Planctomycetia bacterium
GGAGCGTGATGAGCGCCACCGCGTCCCGGATGAGCGGCGCGTTGGCGATCCGGGCTTCCGTCCCCATCTCGGCGGCGATGGCCCTGGCGAAGGTGGTCTTCCCTGTCCCGGCCGGACCGTCGATGAGGCAGTGGGGCACGGTCCTCCCCTCCCGGCGGGCGGCGGCTGTTGCACGTGCGAACAGCCGCCTCGCCTCCTCCTGCCCCACGATGCCCTCGAGGCCCCTGCTCCCTGCCGCTGGCTGCAGGGACCTCGAGATTCGCCCTGCGGCTGATGCCACGGGCCACGGTCGACTTTCCCGGCGAGGCCGGGCTGGGGAGCCGCCCGGCGGGAAACTCTGCACAGGTTTTCCACAGGGGCGCCCTGAGGAGGGGGCGGGGCGATGGCGGTCACAAGATGTTCATGGAGTTCGATTTAGCGTGAGGCATCGACCCATGACCCGGGCGGTCAGCGGCGATTCTCAGGACTCGCGGCGGGGCTCGGAACTCGGCGGAGAGGCGCCGTGACGGCCGGCGCCCCTCCGCGGTCCTTCGCCCTCTCGTCGATCAGCCTTCGGACGCCTCGGACGAGGCCGATCTTTCGGCCGGGTCCGCCCCCTTGTGCGGCCCGGAACCGCCCGTGAGCCGCGTCATGATCCGATCCACCTGGGCACGGAGCCGGGGATCGGTGGCCATCTCCGCCTCGATGCGCTCGGCGCCGTAGAGAACCGTCGAGTGGTCGCGCCCGCCGAGGTAACCGCCGATCTCCTCGAGGGAGTGGCGCGTGATCTGCCGCGCGAGGTACATGCAGACGTGCCGCGGCAGGGTGATCGATTGGGGTCGCTTCTTCGACTGCAGGTCGGCGAGGCGGACCCCGAAGATCTCCACCACCGCCTCGATGATCCGTTCCATCGTGACACGGCGCGCGTCCGCCCGGATGAGATCGGAGAGGACCTCCGCGGCGCGGGGCACGTCGATGTCCTCGCGCAGAAGCTGCATCTGCCCCACGAGACGGTTCACGGCGCCCTCGAGCTCGCGGACGTTCGTGCGCAGGTTCTCGGCGAGGTAGAGCACGACGTCGTCGCGGAGCCGCGCGCCGAGGAGCGCCGCCTTGCGGCGGGCCAGCGACACGCGCATCTCGAAGTTGGGCGGCGCGATCTCGCAGACGAGCCCCCACTTGAAGCGGCTCACGAGCCGTTCGCCCAGGCTCGGGATGTCGGCCGGCGAGCTGTCGCTCGAGAGGATCACGCGCTTGCCGGCGGAATAGAGGCTGTTGAAGGTGTGGAAGAACTCGTCCTGCGTCCGCTCCTTGTTGACGAGGAAGCCGATGTCGTCGATGACGAGGACGTCGACCTGGCGGTAGCGGGAGCGGAACTGCTCGATCTTCTGCTGCTCGAGCGCGTGGATGAACTGGTTCACGAAGCGCTCGCAGGACATGTAGACCACGCGCGTCTCGGGATCCGCGTCGAGGAAGCGATGGCAGACGGCCTGGAGGAGATGGGTCTTGCCGAGGCCGACGCCGCCGTGGACGAAGAAGGGGTTGTAGGTCCGCGGATCGGCGGTGGCGCAGATGGCCTGGGCCGCTGCGTGGCAGAGCGCGTTGCTCGGTCCGACGACGAAGTTCTCGAAGGTGTAGCGCTCGTCGAGGTCGATCGAGGCCTTCCGGCGGGCCAGGCGCTCCCGGGCCAGTGGAACGGCGGCGGGATCGGATGGGGCGGCCGGCGGCGGCGACCCCTCGCGGACCGCCGTCGCCGCGGTGGTTTCGCTCACCGTGATGCTGAGGACGGGCCGGTCTCCCGTCACCTTCTCGACCGCGTCGAGGATGACGTCCCGGAAGCGACGCTGGAGCCACTCCTGCTGGAAGGCGTGGCCCACGACCAGTTCGAGCCGATCCGGGCCGAAAGTCCCGATGTCGAGCCTGCGGAACCACATCTCGAACTGCGTCTCGCTGACGTTCGTCCGGATCTCGGCGAGAACGCTTCCCCAGAGCGCGTTCGACTCTGCGGACATCGGCATGCCCTTGCCCCACCCCTCTTCGCTATGGACGGACCCCGAGCCCCGTGACTAGGACCGAGGGTTTCCGGCGACCTCAGAAGCGCGCGAAAGCGACCAACCTGCTCGAAGCGGGGCACATGCTAAACGGCGCCAGGTCCGCCGTCCAATGGAAAATTCTCCGGGCCTTCACGGCCGCCGGAACGATGACCACGAATAGATCTTAAGTGCAATATGAGAAGCATATTGTGGCCATGACACGTTGCGCCTCTCCGCGTCTCGATGGGGCGGACGAACCGATCGATCGGCGCCAGGGTCCCCGGGGGGAGCGCTCGAATCCTCCGGTCCACGGCCATGGCTCGAAGCGTCAAAGCGCTTGAGCCAAAGAGTTTGCGATCTGGAGCCACGACGGCGCTCCGCGTGGGGCGATCGCGCGCGCTTCCCCGGCGCCCGACGCCAGGACCTCGCCTTCGATCTCAAGATGCTATATGGCCAACACTTGCGACAAGAGCGTCGATGTCGTCGGGCGTGTTCGTGTGCCCGAGCGAGACCCTGATCGAGGCGAGGTTGTCCTCGAGGGAGAGCCCTATGGCGGCGAGGACGTGGGAGGGTTCCGCGGCGCCGGACGAGCAGGCCGACCCGAGACTCACGGCGACCCCGCGGAGGTCGAGGTTCATGAGGAGGCTCTGGCCGCCGAGACCCGGGAACGTGGCGACGCAGGTGTGAGGCACCGAGGCGGGCGGGACGCCCGTGAGGCGGGCACGCAGGCCGAGGCCGGCGATGCCCCGATCGAGGCGCATCCGGAGGGCCTCCACGGTCCTCCGCCGGCTCTCGCCCTCCTCCACCGCGACCTCGAGGGCGCGTGCGAGACCGACGATGGCGGGCACATTCTCCGTGCCGGCGCGGCGGTCACGCTCCTGCGCGCCGCCCCGGAGCAGAGGCTGGCGCCGGAGACCGCGGCGCAGGAAAGAGATTCCCACCCCCTTCGGGCCGTTGAACTTGTGGCCCGAGGCCGCGAGGGAGCCGATGGGGAGACCCTCGAGCCGGACGGGGATCCGTCCCACCGCCTGGGTAGCGTCGCAGTGATGGAGCACGCCGCGTTCGGAGCAGATCTCCGAGATCTCCCGGACGGGCTGGATCGCGCCGATTTCGCTGTTCACCCACTGGATGGCCACGAGTCCCGTGTCCGGGCGGATGGCGCTCCTGAGCCGTTCCGGGTCGGTGATGCCGTCCGGACCCACCGGGAGGATCGTGAGCGGAAAGCCCCTCGCGGCCAGGGTGCGGGCCGGCTCGAGGACCGAGGGATGTTCAACGGCCGACACGATGATGTGCCGTCGTGCCAGATCGGGCAGGCCGGCCTCGGAGAGGGCCCAGTTGTTCGATTCGGTGGCCCCCGAGGTGAAGACGATTTCCGACGGATCGACCCCGAGGAGCGCGGCGATGCGCTCGCGGGCGTCCTCCACGGCCCGGCGGGCCTCGCGGCCGGCGGCATGCAGGCTGCTCGGATTCCCCGTGACGCGCCGCAGGAACGGCGCCATGGCCTCGAGGACGCGCTCGTCCGGAGGCGTGGTCGCGGCGTGATCGAGGTAGATCCGCTTCATGGGGGGAGATCCCGGGCCCGTCGACGCGGATCAAGCGCCGCGCCGCGGGCGGCCGAAGAGGAGGGACGTCGGATGGCGGTCCGATTTTCGGATACGACCATGAGCATTGTGAACACCCGCGAGCGGACGATCAACGCGAAGGTCGTCTACTACGGTCCTGGTCTTGGTGGCAAGACGACGAGCCTCCGCCACGTCCACGCGACGCTGGACCCCGGCAACCTCGTGAAGCTCGTCTCGCTCCGGACCGACGAGGAGCGCACTCTCTTCTTCGACTTCCTCCCCGTCGACATCGGTATCCTCGGCGGTTACCGGATCCGCATCCAGGCCCTCACGGTTCCGGGCCAGGTCAAGTACGGCCTGACACAGCGCTACGTGCTCATGGGAACGGACGCCGTCGTCTTCGTCGCGGACTCCCTGAGCGAGCGCCTCGAGGAGAATGTCGCGTCCATGGAACAGCTCGGGCAGCACCTCAGATCCAATGGCTTCGACGCGACGACGATCCCCCTCATCCTCCAGTACAACAAGCGCGATCAGACCGCGATCTCGACCCCGGAGGAGATGGACCGGCACCTGAACCACTGCGGCTCGCCGCGGTTCCTCACCGCGGCCATCGACGGGAACGGCGTGTTCGACGCCTTCCTCGGGATCACGCGCGTCATGGTGGATCACATCGCAGCGCGGTATCGGCTCGACACGCGCCCCTCCGCAGGTGACCGCGCGGTGGAGCTCCTTCGCGCGCGGGCAACGACGCCGCGTCCCGCCGACACGCCGACATCGTGATGGAAGCCTCGACGATGACCGGGCGGATCAGCGTCTGGCCAGAGCCTCCTCCATCTCCGCATTCAGCGTGAGCGCCGCCTCGCGGATGGCACGGATGCAGTCGGGGCGCGCCGGAACCGGCCCGCCCGACGACAGCCACGGATAGGTGAGCGATCGGGATGCGGTGACGAGTCCGCCGCGCCTCTGCCGGTCGAAGGCCGGCGCCAGATCCGCAGGGCGGCCGCCCTGCGCCCCGACTCCGGGAAGAAGGAAGAGCGTCTCCGGAAGGGCCCGCCGCAGCGCCGGGATCTGCGCGGGGTCGGTCGCCCCGACCACGGCGCCGAGAAGCGAGTAGCCCGATCGACCGGTGTACTCCGCTTTGCGACAGCGCTGCATGAGGGCCACGATGGCGTCCGTGGCACCACCCTGCCCTGCCCCGGCGCCCTGGATCTCGCCGGCCGTGCGATTGCTCGTGCGCACGAGAACGAAAATCCCTTTTCCCCGGGCAGACGCGAACTTGAGGAACGGTTCGATGCCCTCGGAACCGAAGAGCGGGTTCACGGTGATGGCATCGAAGGGGGCATCCGGGCCGAGGTAGGCCTCGGCGTAGGCCTCGGCCGTGGAACCGATGTCGCCTCGCTTGACGTCCCCGATCACGAGAAATCCGCGTTCCCGCGCGGCACGGGCGACGTCGAAGAAGGCGGAGAATCCCGCGGGCCCGTGACGTTCGAAGAACGCCACCTGGAGCTTCACCGCGGGAACGACTCCGGCAAGAGTCTCGAGGACGAGAAGGCTGAAGGAACGGAGCGCCGACGCCGGATCGCCGGCGCGCAGATCTTCCGGAATGAGCTCGATCCTCGGGTCGAGCCCGACGACGAGCCGGGAGCTTTGACGTTCCTGGGCGGCGATGAGAGCATCCGCAAACATGGTCACAATCTCAGGAAGTTCTCGACGATCGCGGTTCCGGCGGCCGTCATAAACGACTCGGGGTGGAACTGTAAGCCGTGGACCGGAAGACTGCGATGACGAAGCCCCATGACCCTGCGGGGCTCGCGGGTCCACGCGGTCACGACGAGTTCCGGTGGGAGCGTGTTTTCGGCGACCTCGAGGGAATGATATCGGGCTCCGGCAAAGGGGTTCGGGATTCCCGAGTAGATGCCGCTGCCGCCATGGTAGATCTCGGCCGTGCGGCCGTGCGTTGGCTCGCCGGCCCGCCTCACCGCCCCGCCGAACACCTCGCCGATGCACTGATGCCCGAGACAGACGCCGAGGATCGGGCATCGATCCGCCATGGCCCGGACGATCTCCTTCGAATGACCCGCTGTTTCCGGATTACCGGGCCCCGGGGAGACGACGAGATGGGTCGGCTGGAGACCCGCGACATTCTCCACCGTGGCCACGTCATTCCGGAGAACCGTCACTCCCGCCCCGAGAGCGCGGAACTGATGGACGAGGTTCCACGTGAACGAGTCGTAGTTGTCGATGAGGACGACCTGACGGGGAAGCACCATGCCATCCGGGCGTGCGCCGTGCTCATGAAGAGGTATATAGTTCTTCTTCTTCATCCTAAGCGTCCGACAGATTGTGGACAACGGAGCCGAGCGGCGCACAAATGATATCATGACAGATAGTTACATCTTCGAGGCGGCTTGGCCGGGCGGTGGGATAGCTTCGAGAGAATGGCGGGAAGAGCCGGAATGATCCGGCAGGGATCGTGAGAGGGGATCGGTCGGTGCCGGGAGGATGGGAAAGACCAGCCCGTGGGGCGAGGCTATCCCGTGGTCTTCAACGGGAAAGCAACGATTCAAACCGCCATTCACGGGGGATCACGGTTGAGGAGGCCCCAGGCGCCCTCGTGCCGGCGAGGTCAGGAATCCTGGGGGTCGAGGACCCCGTGGAGCTTCCGGAGGGCCTCGGTCTCGATCTGCCGGACCCGTTCCCGGGTGAGGTTCACGACCTTGCCGATCTCCTTGAGCGTGAGCGGTCCCCGGTCGCCGATGCCGTACCGGAGCTTCAGGATCGTGGCCTCGCGGCGATCCATGGATTCGAGGAGAGCGTTCAGGATCTCGAGGTCGGAACGCTGCATGAGCTCGAGGTCGGGCCGCTGATCCGGATTGTCCTCGAGTAGATCCGTGACAGCCGACGACATGTCAATGGGGACGAGCTGATTGAGCGTCGCCGATGTGCGCACAGCGCGATTGACAGCTCTCGCATTGACCTTGCCGAGGCCGAGATAGTCGGCGGTTTCCTGCGTCGTGGGCCCGCGGCCGAGCTCGGCCATGAGATGGATCTGGGCTTCCTTCCACCGACCAATGAGTTCGACCATGTATGACGGGATACGCACTGTCTTGACTGTGTTCATGAGGGCGCGGCGTATGGACTGTTTGATCCACCAGGTGGCATAGGTGGAGAAACGGCACATGGCTCTGTGGTCGAACTTCTCGACGGCCTTCAGAAGCCCGAGATTGCCCTCGGCGATGAGGTCGAGGAAGGAGAGGCCCTTGTTCATGTAGAACTTGGCGATGCTCACGACGAGGCGGAGGTTCGACCGGATCATCCGGTCGCGCGCCTCCGAATCCCCCCGGTGGATGCGCTTCGAGAGATCGACCTCCTCCTCCGGCGTGAGGAGCCGGTAGGCGTTGATCTCGCT
>CAYQRN010000226.1:0-6948 GCA_964419995.1 uncultured Planctomycetia bacterium
GCCTCCGCCGCCAGCGCGACGTCATCGATGGGCTTCTCTTCGGGCGCGGCGCAGGCGCCGGCGCCGGCGAGAAGGGAAGCGAGGAGCATGGCGGGAAGCCGCCGATCTCTGGCGCCCGGCGGGGGCAGACACGAACGCATGGAGGGTCTCCGCTGCGGATGCTCGAGGCGGATCCGTCGAGGATCCGCGTTCCATCGCGCTGGAGACCCGGTCAGATCGTGAGGCGAACGCTCCGGGGGCCGGGCCCGGGCGGATCCGGCGGGAGGGCGGATGTGACGGTGCGCCAAAGGGCGGCGCGCGGCATGGCCGCCATGGGGGCCGGGAGACCCCCGATGACGGTCGCGGTGGTGGCATCGGGCTGCGTTTCGGCCCGCGTGGTCCGCTCATCGGCGGGGGCGATACGCACGCAGCCACCGCAGGTATCTTCGGCCTGCGCCGCCGGCTCGCGGGACTGGCTCCTCTCGAAGTCGCAGCAGGTGCGAACGGCGCGGCAGCAGGGCCGTTCCGACGGGGCCGCTCCCGGCTCCGCGCAGAGGCAGAGGATGCCCCCCCGCGGGCAGACCGTCCACGGCACGAGCGAGAGGGCGAGGAGAAGGAGGCTCGTCCGGCGCATCATCTGTTTCAACGCCGGATTATCGGCGAATCATCCCGGAACGTTCAAGAACCCCAAGGGGGCCGGACGCCCGAACGGAGCGTATCTCGTCCGGGAGCTTCAACTTGACGGAAATCACATTATGATCTCGGGGGAGCAGGAGCGAGGTCCTGTCGGCCGCGCTCCCGTCGGACGCAAGCGTCCGTCTTCCGCCCTCGCCCGTCGTTTTCCGCGGAGAACCGTCATGGTGCCCCTCGCCGATCTCTGGCTTCCCATCGTCGTCTCGGCCGCCGTCGTCTTCGTGGCGAGTTCCGTGATGCACATGTGCCTCAAGTACCACGCGGGCGATGTCAGGCCCCTGCCGGCCCAGGACGACGTGCAGTCTGCGCTCCGCCCGTTCAACATCCCCCCCGGCGACTACATGCTCCCCTGCGCGAAGGACATGAAGGAGTACGGCTCGCCCGAGTTCACGGAGCGGTTCCGGAAGGGTCCTGTCGCCCTCATCACGGTGCTGCCGAGCGGACCCCAGTCCATGAGCGGGAGCCTCGTGCTCTGGTTCGCCTTCACCGTTCTCATCAGCATCTTCGCTGCCTACGTCGCCGGCTCCGCGCTCGGCCCCGGCGCCCGCTACCTCGCGGCCTTCCGCTTCGCGGGGGTCACGGCCTTCTCGGGCTACGCCCTCGCCCTCCTCCAGAACTCGATCTGGTACAAGCGCCGCTGGGGCACGACGGCGAAGTACATCTTCGACGGCCTCGTGTACGCCCTCCTCACGGGCGGCGTCTTCGGCTGGCTCTGGCCGGCCTGACCCCCGGGGGGTGCGGCATGCCGCGGGAGGCGAGCTGCGCGACGAGGAGCGCGGTCCTGACCGCTCTGCTCGTGATGGCGGGCTGCGCGGCGCCGTCGGGAGGCGCGGAGTCGGATCGAGCGCGCGATGAAGCGGGTATCCGGCGATGGTTTGCGGACTGGATGAAGGCGACCCGGGAGGGCGACCTCGGACTCGCCAGGCGACTCATCGCGGACGATGCCGTCTTCCTCGTGCCCGGGGCGGATCGGATGGACAAGGAAGCGTTCGCCACCGCGGCGACGGCAGCAGATCCGAACTTCGACTTCGACCTCGACTGCTCCATCGAGGAGATCCGTCTCCTCGGCGACCATGCCTGGCTGCGGACGAAGCTCGCGGTCACGATGACGGACCGACGTACCGGGTCCCGATCCCTCATGGCGGGCCATTCCCTGTCCGTCCTGAGACGCGACGGCGATGGATGGGTCGTCATCCGGGACGCGAACACCATGGTGCCCGCCACCCCCGAGTGAGGATCTGATCTCCGCCGTCCGCCCGAAGCGGCCGATCCCGAGGCGCTTCCTCCGAGAGATTCCCCGGCCGCCCGGATTCTGCGAGCTTTCCGGAGGGTCCCCCCCGGTCCGCGAGTCACGGCAAATGCCCCGGAGAGAATCCCGGGGTCAGGGCAGGGCTATCCCTCGCTGCCCTCGCGGGCGACGGCAACGTCCACGCGGACTCCGCCCTCCGGCAGCGCGCCGCGCGCCGCCGGAACCGGCGGCGCGGCGCCGGTTCCGCCTTCAGCCCGCAGCCGCTCGATGGACGCCTTCATGATGCCGGTGACGAACCGCGTCTGGGGGCCGAAGTGGAGGTACATGGCCATGAGGTTGACGATGGTTTCCGCGGAGGACGGGCGCGTCAGCAGGATCGCCAGGAGGTTTCGCCAGTAGTAGTAGGCGGTCGATGGGCGCAGTCCGAGCCGGACCACGGTCCGAACGAACGCGAGCGCGTAGCGGAGCTTCCTTCGCAAGGAAGGCCTGAATCGCGGGCGGACCCTGAGCGACCGGCTCAGGGCCAGGCATCGATCGAAGTAGCTCCGGCGCGAGTACGTCGCGCCGAGCACGTGGACGAGGTCGCAGAGGATCTCCGCCCGTGGCCTCGACGTGACGAAGTTGAGGCCCGTCGTCGTCTGATCGGCCTCGTGGGGTGCGGCGGGGCCTCCGCGCCGTCCCGGATCGTCGAGCCGCCGGCCCTCGCGCGCGAGCCTCCGCGTCAACTGCGTTCCGGGGAGGGCATAGAGGAGGCCGACCATCGACATGACGATCCGGCCGCGCTCGATGACTTCGACCATGTCCCGGGCGCAGTCCTCCGTCTCGCCGTCGAGGCCGAGGATGAAGCCGCCGTTCACGATGATGCCGTAGCTGTGGATCTTGTGCAGGTCGTCGACGATGCTCCGCTTCAGGTTCTGCCGCTTCTGCGCGGAGAGGAGGACGTCGCTGTTCGACGATTCGATGCCCACGAAAACGTACCGGAAGTCGAGGTCCCGCATCAGTTCGAGGAGATCCTCGTTGTCCGCGAGGTTGACGGACGCCTCGGTGGAGAAGAAGAAGGGCGATCCGCGACTCTCCGACCACGCCTTCACGGCGCGGAGATTCTCCCGTGCCTTGCCGCGGGAGCCGATGAAGTTGTCATCGACGAAGTCGACATGGCCCCGGTACCCGAGACGGTAGAGCGTCTCGAGCTCGGCGACGATCTGCTCCGGTGTCTTCGTCCGCGGCACCCGGCCGTAGAGCTCGATGATGTCGCAGAACTCGCAGTTGAAGGGACATCCGCGGGACACCTGGACGCCGATCATGAGGTAGTGGCGGAAGTCGAGGAGGTCGAATCGGGGGATGGGGCTCGCCGTCACCTCCGGGCGCTGGTCGGACACGTAGATCTCGCGCGGAACCCCGTTCGCGAGATCGTCGAGGAAGGCGGGCAGCGTGGTTTCCGCCTCCCCGAGGACGAGGTAGTCGGCAGCGCGGTAGACGTCCGGCTGGGACGTCGGGTCGGGCCCGCCGGCCACGACCTTCCTTCCCCGACCGTGCACCCGGTCGATGAGCGTCAGGAACTGGGCCTGCTGGGGGAGCATGCCCCCGATGAAGACGAGATCCGCCTCGTCGATGTCCGAGTCGGCGAGGGCCTCTGTATTGAGGTCGACGAGTCGAATCTGCCAGTCGGGGGGCAGGAGCGCCGCCATCGTGATGAGGCCGAGGGGCGAAGCCGGATACCGCGCCCCCATGAGCCCGCAGACGCTCTTGTAGTTCCAGAATCCCACGTTGGAGAATTCTGGATGGAGTAGCAGTGCCTTCATCCGTGATGTCCCGGTGGCCGGCGACCCGGCGAGCGCAGGGCCGCATCGAACCGGTATCGCTCGTGGCGACCTGTCGGGCGCGCGGAACGACCACGAAGATGGAGGCATGCCGCCCCCGTTTTCCGAACGACCCCGGGATCGATCCTACCCGTGATCCTGACCGAGGTCAATCGGCGAACCCGGGCGGCGCGTCATGGCCGACGTCATCGACCGGAGGCGGCAGATTCTCTTGATCGTTGTTCGGCCCGTCCGCGGCGTTCCCGCGGTTCCGGCAACGATTCGAACGACGGCGGGCCGTTCGTTCGGGCGGCCACGCTCGCAGGCTCCGCTCGAGATCGTTATGTTGAACGCTGAACCACCGTGGAGCAGTCGTGGCGACGAGCGGCAAGAACACAGGCAACGACCCGGTGCTGCAGGCCTTGATCCTGGCGGACCACGTCTACGAGGACGCCGGGACCGGGAAGAAGATCATCGCGGGGACGTTCAACTCTCTGTGGTCTGCGACGTTCCCGCAGAACTTCTCAAGGCCGACGTTCGCCTACGTGTGCTTGACGGACATCCGTGGCGGCGTGCGGATCTCGCTCAAGTACGTGGACCTCGCGAGTGACCAAGTGCTCATGGAGACTGCTCCGATCGAGATCTCGAGCCCGGATCCCCTGCAGAGCGTCGAGCTCTGCCTCCCGATTCCGACGTTTCCAATGCCGCATCCCGGCGCCTACGCCTTCGAGGTTCACGCGGGCAGTACGTTGCTCGGATTCCTGCGGATCAAGGTGAATCGGATGGAGGAGAAGACGCGATGACGATGAACGCCGCTCCGATTCTAGAGACGGCCGGCGAACTGGAGTTCGTGCTCCCTCACGACGGCCGCGGAGACCCGCGCGGCGGCATGCACCCGACACTTCGAGCGAACAAGTCGCGCGTAGCCTGGGTGCTGTACGCTCCCGACCACCGTGTCTACCGAGTGCGGATCTTGCTCACTCCGGAGGAGGAAGGCGGATTCTCGGTGCACGCACCCTCGCTCCCAGGCGCAGTCAGTCAGGGCGATACGGAAGAGGAGGCTCTCGCGATGATTCAGGACGCGGCGCGCGAGATCCTTCGCGCGTACGACGATCTTGGCGAGCAAGCCCGATGGAACCGCGATCCCGTTGCGACGGAGCAAGGTCAGATCGAGCGCTGGGTCGTCATCGACGTGGATGGCTAAGCCTCCCGCCGTCTCCGGACGGGACGCGCTTCGTGCCTTCCTTCGGATGGGATTCGTCGAAGTCCGCTGCTCGGGAAGCCATCACATTTTCCGGCGCGTCGGCGGGATCCCGTTTCCCGTTCCGGTCCACGGGAACAAGGCACTGAAGCCGGGGACCTTCCGATCGATCCTGAAGAGCGCCAACGTTTCTTTGGAAGAGTTCCTCGAGTACCTGTAAACAGTATCTCTCCCGACGCGGCGATCGTCCGTTCTCGGCTTCGAATCATGGCCCGGGGCGGCGGTTGGGCGGTTTGCACATCTCCCTCTACCATCTCGGCCTCGAGATCGTGTACGGCGCGCCGTTCGTCGGAGCCCTGGACGCGACGAATTCGTCGGTGTACTCGCGGCCGGCAGGCACGGTTCCCCTGTCCGTGGGGACCGCCTGGGCCGTCACGAGGCTCTTCGACCCGGTATGGATGGCGATCACGGCCACGTCGAACGTGGCGATGCTGGTTGTTCAGTAGCTCAGAAGCCGCCCGAGGAGTCCGTTGGCATCCCTCGGTCGCGGCCGGGGTTAGGCTATTCACTCTCGAACCCATGGCTCGTGAACTTCAGCGTCCGGCTGTTCTCGGTGACCGTGCGCACGACGTGGTCGGGGACGCCGGAGGGGAGTTCGGCCGCCACCTCGAGCGTCACCCTGACCCTGGCGCCGACGAGGCCGGAAAGATGGGAGAGGACCTCGTCGGCGATGCGGCTCGCGTCGCGGCCGACGCGCGTGGGGTCGAGAGTGACGGTGCCGTGAAAGCGCCTCGGCAGAGTCAGGCCGGACGGTGCGGAACCCCCTGGGCCGGCGTCGGACGGCGTTTGGCCAGGCGCGCCGGCGCTGCTCAAGGAACCCGAACCTCTGATCCGCATTCGGAGCAGAAGAACACCGTGCCCGCTCGACGCGCAGAAATGTCGTGCTCAACTCCGCAGTGCGCACAGAACGTGATCGGCTGCATCCCCGGGTTGCCCAAAGGCTCGTTACGGGACAGTCCTTGCATTGTCGCCAGCCGATGTGGCGCATGTGAGAGCCGAAGGGCGGCGAGAAGCTTTGGCCGAACTATGGTGAAATAGGCAATAGTCCCGACGATGCCGAGGAATACCTGAATCAGAATCCACGCTATCTTGTCTTGATCAATCTCTCGCCATCGCTCTTGAGGTCGATTTGCAGCGTCGATGATACCCCAGACATACATGACGCCTATGATGAGGCCCCCGATAACCAGACTGATTAGAGCAATCAGGCTCAGACCATCGATCTGGTCGGAATTCACGGCTTCCTCCTTACGACTACGACAAGTCCGGAAAACGTGTGGCGGACGCTCATGGGCGGGCCTCCGAGGGGAGGCGCGGCGCGGTGGGCACGCCATCTGGCAGGATCCCGCGTACCGCGGCGTTCGGTTGCAGGTCTTCGAGCCTCATGACGGACGGTTCAGTTGCCCCTCGCACGAAGAGATCAACGACTTGGCGCTCTCCCGGCCTCCTCGGGGCGGGACCACCCGCGATCCGCCGAAACCCCGGACGGCAAGGCGATTATCGAGGAGGGGGAGGCGGCCGTCAACCCCGGTACGAACCACGCGCAACCACGCCCTCGCCGTCGAGGACCGGCGCTCTCCCGCCGCAGGTAGCACTCGGCGGCCCGTTCCTGTCGGGCGGCGGGTTCAGCACGTGCGAACATCCGCCTCGCCTCCGCCTCCATGACTGCCTGCGTCCGAACGTGCAACAGCCGCGCGGCGTCCGGAAGGGGCAAGACCCCACACCGTGCCCTGGCGATCCGACCCTCGCCGCCTCGGGAATCGACGGGGCCGGTGTCCCCCGGGTGCGGATTCGCTGCCGGCCCGGGAGGTCGGCGGGAGAGGAGGGCGACGGTGGCCGCTGCGGCGACTACCGGGGGAGGAAAGAGAAACCCGCCGCGACGGGGGGTCGCGGCGGGCTTTGGGGGAGTGGAGGATACGGGACTCGAACCCGTGACCTCTTGAATGCCATTCAAGCGCTCTCCCAGC
>CAYQRN010000227.1:0-6932 GCA_964419995.1 uncultured Planctomycetia bacterium
AAGTGAAACCGGTCCTCGTCGGGACATGTCACGGTATGTGTGACGCACCACACTAGTGTTACGGGACCGGGTTTCGCCGCCCGCTTCCCCCGTGGAGTCCAAGGAAAGTCATGAGCGTCTTCAAGGCCTACGACATCCGCGGCGTGTATCCGGGCGAGATCGACGAGACCCTCGCGCGGAAGATCGGGGCGGCTTTCTCACGGGAGATCGGCGGCGGTCCGCTGGTCGTCGGGCGGGACATGCGGGCCTGCGCGCCGGCCATCGCGGCGGCCTTCATCGACGGCGCCACGTCCCAGGGTTCGGACGTCATCGACATCGGCCTCGCCGAGACGCCCATGACCTACTACGCGACGGGCGCGCTCGGCGTGGCGGGCAGCGCCCAGGTGACCGCTTCACACAACCCCGCCCGGTACATCGGCTTCAAGTTCTGTCGCGCGGGCTGCGTGCCCGTGAGCCGGGACACCGGGATCGCGGTCCTCGAGGAGCGCTCGCGAGAACCCCTTCCGCCGCCGGTGCCGCGCCGGGGCCGGGTGACGGAGCGCGACGTCCTCCCGGACTACATCGCGCACGTCCTCTCCTTCGCCGACGGGATCAGGAAGAAGCGGGTCGTCATCGATGCCGGGAACGGCATGGCGGGTCTCGCGCTCCCGCGGCTCCTCGAGCGCCTTCCGTTGGTGGCCGACGCGCTCTACTTCGAGCTCGACGGCACCTTCCCGAATCACGAGGCGAATCCGCTCCGCCACGAGAACCTCCGGGACCTCGTGGCGAGGGTGAAGGACACGGGCGCCGATCTCGGCGTGGCGTTCGACGGGGACGCCGACCGGTGCGCCTTCGTCGACGAACGGGGCGAGGTCGTGCCGAGCGACCTCATGACCGCGCTCCTCGCCCGGGACATCCTCGGGCGGAAGGGCCCCTCCGCCGTGGTCTACGACCTCCGATCGAGCCGCGTCGTCGCCGAGGAGATCGCAGCGGCGGGGGGCACGCCGGTGCGCGAGCGCGTGGGCCACTCGTTCATCAAGGCCACGATGCGGGAGAAGCAGGCGATCTTCGGCGGCGAGCTCTCAGGGCACTACTACTTCCGCGAGAACTTCTACTCGGACTCGGGGCTCATCGCGATGATCCTCGTCCTCAACATCCTCTCCCGCCACGAAGGCGCCCTCTCGGACCTCGTGCGGCCGCTCCGCCGCTACCGGGCGACCGGCGAGGTGAACTTCCACGTCGAGGACAAGGAGGCCATGATGGCGGAGGTGCGCCGCGTCTTCGCGGACGGACGCATGTCGGATCTCGACGGGGTCACGGTGGAGTACCCGACCTTCTGGTTCAATATCCGGCAGAGCAATACGGAGCCCCTGCTCCGGCTCAACCTCGAGGCGGACGACGCCCCCACGCTGGAGGCCGCGCGGGCCCGCGTGCTCGCCGTCCTCGGCACGCCCGAGAGCTGACCCGGACGATTCACGAATGCCAATTTGCCAGAGCGGTCTTCTCCGGCCGGGACTTCGTCAGGGCTCGTCGCCGACGCACTTCGCAGAGTCGACTCCTCGCCTTTCCTCGTCGCGGCTCGTCTTCGTGGATCATCCGGGCTAAGGGGCGGCGCGCAGCCATGGAGAGAGTCCGACCCATCGTCCTGCTCACGGACTTCGGCGCCGACGGCTTCTACCAGGGCGTCATGAAGGGCGTGATCCTCGGGATCCACCCCGGGGCGAGGATCATCGATCTCACCCACGGCATCCGTCCGGGCGCCGTGGAGGAGGCGGGGCACGTGCTCGAGTCGTCCTACCGCTTCTTCCCCGAGGGCTCCGTCTTCGCCTGCGTCGTGGACCCGGGCGTGGGCGGCCCGCGCCGCGCGATCCTGGCGGAACTCCGGCTCTACACCTTTCTCGCGCCCGACAACGGGCTGCTCGCCCCCATCCTGGCCCGGGAGGCCGGAGCCCGGGTCCGGGAGATCCGCGAGACGGCCTTCCATCTCGCCACCCGGTCCTCCACGTTCCACGGGCGGGACGTCTTCGCGCCCGTGGCGGCCCATCTTGCCGCGGGCCTCGCGCCCCGCGAGGTGGGGCCTGCGGTCGACGATGCGCTCCGCCCCGCCCGGCCCGACGTGACCCTCGACGATGACGGCCTCCACGGCGTCGTGATCCACGTGGACCCCTTCGGCAATCTCATCACGAACGTGCGGCGCGAGGTCCTCACGCCGCTCTTCTCCCGGGGCCCCTTCGAGATCCGTTGCGGCGATGCCACCATCCGGCAGGTCGTCCGAACCTACGGCGACGGCAATCCCGGCGAGATCCTCGCTCTCATCTCGAGCTCGGATCATCTCGAGATCGCCATGCGCGGAGGTCGGGCGGACGCGGCTCTGGCGGCGGGCCCGGGCACGCCGGTCCACGTGCGGTTCGTCCCCGGGCGCGAAGGGCGGCGGGCGTGATCCTCTGGCTCGATCCGTTCTCGGGGATCTCCGGCGACATGTTCCTCGGGGCGCTGGTGGACGCGGGACTTCCCTTCGACGCGCTCGCGGGCGGGCTCGCGGCATCGGGACTCCCGGGCTTCCGGCTCGAGTGCCGGCGGACGCGCCGGGGACCCCTCACGGCGACGAAGGTGGATGTCCTCCTCGACGTCCTCGGCGGGCACCCCGAGGAGCCCCACGGCGGGGGCGCGGAGGGCTCCGCCGGCCCCGCCGGCGGGCACGGCACGACGCTCGGCGCGATCACGGCGCGGATCCGCGCCTCGGGGCTTCCGGAGGCGGTGAAGGGTGTCGCCCTCCGGATCTTCGACGTGCTCGGGGAGGCGGAGGCCCGGATCCACGGCGTCCCCCGTGACGACGTGCACTTCCACGAGGTCGGCGCGGCGGATGCCCTGGCGGACATCTGCGGCGCCGCCCTCGGAGCGCACCTCCTCGGCATCCGGAGCGTGCGCTCCGGCCCCGTGGCGCTCGGCGGCGGGACGGTGCGATGCCGCCACGGAACCCTGCCGGTTCCGGGTCCGGCCACGGCGGAGATCCTCCGTGGCGCGCCCGTCAGGATCGGCGGCGTCGAGGCCGAGCTCACGACGCCCACCGGGGCCGCGATCCTCCGGGGGCTCGGGGCGGAATTCGCCGCCCCGCCGCCCGGGATCCTCCGGGCCGTGGGCTACGGGGCCGGCACCACCGACCGGGCCGAGCCCCCGAACGTCCTGCGCATCGGCCTCATCGAGCCCTGCTCCGGCGCAGCCCCGGCGGGGAGCGATGCCGTGGCCGTCCTCGAGGCGGAGATGGACGACATCACCGGCGAAGCTCTCGCATTCGGCCTCCGGGCCATCGAGGCGGAGGGGCCGCTCGACTGGTACCTCACGCCGGTCCAGATGAAGAAGGGGCGGCCCGGACACCTCCTCACGGTGCTCTGCAGGACGGAGGACCGGCCCCGCATGGAGGAGGCCATCCTCCGGAGCACGACGACCCTCGGCGTCCGCCACCACGAGGCGCTGCGCCGGATCCTGCCCCGCCGCGTGGAGGAATTCGGAAGCCCCCTCGGACCGGTCCGCGTCAAGATCGCCGATCTCGGCGACGGGCGCCACCGCGCCTCCGTGGAGTTCGAGGACGCCGCCCGCCTTGCCCGGGAGCACGGGCTTCCGCTCGCGGACGTGGAGCGGCGGATCCTCGATGCCTTCGAGAAGACCCTCCCGCCCGGCGCGTGATCGGCGGGCGGGCGACGGGCGTCGTCCGGCCCCATCGCGGGTGTGTCCACGCTTCCCGCCGCCGATCCGTGGTGGTAGAATCCCCACGTTCTCTGAAGCGGCGGTGGGTCCCATGATGAACAGAGTCTGTGTCTGCGCGGCGGTGTTTCTCTGTCTGCTTTCCGAGTCCTTCGCCCAGGAGCCACCGGCAGAGACGCCGGCGCCGGCCACGCAACCGGCCTATCCTGTGCTCGCGGCCGTGAAGGGCGATCGCGTCCGCGCCAGGAGCGGCGCGGGTGACAACTACCCCGAAGTCCTGAGACTCGAGCGCGGCGACGTCGTCCGCGTTCACGGTCTCCGCGACGGCTGGTGCGAGGTGGAGGTGCCGGGCGGCTTCCCGGTCTTCGTGTCCGCGGGGCTCGGGGAGCGAGCCTTCGTGGAGGAGCGGGAACCCGGTGTCGGAACCGTGGTCGTCACGGCGCTCCAGATGCGTCCCACCGCCGGCACGGAGCACCCGTCCATGGGCCGTCTCGACCCCGGCGCACGTCTCACGATCCTCTCGCGGGACGGAACATGGCTAAGGGTCGTGGCCCCGGATGATCTCCGGCTCCACATGCACGGGATGTACGTCGATCTCCGGGGGTCCGATGCGGAGCTGGCGTCCAAGTTCGCCGCCGCCGCCACAGATCGGCGCAAGGCTCTCGTGGAAGCGAGCCCCGTGGCCGGCTCTCTCGTGCCGGGGGCGGAGGCGCGGAAGACAGCGGCGGAGCGCCTGAGGGAGGCCGATCGGATCTTCGACGAGGAGAACGCCCGGGGACCGGCGCGAATGGACTTCGCCCGGGTCCGCCGGGTCTACGAGGAGGCCCTGGCCGGGACGCCCGCAGACCTTCCGGCGCGGGACCGGGCGGAGGCGCGGCTTGCGGAGATCGAGCGACTCGAGGCGGTGACTTCGGAACTCCGGGCGGCGGAATCCCGCATCGCGGCCGTGCAGACCGAGCGCCGCGCCACGGACGAGCGCTACCTCGAAGAGCTCCGCGCCATCGCGAGCCGCCCGCGGCCCGACGAGTCCCGAAAGGAGCCGTTCTACATCGCCGACGGCTGGATTCGCCGCCACGTCATCGGCACCATCGGCAACGAACCCGCCTGGGCCCTCGAGAAGGGCGGGAAGATCCTCTTCTTCATCGAGAGCGGCCGCTATTCCCTCGGCGAGTACCTGAACAAGTACGTCGGCATCCTGAAGGCCGGCGAACCCGAACAGCGCGCCGGGCATGCGGTAAGGACCCTGCGGGTCGAGAAGCTCGAGATCCTCCGGCAGCCGCGCTGAGACCCGTCCCGAGCGGAAGAGACCGGGCGCCGGGAGGGCGCCCGGTCCCGTCTACCAGACGAGGTAGGGTCCGTCGGGCGTTCCCGTCGCCGAGGTGGGAGAGAAGCTGATCCCCGTCGCGAGGAGGTCGAACCCCGCGACGCTCTGGGCGAAGTTCTCGAAGCGGGGATCCCGGGTCGCCGTGGCGATGGATCCGGTGCCCACGCTGGCCGAGAGGTCCATGGGGGAGAGGTTGCCGCCCTGGGCGCCGCCGGCGCTGATCCCGGTGATGCCGTCGAAGAGGCTCCCCTGCATCGCGATCGCGTCGTAGGCGAACTGGATCGTGCCGTCGGGGTGGAGCGTCATTCGGAAGGAGTTCCAGTCGGTGCCTCCGTAGGAGCGGACGCCGTTCCAGCAGACGCGCACCGTCTGCCAGTCCTGGTAGACGGACACCGTTCCGCCTTGGTTCGGACTCCAGTCGTTCCAGAGGGGGGCGATGCGGGGCTGGAGGCCCGTCAACTCGGCGTTGGTCTCGGTGAAGTCCGTGCTGCCCGAGCCGAAGGTGAGGAATCCGTTCGAACCGACGTAGGCCACCGTATGCGCCTGGCCGTAGAAGGGAAACGCGAAGTTCTGGAGGATCACGGGGTGGGCGGAGTCGTCGCCCACGTTGGCGATGGGCGTTCCGCAGAGGACCGTCGGGCCGGTGATCGTCGTCGCGGCCGTGAGCTCGAAGCCGTCGGCGGCGGACGGGTCGAGGAGCATGGCCTGGAGCGTCGTGATCGCCCCCGCGGGCAGGACCGACACGTCCGTGTTGATCGTGAGGGTCATCTGGCCCGTGGCGTTCGTGTTGCCGAGCAGGTCGAAGAGGGAGACGGGCGCCACCCCGTTCACGAGGTAGTGGATGTCGCTGTAGAGGGACGGCGTGCCGATGTCGAGGCGCTGGCCGCCCGTCGTGAGGACGGTGCCCGGGTTCCGGGGTCCGTCGGCCAGGATGAGAGGGAGTCCCGGGTTGCCGGACACCTGGATCGTGATCGTGTTGACGTTGAGCGGCACCGTGAGCGGATATGCGGTGCTGTCGTATCCATTGACGCGGAGTGCGCCGGCGGAAGTGTTGGGCTCCTGGCCCCGCGCGGAGAGGGCGGAGCCGAGGATCAGGGCGATGATCGTGCGTGGCTTCACTCGAGATCTCCCGAGCTGGGCGTCAGGATTGACGCCGACACCACAGTGTGCCCCCGGATTCCTCCCCGGGCCAACGATCCACCTAAAGTCCGGCGCGGAATCGGCCGATAACGGCCCGCTCAGCGGCCGGTGCGTCCGGCATAAGCGTCGAGGAATGCCCGCTTTAGTTCGAGGAAACGCCCCTCCTCGATGGCGGTCCGGATCGAGGCCATGAGCCGGGACATGAATGTGAGATTGTGGAGCGTGAGGAGCGTCGCGCCGAGGATCTCCTTCGCCATGACGAGGTGGCGGAGGTAGGCCCGCGTGAAGTCGCGGCAGGCGAGGCAGGGGCAGTCAGCGGAGAGTGGCCGCGCATCGGAGATGAAGGCGGCGTTGCGGAGGCGGAGCGGACCCTCCGGCGTCAGAGCCTGGCCGTTCCGGGCGTTGCGCGTGGGCAGGACGCAGTCGAACATGTCGATGCCCCGTTCCACGGCATCGAGGATCTCGGGCGGGCTGCCCACGCCCATGAGGTAGCGTGGGCGGTCCCGGGGGATCCGCTCCGTCGAGACCTCGATCATCTCGAGGAAGGCTCCCCGCTCCTCTCCGACCCAGAGACCGCCGAGGGCGAACCCGTCGAACGGGAGCTCGAGGATCCGGTCGAGGCACGCCCGGCGGAGATCGGCGTGGACGCCGCCCTGGCCGATGCCGAAGACCGCGCGGCCGTCCCGGGGATGGCGAGCCACCGAGCGCCGGGCCCAGGCGAGGGTCCGCTCAACGGCGCGCTCCACGTCCGCGCGAGGAGAGGGCCAGGCGATGCACTCGTCGAAGG
>CAYQRN010000228.1:0-6928 GCA_964419995.1 uncultured Planctomycetia bacterium
AGTCCCTCGGACGCCCGCCCTCCGTGAAGGGCTGGGATGGCGGCGCCGCCTGGCTTTCCACGGCGGCCGTGGCCGCCCGCCTCTCTTTCGCGGCCGCAGTGCGGGACGGCCCCCGCGGTCCGCTGCTCGCCGGCGAGCCGCCGCCTGATGCGGCGGATGCCCTCGCGCTCATGACCGACGGCGGCACGAGCTCCCCCGCCTCCGGAGATCCGCTCTACGATGCGCTCACGAACCCGCGACTCCAGCTTCTCTGATGCGCAGGGCCGGGAAGTCGCCCTTGATCGGCGCGGCTTCCTCGGGACCGTCGCCGCCGCCGTCGCCGCGACCCTCGCCGGACGCCGCGCGCTGAATGCCGAGCCGCCGTCGCCCCGACGCCGCGCCGTCGTCTGGATCGAGCTTCTCGGGGGCAACGACGGCCTCAACACTGTCGTGCCGCGCTCCGACTCGATCTATCGGCGCCTCCGGCCCACGCTCGCCCTTCCCGAAACGTCGCTTCTGCCCCTCGACGCCGGGACGGCCCTGCATCCCTCCCTCCCGGGCCTCCGCAACCTCTTCGAACAGGGCAGCATGTCCGTCTACCGCGCCATCGGCCCTCCGAAGCCCGATCGCTCCCACTTCCGCTCCATGGCCGCCTGGCGCACCGCATCCCTCGATCCCGAGTCGTGCCGCGACGGATGGATGGGGCGGGCTCTCTCGGCCGTCGAGGCCTCGGATGGCCTGCTCCCGGGCATCACCCTCGGTCCCGAGGTCATGCCCGCGTTCCTCGGCGCCCGCGGAGCCATCCCCGCCATCGAGGACATCTCCGACCTCGCCGTCCGCCATCCCGAGAGCCTTCACGCCGCCGTGGTGCGAGCCGCCCTCGGCCGGGCTTCGACGCGCTCCGCCCTCGCCACGTCCGGCGAAGCCCTCGTCCGGGAGGCCCTCGGCTCGGCGCTCGGAGCCATCGATCGAATCCGCGCCGCCACCGCAGACTTCCGCCCCCGCGCGAGGTTCCCCGATTCGCCCCTCGGCCGGCGCCTCCGGCTCGCGGCCACCCTCCTTCACGCCGGGATCGGCATCCGCATCGTCGCGACCTCTCTCGCCGGCTTCGACACGCACAGCCAGCAGGCCCGCGTCCACGCCCTCCTTCTCGCGGACCTCGACGGATCGGTTACTGCCTTCATCCAGGAGCTTCGTGACCGCGGCCTTCTCGATGGAGTCCTCGTGGTCATCACCTCCGAGTTCGGCCGCCGCGTGGCCGAGAACGGAAGCCGCGGGACCGATCACGGGGCGGGCGGCGTGGCCTTCTGCATCGGGGGCGGACTGCGGCCGGGCCTCGCCGGTCCGGCCCCCGATCTCCGGGATCTTCTCGACGGCGACGTCCGCCCGGGAACGGATCATCGCTCTCTCATCGCCGGTGTCGCCCGAGACGCCCTCGGCGTGGATCCCGCCATCGCCGTGCCCGGAGGGATCGAGCCCCTGCGGCTCCTCGCCGACTGAGCCCTCAGCGCCCCGCGAAGGACGGGCCGAGGATGATGGCGTTCTGGAACAGGCGTTCCGCTCCCTCCTGCGCAGCACGCGCCGTCAGATCCTCGGCGATCCCGATGACGTGGCCGTCGCCACGGCGCTCGACGATGACGAGCGGCCGGCCGGCGACGCGCTCCGCCGCCGCCTTCGTGAGGAGTCCCCCTGCGCGCACAGTCTCGCCGGCGGCGATCCTTGCCACGACGCGGGCGGTACCGGACTTCGGCCCCTCGAAGACCGTCGACCCTCGAAGCTGGACGAAGACGGTCTCGGGAAGGCCGAACCCTGCGAAATGCGATCTCTCCACGTCCACGCGCACGATCGCGCCCGGAATCGGTGACAACGGGGCTCCCTCCGGTTCCGCGACCACCTTCGCCTCGGTGAGCCCCGCGTCCTTCGCCGATGCCGCGAACGCAAACGCACCCTTCACGAGGACGAGCGTGCCGCCCCGCCGCACCCATTCTCGGAGCGTCACGAGGACCGATCCCGGCATTCCCCGCTCGTAGGCCTCCGGATCCCCGTCCGGCAGGACGAGGACGTTGTAGCGGTCGAGTTCGAGGTCGTGGAGCCGTCCGGCGTCCACCGGAGTGAAGGGCACCGCCGCCCGCTCCTCGAGCAGATGCCAGACTCCCCCGAAGGATGTGGGAGAGACCGGGCCTCGCGCCACGACGGCGATGCGGGGCCGCTCGAGGACGCGCTGCGCCGGGCTTCCGAGGTCCGGACCCGCGGGGGTCCGGAAGGTCGTCGTTCCGGCGATCTCGACGCCGTGCTCTGACGCGAGGCGCGCCACGGCCTCGGGCCAGACGACCTCTTTCCCGGCAGCCTGGCGTGAGCGGAGCAGCACGAGGCTACCGGCGTCGAACGTCCTGTCGAGGGCCTGGAACGGCTCCGTCGCCACCCGTACGGCCACGCCCGCCGCCGCGAGGCGCGCGGCGAAGCCGGCGGGAGCCTCGCTTCCCGCGAGGGCAGCCACTTCCGTGGCAGCGGTGCCCCGCGCCACGTCCCGGGGGGCGTCCGCGAAGGGGCCGAGCACGCCGGACGGAAGGGCTTCCGACTCCACGCGCCACGCGTCGAGACCCGCGAGGAGCGGCAGGCACCACGCGGTCACGTCGTAGATCCGGCTTCTCTCTCCGCGGGACACGCGGGCGCCGTCCTCCGAGGCGAAGGGCTCCGGGAGGGCGATATCCGGCTCGAAGAGAGCCGTCAGCAGGGCGCGGGCCGGCTGCGCCGGACGCAGGACGAGCGAGCCCTCCGGAAACGTGCGCCCCTCCTCCGGGCCGCCCGCGATGCGCCGCGCCCTCCGCGACGTCACGGGCTCGCGAAGCGTCTCGACCACGACGCCCTGGAGCGCCAGGGTCCCGCCGATTCGCCGGGTCCTTGCGGCATCGCGTCCGGGTGCCACGACGAAGGCCGTCCCGGTCTCCGCCCCGCGGCGAACCTCGACGGCGGCGTGGCGACCGGCGTCCTCGAGGAGTTCAGCAGAGCGCGCCGCCACGAGCCGGAGGAGCGCCATGGCAGCATCGCGGTGCTGCGCCACGCCTTCGCCGAAGGACGACACGGATCCGTCCCTGCGATCGATGACGCGGCCGGCGGACGTGGCCTGCTCGAGGGTCATGCCGACGGCGCCGGTGAAGCAGGGCCAGGATCCGCCGTAGCCCGGGTAGAAGACGTCGAAGACCTCCTCCGTGAAGAAGGGGCGCCCCCGGGCGTCGAAGTCCCGGCCGAGGCTCTCGCCGGCGGCGGCAAGCCACTTCCGCTGGAATGCGCCTACTTCGGGGTTCAGGGGTTCGGCCCCGGGAGCGAAGAAGTACGAGTTCCCCGATCCCATCTCGTGGAGATCCGCGAGAACGAGGGGACGGAATCGTCGCAGCATGGCCGCCCGGGCTCGGGACTCCGGCTGGGACAGGAGGAACCAGTCGCGGTTGAGGTCGAAGAGGTAGTGGTTCGTCCGGCCGCCGGGCCAGGGCTCCGTGTGCTCGAGGGCTCCGGGATCTCCGAGCGGATCACGCGTGGCAGCGCTTCGGACGGAGGCCACGAAGCGGTCACGGCCATCGGGGTTCTGGCACGGATCGATGACGACCGTCACGGCCTGCAGGATCCGGCGCGCCTCCTCGGATCCGCCCGTGAGGAAACGGGCCAGATCGATCCCGGCCTCGCCCGCGCTGGCCTCGTCTCCGTGGATCGTGCACCCGATCCACACGAGGACCCGTGACGGCGCCGGAGCTGTAGTCCCCTCGCGACCGCGATCCGCGATGAAGGCGGCGAGGGCGGAACCCGTCTCCTCCGCCGCCGGCGCGCCCTCCCCCCTGATGACGAGGAGAACGAGGGGGCGACCCTCGGGCGTGCGCCCATAGGGAACGAGATCGGCCCGATCGGAGGCGGCGGCCACGTCCTGGAAGGCCGCGAGGATCTCGTGATGGAACGCCGGCTCTCCGGGGAGGCCGGCGGCATCCCCGCGGCTCTGGCCCCGCGCGACATTCGCGATGGCCGGAAGAAGCACGAACACGAGCGACCAAGGCCCGAGGCCGGCGCCGCGGCGGCGGGAAGGAGAATCAGGCGAACGGGAAGGGCCTTCCCTCATCATGGAAACATCCTCCGCCGGCCGGCTGGACATCCGGCCAACCCCAGGGACGACCACAAGGTGTTTTCCGGCGGAAGCTTACAAATCCCCTCGCTTTCGGGCAACAGAAACGGCCAGCTTCCGCTATGGAGTAATGGCGGTCGGGTCGACTGCGAGTCCTTCGGGCCGCCGCCTTGAGACACGAGGAGGCCGTCATGTTCCGGAGATTCGCGCTCGTCGTCACGGGAGCCCTCGCCCTCGGAGGCGCCGCACTGGCGCAGGCCCCCCCGCCGCCCTGCCACCCGTGGTGCCGCGTCATCCCCCGTCAGGTCCAGGTGGTCATCCCCCCCGAATACCGCATCGTCGAGCGGACGGAGTTCATCCCCGCCCGTTTCGTCGAGGAGATCGTCGAAGAGGCCATCCCGCCGCGCTTCCAGAACGTGGCCAAAGACGTCGTCATCCCCGAGGAGTTCATCGTCCTCGAAGAGGACGTCTTCATTCCGGCCCGATTCGACACGCGCGTCGTCGAGGAGTTCATTCCGGCTCGATTCGAGACGGTCTGCGAGCGAGCCTTCATTCCCGCCCGCTTCGAGGCCCGGATCGTCTCCCGTCTCATCCCGGCCGAGTTCCGAACGGAATGCCGTCGCCGCTTCATCCCGCCCCGTTTCGAGTGCGTGAGCATCCCGGTGTACCGCGGGTGCTTCCTCGTGGGCTTCCGGCCCGAGCAGCGCCTCGTCTGCGGAACCGGCGTGTGGTTCGACGAGACCTTCCAGGTCCAGATCCCGGGGACGGGCATCACCGTCGCCGAGACGATCCAGGTCCAGGTCCCGGGGACCGGCATCTGGGTCGAGCAGAAGAAGAACGTCCAGGTGCCCGGCACGGGCATCGCCGTCCGCCGGGACGTCCAGGTCCAGGTGCCCGGGACCGGCATCACGGTGAAGCAGCAGAAGAGGGTCCTGAAGCCCGGAACGGGCATCACGGTGACGCAGGTCGAGCAGGTGCTCGTACCGGGAACCGGCATCACGGTCCGCCGGCCCGTGACGCGGCAGGTGCCCGGAACAGGCATCTCGGTGACGCGGACCGACCAGGTCCTCGTCCCCGGGACGGGGTGCACGGTCACGCGGATCGAGTGGGACGTCGTCTGCTGCGGCTGACCCTCCGCCGGAAGTCCGGCCTCCCGGGCGCCCATCCGCCACGCGGCGGCGGGGCGCCCGTATCCTCCCCCTCGCGCCCTGCTATCTTCCCGGTCGTCCGCGATACGCGGACCGGGAGGAGCAACCCTGTCCACTTTCGGCTGGATCCTGGCGGGCGGCGTCGCCATGAGCGGCATCGCCCTCGCCGGAAGCCTCACGCTCGCCCTCTCGGAGGAGGCGCTCCGGCGGATCCTCCTGCCCCTCGTCGCCCTCGCCGCGGGGACGCTCCTCGGGGGCGCCATGTTCCACATGCTGCCCGAGGCCCTCGAGGCCATGGGCAACACCCTCGCCGTCTGGACATGGACGCTCGCGGGTTTCGCGGTCTTCTTCGCCCTCGAGCAGTTCCTCCGCTGGCATCACTGCCACCACGTCTCCTGCGAGCACCAGCACCGTCCTCTCACCTGGCTCATCCTCATCGCCGACGGCCTTCACAACTTCGTGGGCGGTCTCGCCGTCGCGGGCGCCTTCCTCATCGACGTCCGCGTCGGCATCACGGCATGGCTCGCCGCGGCCGCCCACGAGATCCCCCAGGAGCTCGGCGACTTCGGCGTCCTCGTCCACGGGGGCTGGAGCCGTGGCCGCGCGCTCCTCTGGAACTTCCTCTCCGCCCTCACCTTCCTCGCCGGCGGCATCGTGGCCTGGGCCGCGTCCCTGACGCTCGACGTCGCCTTCCTCCTCCCCTTCGCGGCGGGCAACTTCATCTACATCGCCGCCGCGGACCTCATCCCCGAGGTCCGCCACGAAGCGAGCCTCCGGCGGGCCGCCGTCCATTTCCTCTCGTTCCTCGCCGGCCTCGCCCTCCTCCTCCTCGTCCGCTTCCTCTTCCGCTCCGGCTCGTGACATGGCCGGCGGCCTCGAAGGTTCCGGAGGTGCTGCCCCGCCCCGCGCATCGTCCGCCTTCTCCGATCCGGGCGTCGCCGCACGCTACGAGTCGTGGTACTCCGGCCCCGGGCGCAGAACCGTGCGCCTCGAGAAGCGCCTTCTCGCCTCCCTGCTCAGCGATTTCGATCCCGCGGCGTCCGTTCTCGACGTGGGCTGCGGCACGGGTCACTTCACGCGGTGGTTCGCCCGGCGCGGACTCCGCGTCACCGGTCTCGACAACTCCCGCCCCATGCTCGAAGCCATGGCCGGTGGCCGGAGCTTCCGCCGCATTCTCGGCGACGCCCATCGGCTTCCCTTCGCCGATGGCTCCTTCGACATCGTCGCTCTCATCACCGTGCTCGAGTTCGTGATCGATCCCCTTCATGCGCTCCGCGAGGCCGCCCGCGTCGCGCGCCGCGGCCTCATTCTCGGAGACCTCAACGCCGTGAGCCTCCTCGCCGTCCGGCGCCGGTTGTCGCGCCGGGCGCCCTGGACCGCCGCCCGCTTCTTTACGATCCGCACGCTTCTCCGCATCGTCCGGGCAGCCGCCCCCGACCGCATCGCCCGCGTGCGCTGGCGGACGACCCTTTCGCCCATCCCCTTCGTACTCCCGCTCTCTCTTCCATTCGGCGCCTTCATCGGCCTCTCCGTCCACCTCCATCCTCCCCGCCCCGGTGTTTCCGCATCTGATCCCCACGCCCGTCCCGCGCTCCACTGATCCGCCTTTCATCGGCACGCGGCGCCGGCCGCAGACTCGAACCTGTGGCGGCGTGGTCCAGGACCTGGATACGGACGTTTGCTGCAGGTGCCG
>CAYQRN010000229.1:0-6909 GCA_964419995.1 uncultured Planctomycetia bacterium
GTGCGCAGGGCATGCGGAGGCTCCCGCGGGACCTCGGCACGGCCCTCCTCAAGGCCATGGACCCCGACCCGGACCGCCGCTACGCGGAGGCCGCGCTTCTCAGCGACGATCTCCGGCGGATCCTCGCGGGGGAGCCGGTGCTGGCCCGGCGGCCCGGCCCCTGGCTCCGGCTCCGCAGAGCCGCCCGCCGGCGGCCGGCCGTCGCCGCGGCGGCCGCGATGCTCCTCCTCGGGGCGGCAGCCGTGAGCCTGCTTCTCGTCGTGCGCGGGGTGGAGCGAACTCGGGAGATCGCCGGGCTGAGGGACGGCATCGACATCCTCGTCGAACGGGGCGATCCCGGCGACGCCGCGGCGCGGCTCGATCGGCTTCGGGCCGCCGGCGCGGCCGATCCGGCCCTCGAGGCGCGTCTCGCGGCGCGCCGGATGCTGCTTTCCGCCGAGCGCCGCGTCGACCAGGCCCGGGCCGTCGTGTTCGACCATCGAAGCTCCGCAGACGAGATCGCGAAGGCGGACCGGGATCTCGTGGAGGCTATCGGGGTCCTGGACGGCCGGGCGGCCTTCGACCCGCTCATGCTCCGGGCCATGGCGGCATTCCGACTCCGGAGGATCCCTGAGGCCGAACGTCTCGCCATCGCGGCGGCCGCGTCCCGGGGGATTGCCATCCCGCCGGAGCTCCTCGGAAGAGCCCGGCTCCTCGCCCTGCGGATGCTGGCGACGAGCCCTGATCGGGGCGTTGTGAGATCCGTGTTTCCGTCGAAGGCGACGGGTCCGGAGGAGGACGCGCTCGTCCGTTCCCTCCTCGACCTCGCCCGCCGCCACGCCGCCGAGTCGCCGGAGGCCATGGCGGTGGCGGGGACTCTCCTCTACGGACTCCGGCGGCCGGCCCGGGCCATCGAGTTCTTCAACCAGGCGCTCGATCGCGACCCGATGAACTGGCCGGCGCTCTGGATGAAGACCCAGTGCTACATCGATCTCGGCAACGTGGCGGCGGCCCTCGAGACGGCCCGCGGCGCCGTGGCGGCGGCACGGGACCGCGCCGGGCCCTTCTACCTGCGCGGCGTCGTGCAGATCGCCGGTGGCGCGCTCGAGGAGGCCCTCGCCGACCTCGACCAGGCCCTCCTCCGGGATCCCGCCTTCTGGCAGGCGGCCAAGTTCCGGGCCGACGTCCTCGAGGATCTTGGCCGCACGGACGAGGCGGAGGCGGCCTTCACGAAAGTCCTCGAGCTCAATCCTGGATCCGGTCGGTCTCTCTTCAAGCGGGGCCAGCTTCGCTATCGCGGGGGGCGGCCGGAGGAGGCTCTTGCCGACGTCGAAGCGGCGGTCGGCAAGCCCGACATGGAGCAGGACGACGTCCTCGTGCTTCTGGCCGCGGTGCGGTGCAGGCTCTCCCGCTTCGACGAAGCTCTGGCTGCGGCGGAAGGGGCCCTCGCCATGGATCGGAGTCTGCCCTGGGCTTGGTTCTGGCTGTCGGAGGCCCGCGAGGGTCGCGGCGAGCTGCATCAGGCGGCGCGCGACTCCGCCCTGGCGGCGCGCCTCGCCGAGCGCGTCGGCGCTCCCGACGCAGAAGTCGGCGCGTTCCGGAGCGATGCAGAGGCCAAGGCCGAGGCGGCCGGCCCGGCGCCACGCACGGAGTCCGAGGCGGATGAGGCAACGCGCCTTGCGCGCGAGATCGCGGAGGATCTGCCATGGCTCCGTTTCGACCGCGTGGATCTCCTCCGGCGCCGGCGGCTCGCCCTCTGCCTCGCGGCGAGAGGCGATGGAGCAGGGGCTCTCTCATGCCTCCGGGACATGGCAGCGGGCGTGCAGGAGTCCGCTTCCCGCCCACCGCGCGGCATCGACCGGGACCGATTCCGGGAGGCCCTCGGTCGGGGCATTCGCCGCTTCCTTCGTGATCTCGAGAACGACGGCGAGATCGAGCCCATCCGGGAGGTCGAGGGATTCTCGGAGGCGCTTCGCGCCCTCGAAGGAGTCGCCCGGACCCTGCCGTGAGGGACGATGGTCGCTCCGCCGGCGGCGCGTCAAGGGAGGATCCCGCCGAGGAAACGATCCATGGCCGCGATCCACTCGGCTCGGCGCCCGCCGGGCCAGTCGTTGTGCGATACGTCCGGGAAGGCGACCCAGGACTTGGGCTCCGCCGCGGCCTGAAAGAGGCGGAGGCCCTGGGCGATGGGGACGACGTCGTCGCGCCCGCCGTGGAGGTGGAGCTTGGGGACCCGGAGCGCCGGGATCTTGTCGACGGTGGCCATCCGCGTCGGGATGAGGAGACCGATACCGGGCACGGGCAGGATCTCGCGGGCCATGTCGCCGATGGACGTGAACGCCGACTGGAGGATGATGCCGGCGGTCGGGACGCGGAGGGCAAGTTCCACCGCCACGGCAGCCCCGAGCGACTCGCCGTAGAGGACGATCCGCGACGTCGGATGGCCCCGTTCGCAGAGCCAGGCGTGGGCGGCCTCGGCATCGCGGTAGAGGCCCGCCTCGTCCGGGCGGCCCTCGCTCTTTCCGTAGCCGCGCCAGTCCACGAGGAGCACGGCTCCGCGAAGCTCCAGTGCGGCGTGGAGCAGATGCAGGCGGTGCGTGACGTTTCCGGCGTTGCCGTGGAGGATGAGCAGGGCGGCGCGGGGAGGTGATGCGGGCTCGGCGTACCACCCGTGGAGCGCGACCCCGTCCGCCGTGCGAATTCGTGCGTCGATGACCGGCACATCGAGGCGGCGGACGGCGTCCCAGTTGCCGTTCGGGTGCATCATGGGCTGGAAAACGACGCGATCGGCGAAGAGCATCGCGAGGATCCAGGATCCCGTCGCGACGAGCACGATGATGAGCCCGACGTTGCGGGCGAGGCGGGCGAACCTGGCTGGACCGGTCGTCATGCCGCTTCGTAACTCGGGGTCGCGGCGCCCTCCGGCCCGCATGCGCGTCAGCGCACGACGGCGGGATAGACCGCGAGGCTCCGGTGGCCGTCCTTGTCCTCGGCCTCGACGGCGAAGAGGTCGTCGTCCTTCGAGATTCCCTCGAGGGTGACCTCGGTGGCGTCCCCCACGGGGATGCGCCGTTCGAAGAGAGGGGCTGTCGTCTCCCGCACGAGAACGTTGTAGCCGCGGAGATCAGGCTCTCTGCCTCTCGACCAGCGCAGAGTCGTGTGCGGCGTGAGCGCCCGCGTCAGGATGGCGACGTCCCGGGGTGGTGCCGGCGCCAGGGCCAGCGAGGCCAGCGCGGCGCCGTTGACGCGAGCCACACGGGCGACGAAGTCGACGTCGACGGCCTCGGGGACGTCGCCGAAACGGCGGCCATCCTCCTCGCGCACGTCCTGGTGCTGGCGGTCGTAGTTCTCGTTGGGCTCGGTGAAGCGCACGGCGGCATACCCGAGGTCGTGGAAGGGCGAGTGGTCGCCGCCTCGGAGGAAGCGATCGGCGCGGAAGACGAGGGTCACGGTCATGTCGGGGACGTAGATGGTCGCTGTCTCCCGGATGTACCGCGCGAGCTGCCGCGACGGGGAATCCGCGTCGCTTCCCGAGATCGTCCGCGGCGCGCGGGGGGCCAGGATGGGCCGGGAAGCCGGCCGGGACTCCTCGGAGCCGTCGCGTCGGCCGCGGCGTCCGGATATGCCCTCCGAGAAGATGCGGAGGCGGTGCGTTTCTCGACGTCCGTTGCTCCCCTCCGTGTTGCCGATGATGTCGTTCGTGATCATGGCCTCGATGTCGAGGCCGGCGGCCGCGGCCTCGGCGGCGAACCGAGTGCTTCCGAGGAGCCCCTGCTCCTCCCCCGAGAACGCCGCGAAGTGGATCGTCGCCTCGAAGGCGTGGACGGACAGGACGCGGGCGAGCTCGAGGACGGCGGCCACGCCGCTGGCATCGTCATTGGCTCCCGGAGCGCCGGAGACGGCGTCGTCAGGTCGGGAGGCGCGGGAGTCGTAGTGCGCGCTGACGAGGAGGTGACGGTCTTGCGACGCGCCGGGCAGGGTGGCCACGATGTTGTCGATCATGACGGCGCGGGGCGTCCGGGACGTCTTCGGCTCAAGGAAACTCCGAACCTCCACCTGGAGGCGCCCTCCGGTCGCTTCGGAGATCTTCCGGAACTCCGCTTCGATGAAGCGCGCGGCGGCGCCGATGCCGCGGTCGGGATCGTTCCGGGGCGAGAACGTGTGTCGCGTATGGAAACCGGCCAGCTTTCGAACGATGCGGTCGATGGCCTCCGGCGAGATATCCCGGAGCATGGCGTCGACGGCGGTATCACGGGACTGCCCGAGCACGGCCGGCACGAGGACTGCAAGGGCGAGGGCGGGAAGCCAGGCGTGTCTCATCGTGACTCTCCGGTTCGGGATCTCAATCACCGTCCGCGCCCGTGACGTGGACGAGGAGTGTCCTCCGGCGGCCGGCAGCCCGGTGTTCCGCGAGCCAGAACCCCTGCCAACGACCGAGAGCAAGGGCGCCGCGGCGGACCGGAATCGTGATCGACGATCGGGAAAGAGCTGTCCGCAGGTGGGCCGCCATGTCGTCCGCACCCTCGGAGCGGTGGGCCCAGGACCCGCCATCGGGCGCGAGAGTCGAGAACCAGGTTTCGAAGTCCCGCAGGACGGTGGGATCGGCGTTCTCCTGGATGAGGAGGCCGCAGGACGTGTGTGGGCAGAAGACGACGCAGAGCCCCGTCACGATCCCGGAGGCCGCGACGCAACCGGACACCTCTTCGGTGACCTCGGTGAAACCGCGTCCCGGCGTGCGGATCTCGATCTCGAACTGCGACTGACGCCACATCGTCCACGGATCAGCGGGGTCGGAGGAATTCGGTTGGGGACCGGATCGCCGGGCTCGTCACGACGTCCGGAAAGCACAGCGCCCGGGCCGCCGGTGGGCGGCCCGGGCGCGGGCGAGGGCGGACCGGGTCAGAAGGTGACGCGATCCACGTTCGAGATGTTGGCGATGGTCAGCGATGCCGTGAGGTCCACCTGGACGAAGTCCGCCGTGAGGCCAACGAGGGACAGCAGGGCTCCCGGCGGGACCACGAGCGGCACGTTCGGGAAAAGCCCCGGCGTGACGATCCAGTGGAGGATGCTGCCGACGGACGCGGGCATCATGGCGATGGCCCAGAAGTAGGTGTCGGGGATGAGGCCGAAGGCCGGTCCGCCACCCACTGTCGCCGCGGGCGTGAAGCTGAAGAAGAGGTAGCCCGTGGTGGCCGTCGGGACGCCGATGCTCGGAACGCCGATGATCGTGAGGTCTCCGAGGCCGGCGGTCGTCTGGACATCGAGGAGGTACGGGGTCACCGTGATGTAGTTCGTGCGGGTCTTCGTCGACGAACCGTTCAGGGCGTCCGTGGCGGTGAGCGCTACCGTGTAGGTGCCGGGGACCACGTAGGTGTGGGTCGGGTTCTGGAGGGTCGAGTCGACGATGCCGTCGTTCTCGAAGTCCCAGAGCCAGCCCGTGAGGCCGCCCGGATCGCTCGTAAAGGTGGCGTCCGTGAAGGTCACCATGAGGGCGGCGGGGCCGGTGGTCGGGGTCGCCGTGAAGTTGGCGAAGATCCCGACGCCCGTCGTCTCATCTGCGCCCCGGCAGCGGGTCGCGGTTCGGACCTGGCCATCGATGTCGTCGACGACGACGGCCACGACCGTGCCGTTCAGGAATCCGGCGGATGCTCCCGTGATGTGGAGATCCGTGGCGCTGACGAAGCCGGCGCCACCCACGACGGTGTTGATCTCCTTGCCCGCGAGGCTCGGCGTGGTGACGGCCTGCCAGAGGGCCAGGGTGGCGTAGGGCGTCGCGGCGACCATGCCGACGGGACCCCCTCCGACGTTGTCATAGACGTTGTCGTCGAAGTAGGTCGGGACGGGCGTCGTCGTGGCCTCGAAGCGGAAGCAGGGGCCCGTGCCGGCGTGGCCGACGATGTTGTTCGAGATGTTGGTGGGGATGTTGGGAGTTCCGCTCGTATAGATCCCCGCGTTCGCCGTGCCGGCCGGCATGTTGATGGAGTTGTTGGCGATGGTGCACGTGTCGGCCCGGCGGAGGCAGAGGCCGCCCGCGAGATAGGTGGTCGTGCCGGGCGTGTTGGAGATGAAGTTGTTGATGACGACGGTGCCCGTCGGGACCGACGCGGAGCTGCCCGAGCCTATGAAGATGCCGGCCCCCGTGCAGTCATGCACGTTGTTCCTCTGGACGGTGCAGTTGGTGGACGTGTAGTAGACGGAGATGCCGCCGGAGTAGGAAGCGCTGCCCGGTGAGCCGCAGGTGTTGGCGACGGCGTAGACCTCGCAGTCCTCGACGGTGGAGTTCGTCGTCGAGGCGAAGTAGATCCCGGCGCCGCAGGAGAAGACCGTGCAATACTGCACGAGGATGTTGGAGCAACCGGCGGTGAGGATGCCGGCGCCCGAGGGCGCGCCCGTCACCGTGAGGCCGACGAGCTGGATGTAGCTCGGCCCGGTGCCGGCCGTGTTAGCCGTGCCGAGTTTGATCGTCTGGACGTTGCCGGCCGCGGGGCCGCTGATGACGGGCGTCTGACCGACGCCCGGCGTGAAGACGATGGTGTTCGTGGCGCTGGCGCCGGCGACGGGGCCGGTGATGCCGAAGCCCGTGTAGGGTCCGGTGCCCGTCTGGATGTTGAACACGACGGGGCCCGAGACACCCGCGCCCAGGGCCGTGGCGGCCTCGGCGAGAGTGTTGTAGTTGGTGCCGCCCGTCGGCGCCGAGTTGTCGACGGTGTAGACGCCGCTCAACTGAGCGACGGCAGGCTGGGCGGCGACGGCAAGCAGAATGACGGCGAGGCAGGCGAGAGAACGGACCGGCATGGAATGAACTCCTTGCGGTTGGCGGGTAAGGCGAAAGGGAACGACCAGAGAAACGGCTCGACGGCGCAGGATAAACCGCCCTGACGAGCAGCCAACAAGATGGTCACCCGTCCACAAAGAGGGAATACTAACGCG
>CAYQRN010000230.1:0-6909 GCA_964419995.1 uncultured Planctomycetia bacterium
CGCGGGCGCGCCTCGTCCCCGCCGTCCCCGAGCGCGAGCGCTTCGCGCGGGCGCTGGAATACGCCCACACGCCGGAGGAGCGGGTCGACGTCCTCTTCCGACTTCTCGCGCGGGACGTCCTCGCGGATGCGGCCCCGTCGGCCCGCCGTGTCGCGGCGCAGATCCTCGCCGAGGAGGCGCGCACGCCCGCCTCGATCCCCCCCGCCCTGGTGCCGCTTCTTCCCGAGGGTTTCCAGCCCGGACGCCACCCGGCCGGACTCATCGCGGCCCTCGCCGGCGCCGGGCTCGCCGAGCGCGCAGCCGACGGGAAGGCGGTCGTCCGCCACCTCCAGTCGCTCATCCGCGACTTCCCCGCGGAGCCGGTGGGGACGGGCAGCGCCTGGCGCCACGCCCACGACCGCATCGCCACGCTCATCGCGCGATCGGGCGCCGCGGTGTACGCCGAGGAGGAGGCGCGGGCCAGGGCCCTCCTCGCCGAGGCCTCTCGTTCCGGCCTCCTGGCCCCGCTCCAGCAGATCCTCGAGCACTACCCCAACGCCCCGGTGGTGGACGAGGCCTATCTCCGCGTCTCCGAGACCCTCGTCCGCAACCGGGACATCACGGGGGCCATCCGGAATATCCACCAGTTCCTCTGCCGCTTCCACAAGCCCACTGCCGCCGTGCTCCTCCTCCTCGCTGACTGCCTCCTCGAGGTCGGCGCGCCGGCCTCGGCCCGGGACGTCCTCGAGATCGCCAGGAGCCGCCACGGCAGCGACCCCGTCACTCCGGGCGCGGAGGGCGGCGCGCCGAAGGCCGCCCGCGACGCGGCGGCGGAGCGCCTCGAACGGAGCGACATCCGGGACGCCGGACGCGCCGATCCACCCCTTCCCGAAGTCTCCCTGACACCCCGGGAGATCTGGTCGGCGGGCGCCGCCGACGATCCCGAGGATGTCGTCCTCGTCGTGCCGGAGGGTCCCCGTCCGGCGGGCCTCGCGGGCCGCTTCCTCTACCACAGGGCCGGATACCTCGTCTGCTCGGCGCTGGCCGCCGACGAAGTCGTCTGGCGCCGCGCCGCCGCGGCGCCGCCACGGCAGTGCCTCGCCGCCGACGAGCGGCTCCTCCTCGTCGCCGAGCGCGAGATCGTCGCCGCCGGCGCGGCGGACGGCCGGGAGATCTGGCGCCTGCCGCTCCCGGACCACGACGTCTTCCGCGCGGGTGCCGGCCACGGACGCGTCTACGCCCTTCTGCGCGGCCGCACCGTGGACCGGGGATTCGATCTCGTGTGCCTCGACCTCGTCTCCGGCGAGCGTCTCTGGGCAGCGGCCTTCCCCGACGGGCATCCCGGGCTCCAGTCGCCCCTCGTGGGCACGGGGCTCGTCGCCATCGTGAGCGGCGCCCCCGCCGCCGTTACTGCCTTCGACGCCCTCACGGGGGAGCAGGTCGGGGAGCCCGTCCCGATCCTCGGCCAGGACGCCGTCCTCAACGCCGCGGACGACCTCGTCGCCGTACGTCGCGGCACGCCGGACCCGGTGCAGGAGGCGGCCGCCGTGGACCTCCGAACGGGGAAGGTTCGCTGGAGCCATGTCGTCACGCGGGAGCCCGACGCGGACGCCGAGGTGCTCCGCGCCACGCCGTCCCGCATCGCGCTCAAGGTCACGCGGCGGACCGCCTCCACGGGACCGACCGCGAGCCGCCGTTCCCTCGCCATCCTCGATGCGGACACCGGTCTCCGCCTCTTCGCCCGCGACTTCTCCGCCACGGAGAACCCGAAGGCCGCCGACACGGTCCTCCGCGACGATGAAGCCTTTCTCGAGCTCGTGCGTACGACGGACCGGGGCAACACCCTCGTCGAGTATGAGCACATCGACCTCCGGAGCGGCGCGACGACGTGGAAGACGCTGCCCTTCAGCGGCTGGCTCCTCCTGCGCGTCGTTCCGGCCCGGCCCTACGTCCTCTGCCAGATCATCCAGCAGGTTCCGAGGAACGGCCGCGTGAGCCAGGAATCGCGGCTCCACTTCATCGACGCCCGCACGGGCGCCTCGAAGGAGACCCTCGACCTCTCCCCCGTCCGCTACACGACCCACCGCATCGTGCACGCGGCCGACGGCCACCTCGTCCTCGCGCTCGGCCCGGTTCTCAAGGTATTGAAGTCATGATCCCGAGACCCCGCATCGCCCTGCCGGCCGCCGCCATCGCAGCCCTGCTCGCGTTCGCCTTCCCGGGCGCTCCCGGCGCCGCCGCGCCCGTGGGGCGGCCGGCGCCCCCCGCCGGCGGCCCCGTGGTTCGGGGGCACGCGCCCGTGGACGACGACGTCCTCCAGGCCATCGCCAGGGGACTGCGCTACCTCGAACAGACCCAGGCCGCGAGCGGCGCCTGGATCCAGGACGTGGGCTACAAGTTCAACGACTCCTACATCCGGACCGCGGAGCAGGTCGAGCACGTCGGCGTCACGGCTCTCGCCGTCATGGCCTTCCTCGCCGGGGGCCACCTGCCGGGCCGCGGGCGCTACGGCGATGTCGTCGAGCGGGCCCTCGGCTTCATCCTCCGGGCCCAGGACGCGGATTCGGGCTACATCTCGATGAACGAGACGCGCATGTACAGCCATGCCTTCTCCATGCTGGCCCTGGCCGAGATCTACGGGATGACCCACCGGAACGAGGTCAAGGAGGCCCTGCAGCGGGCGACCGAGCTCACGGTCCTCGCCCAGAACTCCGAGGGTTCCTGGCGCTACCGCCCCCACGCGCCCGACTCGGACATGTCCATCACGGTCTGCCAGATCATGGCCCTTCGCGCGGCGCGGAACATCGGGATCACCGTGCCGAAGAGCACGATCGACCGCGCCCACGCCTACGTCGACCGGTCGGCCAACCGCACGGGCCGGCGGGGATTCCGGGACTTCGGCGGCTTCAAGTACCAGGCCAAGTCCAGCACGCGTACGACCTTCCCCCTCACGGCCGCCGGGATCGCCACGCTCTTCCACGCGGGCGTCTACAAGGACGAGTTCATCGACCTGGCCATCGACTATCTGAAGCGCAACCTCGCCTCGATGCACCAGCGCATCCAGCACTATTTCTACTGGTATGGCCACTACTACGCCGCCCAGGTCTTCTTCTTCGCGTCCGACGAGAACCAGAAGCTCTGGGACGACGTCTACTGGCCGCGCGTGCGCTCGGAACTCCTGCGGGCCCAGGCGTCCTACGACGGTTCCTGGCCCCTGGCCGTGGGTCCCGGGAACGCCTTCTCCACGGCCGTCGCGTGCATCATCCTGCAGATCCCGTTCCAGTACCTCCCGATCTTCCAGAAATGACGGCCCCGCGAGGGGCTGCCTCCCGGCCCCGCGCCGTGTCCGCCGGTGGTCCGGAAACGCCCCGGGTGTTTTCGGCCTGCCGCCACGTATCATGAAGTGATGCAACAGGTTCTCCGCAAGCTGCGGTCCGTGAGGACCCGGATCCGCGCCGCCCTCCTCCTCCGCGGCGTGCTCGTCGTCCTGGCCGGAGCCGCCGCGATCCTCGCCGGGTCCTTCGTCCTCGACTGGACCCTGAGGCCGCCCCTCGGCGTCCGGGTCGTCCTGCTCGCGACGATGGCCGGGGCGGTGACGATCCTCGCCGCGCGAGCCCTTCTCGTACCCCTCGTCCGGAAGCTCCCCCTCCGCACCGTGGCCCTTCTCGTCGAGAAGCGCCACCCGGAGTACGGGGACGAGCTCATCTCCGCCATCGAGCTCGATGCGGCCCGCCGCGACGGCACGACCACGGAGTCGCCGGCCCTCATCGAGGCCATGGTGGCCCGGGCCTCCGAGCGCTTCCGCGGCGAGTCCTTCGGCGGCATCGCGCGGTTCGGCGCGACGCGGACTCCGGCTCTGATCCTCGCGGGCCTCCTCGTCCTCTGCGTCTGGTACGCGGGCGCGCACCCGGTCAACGCCCGCGTATGGCGCGACCGCATCCTCCTTCTCCGGGACGTCGCCTGGCCCCGCGCCACGACGCTCCACCTCGAGATCGCCGACATGGACGCCTTCCACCCCCGCGTCGAGGACGGCGGCGCCCGCGTCGTCCTCCACGTGCCCCGGGACACGACCCTGCGGGTCCGCGCCCGGGCCGAGGGCACGATCCCGGACGCGGCGGTCCTGCGGCGCCGCCCCATGGCGACCGGCGGAGTCCGGGGTGCGGCCGTGGAGATCCCCATGTCGCCCCGCGACGGAACCGAAGGCGGGGTCCACTTCGAGGCGACCATCCCCCCCGTGACGTCGTCCTTCGAGCTCACCGCGGCCGGCGGCGACGACACCGACGATGAACCCGTCTTCGAGATCGACGTCCGGCCGGCTCCCGCCGTGGACCGCTTCATGGCCCGGTACCGCCCGCCCCCCTACACGGGTCGTCCGGACGAGGACGTCGCGGAGGGCTGGAATATCCGGGCTCCTGCCGGCACCGAAGTGACCATGGAGTTCGAGACGAGCCTGCCCCTCTCTTCCTTTCGACTCCTGCTCCGCGCCGGGGGCCCCCGCGAGCTGTCCGCGGCGGACGCGAGCCGGCGCCGCTTCGTCCACACGTTCACGGTCCTCGAGAACGACTTCTGGGAGTACGCCCTGCTCGGCGAGAACGGCGTCGAGAACCGGGACCGCCCGCAGTTCGAGATCATCGCCGAGGTCGACGCGCGCCCGCGCATCGCCGTGGATCTGCCCCAGCAGGGACGGCTCGAATGCACGCCCTTCGCCACGGTGCCGCTTCGTCTCTCCGTATCGGATGACTACGGAGTGTCGGCCCTGTCCCTGCGGCTCGGCCTCGAACCCGCCGAGGTCCTTCCGATCGCGATGCCCTTCGAGCCCGAGGATCTCACGGAGCCCCTGCCGTCGAAGAACGTCTCCGCCTTCCGCGCCCTCGCCCTCGCCGAGCTCGCTCTTCCCCGGTCGGAAGGTGCGGCGCGCCCGCCGGAGGTCGGGGAGTCGCTCTACCTCCGGTTCGAGGCCCAGGACAACCGCAGCTTCGGCGACCGGCTGCCTCAGAGCGAGACGACGCGGACGGCCTGGGAGATCCGCATCGTGGACCGCGAGGAGGTCGAGCGGTCGCTCGTGCAGCTCCAGTCGAGAATCAAGGAAGACGTCAAGGAAACGGAGCGGCGTCTCGACCGCGCCGGAGAGGCCCTCACGGAGGCCCTCGGCGCCGTCTCGGCCGACGGATCCGCGGTGGAGGAGATGGCGGCGGCGGTCCGCCGGGCCGAGGAGCGCCAGATCGCGGTCTCGCGCCTTCTCAACGACGCGCAGAAATCCTGCATCCGACTGTTCGACACCTGGGCCTGGAACCGTCTCGACCGCTCCAACCTCACCGAGAAGATCGTCGGCCACCTCGCCGCCGGTTTCCGCGCCGCGGTATCGCTCCGCGACGTCGCCCCGCTCTATGCCGCCGTCCACGCCAGGGTCCGCGGCGAGGCGTCGGAGACCCAGCCCATGGGCCGCCTCACCGTCATCCTCGGGCTCTTCCTGCAGACGACGGTCGATCTCTGCCCGGAGCTCGAACGGACGCTCCGCCGCGCCGTGGAGGCCCGGGACCGCGCGGAGGCCGCGACGCAGCTCCGCGCCGCCCGCGCCCGGGCCGACGACCTCAGGGCCGCCATCGCGACCCTCCGCCAGAAGCTCGAGGCCTGGGAGGACTTCCAGGACATCGTCCAGAGCTGGAAGGAGATCCGCGAGTATCTCGAGGGTCTCCACAATCGCACGCGCACCGCCGTGAGCCAGCCACGATGACCACCGCCCCGCCCCGCCTTGCGCCTTCCTCCTTCACGGGAGACTGATCATGATCCGCACGACCGCCGGCCCGCGATGGTTGCTCCTCCTCGCGGCCATCGCCGCTCCCTCCCTTCCCTGCCCCGCGCAGGGCGTGGGCAGCCTCTCCGAGAAGGACCGCACGACGCTCATCGCCGAGCACAAGGCCGCGCGGCAGCGCCTCCAGACCCTTGTCGAGAAGATGCGCACGCTCCGGACCCGCCTCGAGGCCGAGGGACGGCAGTTCTCGGCCGAGCTCCTCGGCAAGGCCATCGACACGGTCGTCTCCGCGGGACTCGAGAGCCGCCTCGAAGCCGTCGTCCGCGACCTTTCGGGCGACTCGCCCATGCGGAGCCTCGACACGCAGGTCGCTCTCATCGAGCGTGTGACCGAGATCCTCCGGCTCCTCCAGGAGCAGCGGCTCGACGAGAAGATCGACCAGCGGATCGAGGAGATGCGCAAGGCCATCGAATCCCTCGACGGCCTCCGGACGGACCAGGAGAGCGTCATCCGCGACACGGCCCGGCTCAACGATCAGCTCACCGACGCGGACCTCGCCCGCCTCGACGCCGCCGCGAAGGAACTCGAGGCCCTCCGCGCGGAGCAGGAGGCCCTCGCCACAGAGACCGAGGCCTTGGCCGACGACACGATGGAGCCCGTGGAAGCCGCCGCTCAGCGGCTCGCGGATCTCCTCGAGCGCCAGAAGGCCCTCGCCGGCGAGACGCGGACCCGGAAACCGGTCTCTCCCGCGGCGGCAGCCGCGGCAGCGAAGGCAAAGGCCGATCTCGAGACGGCGGCCCGGCAGGCCGAAGCGGCCCGGCAGGCCGCCGAGGCCGGCGCCGGCGCGCGCCGCGCCGCGCAGCGCGCCGCATCCCTGGCGAAGACGCTCCGGGAACAGAAACCGCCGACCTCCGGACGCGACGCCCTCGCCGAGACCGAGCGCGCGGAAGCCCAGGATCTGGCCGAGGAACTCCGGCGGATGGCCGACGCCACGCCGTCGGACCGGGACCTCGCCGCCCTCACGCCGGGCGGGACGGAGCCCGATGCCGCGGCCCGCCAGGCGCGGGACCGGCTCCGCGACGCCCTCAAGGAGGCTGCGCTCCGTCTCGACCGCGCCCGCGCCGCCGCCGAGGCCGCCCGGCTCGGCGAATCGGGCCCTGCGGATGCCGGAGACGCGG
>CAYQRN010000231.1:0-6849 GCA_964419995.1 uncultured Planctomycetia bacterium
AGTGAATCTGGTCCTCGTCGGGATATGTAACGGTATGTGTGACGCACCACACTAGTTCGGCGCGACAACCAGGGTGCAGGGTGTCGCGTCGGCGATGGTGTGGGAGCGGCGGATCTTCAGGTCCGCGGACCCGATCTCGAGGAGCTTGCCGGTGGCCTTCTGCTCCCCGGTCTCGACGTTCGTCGCGACCTCGGAGCCGCAGACCCAGAGCGTTCCGCCGTCCGGCGACAGCACCGCGGACTGGGCGTTCACGGTGCTCGACGTCCGGACCCAGGCGATCTCTCGGCGCTCGGCGAGATCGACCTTCGAGACGTGCTGGACGCAGTTGAGGTAGAGGTGCCTCTCGTCGGGCGAGAGGGCCGCGCCGCGGACGTTGGCCGGGTGGGCGAGGTCGATCCAGCCCGTCGCAAGGGTGGCGAGATCGATGGTCCACACGGTCGTGGGCCGCTTCGCACCGCCCACCTCGACGACGATGGCCCGCGCGCCGTCGGCGGTGATGAGAGCCTTCGTGTTGGGCGCGAGCCGGTCGTGCGTGCGGTCCCGGGTGCCCGAGGCCGGATCAGCGGGGTCCATGGCCTTGAACATGTTGATCGCGCCGACGAGCTCGCCCGAGCCGGTGTAGACGTTGACAATGTTGCTGTGGAGGTCGAGGGCGACGATTCGGTCCCCGGACGGGCTCACCGTGAGCGAGCTCACGTACTTCGGCACCGCGAACTCGGCGAGGAGCGCTCGCGTCACGGCGTGGATGGCGACGATCTTGCGGGTTCCCGCCTCGACGCCGGGCTCCACGGGATCCTGGGACACGGCGTAGATGACGTCCGCCCGGCGCGCGAGTGCGAAGACCGGTCCGGTGTAGATCGTGGGGCCGCGCCGGCCGTCGGCCGCGCCGTAGACATGGATTCCCTGGCTGTCGGCGACGAGAAGGGACGCCCCGTTCGCCGAGAGGAGCATGTCGTAGACGAAAGCGCTGCGTTCGATCCGGCCGACCGCGCCATCGCCGGTGGCGATGGTCCAGATATGCCCGAAGGCGAGCCAGGCCCGCGGAGCGCCGTCCGGTCCTCCCGCGAGCGCGGAGGAGGAGAGGAGAAGGAGGCAGAGCCCGGCGGCGAAGGCCGGGAATCGGAACATCGTGCGTGTCGTCATCGTCATCCTCCCGGGCGCGGCGGAACAGGTTCCGCCGGCGCCGGCCATCCGTGTCGGCGCCGCTCTCAGTAGTTGTCCAGGTTCGGCCAGTCGTTCACGACGGAGCCCGGGCAGTTGTTGAGCCACCCCGGGTGCGTGAAGTTGTCGGGAATCTGGCCCGCCCAGTAGCAGCTCGAGTTGTAGCACATGCCGATGTCGCTCGTGAACGGGCAGGGATCCGACGCGCCGCCGCTGCCGATCTCCCATCCGGGGGAGAAGGAGGCGCAGCAGTCGTTGCACGCGTAGCCGCGCACCTCGCCCTGCTTCTGTTCGAGATCCTTCGCTTTCCTGTTGAGTCCCTTGCCGTGGTTCATCGAACATCCACCTCCTTGGCTGTCGGGCCGGCCCCCGGGCCGGCGCAGGTCAGGCCCATTGTGCCATGTTCAGGACCGCAGGGTCCATGATCACACGATTCTCGTCGCCGCGGCCAGGGGATCCCGGGCGGGGTCGCCGAGCAGGCGATCGACGAATCCGGGGTTGCCCTCGAGGATCCGGACGAGGGCCCCGAGCCCCAGCCGGTACCACTTCCGCAGGAAGTCGCAGTTGAAGGTCCAGGTCTTCGAGATGTCCCCCCTGTGGAGGGCGGAGTAGTAATAGCAGCCCCCGGCGCAGACGTACCGGATTTCGCACGTCCCGCAGTGATCCTTCGCGGAAACGTGGGCGTCCCGGAGGAGGGTCTCGCGCCGCCCCTGGTCCACCCCCCCGGCGAGGGTCCCGAGGCGGTAGTCCTTCATGCCCGCGAAGCGGTGGCAGAGGTAGAGATCCCCGTCAGCGTCGGCGGCCATGAGCTGGATGCCCGCCCCGCAGGCGTGGCCCCGGGCGGTCCCGTCGTAGAGCTGCTGCATGAGGCCCACGATGTTCGAGAACCCGTAGAAGACGTTGCGCAGTGCCGCATCCACGAAGCGGTCCGTGAGCTTCCGGAACTCGTCGATGACGACGACCATCTCCCGGGGCGTGAAGCGGAATTCGGGATCCGTGGAACTTACGGGAGCCACGCCGACGTCGTGGAACCCCGCCGCGAGGAGCGCGTCCACGATGCGGGAGGCCTCGAGGCACTTCCGCGTGAGCGTGACCCGGGCAGGAACGGCACGCCGCGCGAGGAGCGGCGCCGAGCGCTCGATGATGAGGTCGTAGGAGCCGCGTCCGTTCGCCGTCGGGCGTTGCGCGTCGTTGACATCCTTCGGGCCGTCGATGGACACGACGACGTGGACATCGTGATCCACGAGGAAGTCGATGATCTCGGGGGTGAACAGCGTGCCGTTGGTCGTGAGCGAGAACCGGATCCGCTTGCCGAAGGCGGCTTCCCGCCGGCGCCCGTAGGCGACGACGGACCGCACCGCGGGCCAGTTCATGAGGGGTTCGCCGCCGAAGAGCGTGAACGTCACGGTCTTCGATGTTCCCGAGTTGAGGAGGAGGAAATCGAGCCAGCGAAGCGCCTGCTCCTCCGACATCATCCCCGCCTCGCCGCCGTAGAGCCCGAACTCGGCGTAGCAGTAGCCGCAGCGGAGATTGCAGTCCTTGGCGACGTGAGTCGTGAGGTGGGTGACGGGAAGCGTCGCCAGGGCCGGATCGGGACGGGACTCCGCGCGGCGCTGGGCCTCGAAGGTCTCCGGCGGAACGAGGACCTGCATCGTCAGGAGATCCCGCGCGACGGACTCGGCATCGGCCGCGGCTCCGGCGCCTGGGAGGATTCGCGCGATGGCGTCGACCGAGGTCTCCGTCGCGCCGTGGAGGTGGCCGAGCACGCGGGCCATGGGGGGGTCGACACGGGAGAGTGCCGAGTTGTGGAGGACGAGGACGTACTCGCGGTCATCCACCGGGAAGAGCGTGAAGTCGTTCACGCGGAATCGCTGGCCCCCTGCGACGAGGAGGGAGCCGATGCCCGTCGCGGCGTCCGTGGGTCCGACGCTGTCCCTCGACTCCTGGCTCACGCTCCTCGTCTCTGCCGTTTCGGGCGGCTCGTGCGGACCCCGCCTTCGGGCGGCGCGCCCGTTGTCCCGGATACTGAGGCGTGCCCGCCGAGTATAATCGCGCCGCGGGAGCCCCAAGAACGAAAACCGGCTTTCGGCGACCCGGAGCCGGCGCGACATAGATCGACGTAAACATCTGCCGAATATGACATTGAGACCGAACAGCTCGGAGAACCGAGGGGGTGCCGCCCGCCATGCCCTCGTCGCGGCCGGAAGCCGCGGTATCGGCTTCGCCGCTGCGCGGTCCCTCGCGGCCGCCGGGCACCGGATCTCCCTCGTGGCCCGGGACGCGTCGCGGCTCCATGAAGCGGTCGAGGAGCTGCGGCGGACGTACGGCGCCGACGCCGTCGGCGTGGCCTTCGACCTCACGGACACGGAGGGCATCGAGGGAGTGGTCCGCGGGGTCGCCGGGAGCCGGGGCCCCGTCGAGATTCTCGTCCTGAATTGCGGCGGCCCTCCCCCCGGCCCCTTCTCCGCCGTCGACGATGCCGCCTGGGAGAAGGCCCTCGACCTCGTCCTGCGATCCAGCGTGAAGCTCGTCCGCGCCGTCCTCCCCGACATGACCCGCCTCCGCTTCGGACGCATCATCGGCATCGCCTCCGTGGCCGCCCGGGAGGCCATCCCGAACCTCACGACCTCGAACACGCTGCGGGCGGGTCTCCTCGGTCTCCTCAAGTCCCTCGCGGGAGAAGTCGCGGCCTCGGGGATCCTCGTCAACGCCGTGCTCCCGGGCTACACCGCGACGGAGCGCCTCCTCGAACTTGCCGACGACCTCGCAGGGCGCGAGGGGACCACGCGGGACGCCGTCGTCGCCCGCTGGACATCCGGGATCCCCCTCGGTCGGCTCGGCGACCCGGCAGAGATCGGCGCCGCCGTGGCCTTCTTGGCCTCGGAAGGCGCGTCCTTCATCACCGGCGCCGCCCTTCCGGTGGACGGCGGCGGGCTCCGCAGCATCTGACCGCAGCGGCGGCGGCGTCAGCTGAGCCCGACGCCCGCGAGGGAAACCACGGAGACGGCGGCGCACCAGACCGCGAACCACCAGAGCCGACCGCGGATCACGACGCGAACGAGGACGCGGAGCGCGACGATGCCGGAGGCGAAGGCTGTGACCACGCCGAGGAGCATCGGCGCCGGGGACAGGCTCGCGACGCCATCACCTGTCAGGATCCGGAGGAGTCCGGCACCGAGGATCACGGGCAGCGCCATCAGGAACGCGAAGTTGACCGCCGTGCGCCGCTCGACGCCCGCGAGGAGGCCCGTCGAGAGCGTCGTCCCGGAGCGCGAGATCCCCGGGAGCAGAGCTACGGCCTGACCGAGCCCCATGGCGAGCGCGCTCCGCACTCCGAGAGGCCGGCCGCGATCCCGGGCGCGGGACGCGACGAGCAGGATCGCCGCCGTCACGAGGAGGAGGAGTGCCGCGAGGCGAGGGGAGCCGAAGGCCCGGTCGATGGTCTCCTCGAGCGCGAGGCCGAGGACCGCGGCGGGCAGCGACGCGAGGGCGAGGAGGCAGAGGGTCCGGAACGGGGCGGAATCGCGCCAGGCCCCCCCGAAGCTCCTCGGCCGGAGCAGGAGGGGAAGGGCGGGCAGGAGCCCGAGAAGCTCGCGGCGCATGACGACGATCACGCTGGCGGCGGTGCCGAGATGGAGGAGGATGTCGAACGTCGCATCGCCGGAGGAAAGACCGAGGAAGTGATGGGCCAGCACGAGGTGGCCGCTCGAGCTCACGGGAAGGAACTCCGTGAGCCCCTGGACGAGCCCGAGAAGGACCGCATCGAGGATCGTCATCCCGCTCCGGCTCCTCCGCGCTCGGCAGGCCGCCGAACCGGTCCGGCGAAGCTGCAGGCCGGACGATACCCGCGGAGGATCCGGGCGGCAACGCGGCCTGTCCGCGGTTGCCGCACCGGAAGGCGGTCTCAAGCCCGGACAATTCACGAATGCCGGGCCGTCTCAGCCGTCTTCGCCGGCCGGGACTTCGTCAGGGCTCGTCCTCGACTCACTCCGTAGAGTCGACTCCTTGCCCTTCCTCGTCGCGGCTCGGAGAATCCTCGCTGTTGCAGCGAAGCGCGCCGTTCCGGCCTTGGCGGCCGGAATGGCGCGCTTTCCGACGGCCCCGGCCCGTCTTCGTGAATCATCCGGGTTAGAATCGCGCCCGGACAGCGCGGCCGGTCCCCGGACCGGGCCCCCCTGCACGGAGTTCTGTCCCCCTCCCGGAGAGCATCCGATCATGACCCAGAAGGGGCGTTACCGCGTCTTCGACAGCGTCCTTCACTGCATCGGCTGGACGCCCCTCATCCGCCTGAACCGGGTCGCGGGGGCGTGCCGCACGCCCGTCTGGGCCAAGGCCGAGTCCATGAACCCCGGAGCGAGCGTCAAGGACAGGATCGGCGTCGCCATCATCGAGGACGCCGAGCGCTCGGGGCGGCTCAAGCCCGGCGGCACCATCGTCGAAGCGACGTCAGGCAACACCGGTGTGGGCCTCGCCATCGCCGCCATCGCGAAGGGGTATCAGTGCATCTTCACCATCCCCGACAAGATGAGCGTGGAGAAGGTGAAGCTCCTCAAGGCCTTCGGCGCCGAGGTCATCGTGACGCCGACCGTGACACCCGATCACCCCGACTACTATGTCAACGTCGCCCGGCGCATCGTCGAGTCCACGCCCAACGCCATCTTCGCCGACCAGTTCAACAACGCCGTGAATCCCGAGGCGCACTACCGGAGCACGGGACCGGAGCTCTGGGAGCAGACCGGGGGCGGGATCGACGTCCTCGTGGGCGGCATGGGCACGGGCGGGACCCTGAGCGGCGCCGGACGCTTCCTCAAGGAGCAGAAGCCGTCCGTCCGCATCGTCGGCGCGGACCCCGTGGGCTCCATCCTCAAGCGGTACAAGGAAACCGGGGTGAAGGGCGAGGGCAGCGTCTACAAGGTCGAGGGGATCGGGAACGACAAGATCCCGGGAACCCTCGATTTCCGCGTCATCGACGAGATCCGGAGCGTCAGCGACAAGGATTCGTTCCTCATGGCGCGGAGGCTCGCGCGGGAGGAGGGGCTCTTCGTCGGCGGCTCCACGGGGACCATCGTGACGGCAGGGCTCCAGATCGCGGCGGAGCTCGACGACCCGGCCCGCACCGTGGTGTGCATCCTCTGCGACACGGGTGAACGCTACCTGTCGAAGTGCCACTCCGACGAGTGGATGCGGGAGAACCGCTTCCTCGATCCGCGCGGCATGACGGCGGGCGACCTGCTCCGCTCCCGCGCGGCCGGCGCCCCGCGACTCATCGCGGCTACGGCGGCGAGCCCGGTCTCCGAGGTGCTGCGCCTCATGAGCCAGCACAACGTCTCCCAGGTGCCGGTCATCGAGCACGGAGAGTCCATCGGCAGCGCCTCGGAATCGAACCTCATGGGGCACGTCATTGAACGACCCCAGGCTCTCCAGGCGCCGATCACCGAGGTCATGGACGGCCCGTTCCCCGTGGTGAACCCCGGGGACACCATCGAGCGCGTCCGCCGCCTCCTCACGCGGGAGAATCCCGCAGTCCTCGTCCGGGAGCGCGAACAGATCACGGGGATCGTCACGCGCTACGACGTCCTGAACTTCGTCTCCCCCGTCTGACGCGGCCCTCCCCGGCCGCGCGTCCGCCCGGCGGCGGCCTCAGAGCATCGATCGGGCCTTGTCGGCGAGGCGGATGATCTTCATCCG
>CAYQRN010000232.1:0-6840 GCA_964419995.1 uncultured Planctomycetia bacterium
GTCACGAAGGCATCTCCGCACTTTCACGAGTCGAGTTGACCGGACATCTGTGGTCGCTCTCACAGGAGTGAACGGTCAGGGCGAAGCGGCCCCGGTGCGCGTCCACTCACGTCGCGCCCCGTGACGGGAGCGGCATCGTCAGGGAGCCGGAGGCCTGAGAGCGGGCCTCTCGCCCTGGAGCCGCGAGCCCGGATGGCGAATGATCTCGCCCTCGACGAGATAGACGACGTCCTCGGCGATGTTCGTGGCCTCGTCCGCCACGCGCTCGAGATTGCGCGCGACGGACAGCAGCAGGAGCCCCGGTTTCACGTTGGCGGGGTCCGCCAGCATGGACTGCTCGATGCGGTCGAAGATCCGCCGGTGCAGCTCATCCACGGCATCGTCCGTCCGGAGGACGTGGCGGGCGCGCTCCGTGTCGAGGTGGACGAGCGAGTCGAGGCAGTTCCGCACCATCTCGAGGGTCATGGATTCGATGGCGTGGATATCCTCGGGGACGCCCATCCGCTCGAGGGCGGCGAAGGACCGCGCGCGCTCGGCGATGTTGACCGCCTGATCCGCCATCCGCTCGAGGCTCGCGTTGATCCGCAGGACCGCCAGGATGTAGCGGAGGTCGATGGCGGTGGGCTGGTAGAGCGCGAGGAGCTTGAGACACTCCTCCTCCACCGCCACGTCGAAGGCGTCCACGTCGCGGTCCCGGGCGATGACCCAGTCGGCGCGGCGGCTCGACCGGTCATCGAGACTGCGGATGGACTCCCGGATCATCTCCTCGACCATCCCGCCGATCTCGAGGATCCGGCGCTTCAGATGATCGATCTCGCGCTCGAAATGAAGGCTCAACCGGTTCTCCGCTCAGAAGATCAACTGTAGCTGGAGGCGGAGCCGCCAGGAACTGCGATCGTCCCCGTCGTCGACATCCTCGTCGATGAGACCGCCGTCCATCTGGACCTTGAGGTTGTGCCCCTCGATGAAATACCCGAGGACCCCGAGCCACTCCCGCCGGCGGTGCAGCCCCGCCGGGGAAAGGTCCGCGCCGGAATCCTCGAAACGGATCTCCGCGAACCGGAAACCCACCTCGAGCCGTTCCGGGACGATGAAGTATCCCGCCTGGGCGTAGAAGCCGTGGCTGTCCGTGTCGAGATCCCCTCCGCTCACCTCCTCCGTGCCGAACTCCTGATCGAACCACTCGAACGCGGCATAGAGTCCCGACCAGCGGAAGGCCAGCTCGGCATTCCAGGCGAACTCGTTCTCGAGGGGCGAGGCGCCGATGGTCGCGCTCCCGCTCCGGCGGTTCGTGTCGTCGTGGTGCAGGATGCCGAAGGCCGCCTGGAGCTCCGGATCCTCGGTGTGCTTCAGATCGCCTTCCGCATAGGCCATGGCCCCGAGGAGGTTCACGGCAAGCCGCCCCACGACTTCGAGGCCCGGATCGTTGTTCAGGACGTTCTCGCCCTCGCCATTGAAGACCCCGGCATACCATTCGATGAGGTCGTTCGAGGCCCCGCCGAACATGCCGTAGAGCATGACGCCCGGCTCCCGCCCCTTCGCGTACTGCCGATCCGTGATGGCCCGGTCCACGAACTCGAGCATTCCCGACGACGTCATCTGCTGCCGCGAGAAGGGCGCCTTGAACTGACCCGCCCGGAGGTTCACGGGGCTCACCTTGCCCGCGCTCCCTCCGTCGAGAAGTCCCCAGAGATCGAAGTCGGCGTAGGCATCCTTGAGCTCCGTGAGCCGATTGTCCGACGCGAAGCTGTGGCTGTGCGACGTTGATCCGGTCGTGGCTCCGGGATCGAGGTTCGGGACGACCGTGCTGCCGCTCCGGCCCCGCGCCGTGTCCCCCGACAGGTTGAACTGGAAGACGTACTTCACGAACTTCGAGAAGACATGGCCCTTCAGGAAGACGCGCGCGTTGGGCGCGCTGAATTCCGACAGATCGTCTCGATCATGGCCCTCATCGAAGTCCTCGTAGGTGAAACGGACCGTGAGACGCCCCCCCACGGTGAGTGCGAACCGCTCGTCCGCCGTTCGGAAGGTGAAGCCGCCGCCGGGGCGGTACGACACGACGGGGGCCGTATCCTGCGCGAGCCGCGCCACGAGGGTGTCGAGCTCCTCCGAAAGGGAAGCCTCGAGGTCGTTCCGCCGCTCCGCGTCGGCGCGGAGCCGATCCGACAGCTCGATGAGCTCCCGGTGCTCCTTCCCGTCGATGACGCCCCTCGCCCGGAGGATCTCGAGGAGCTTCCGCTCGACCGTCTCCTCCGTCGCCGCGCCCTCCTGAGCACGGGCGGCCGGAAACATGGACGCCACGAGACCGAACACCGCGATCACGACCCTGCGGAGACCCTGCGGCACGAGAGTTACCTCCTGCTCCATGTCCCGTCCCCGCGGCCTCCCTCGAGGCCGCCGGACCGGATTCCATTATCCTCGATGATCCTTAACATAAGGAACGACAACAACCCCGTCACGGCGCCGTGGCGCCCCCCGCGGGCGGGCCGGCCAGGGGGACGAGCAGCGTGAAGGTCGAACCCGAGCCCGTACGGCTCTCCACGGTCACCTCGCCGCCATGACGTTCGGCGACGTGCTTCACGATGGAGAGACCGAGCCCCGTCCCGCCGAGGGCCCGCGACCGCGCCTTGTCCACGCGATAGAAGCGCTCGAAGATCCGCGGGAGATCCTGTTCGGGGATCCCGATGCCCGAATCCGTCACGATGAAGGCGTAGCGGTCGCCCCGCACGCCGCCCCCGATGGTCACCGTGCCGCCCTCGGGCGTGTATCGGATCGCGTTGTCGAGGAGATTCTCGACGGCGAGCGAGAGGAGATCCCTGTCGCCGCGGAGCTTCGCCGGTGCGGGATCGGGGATTGTGAGCGCGTGCCCCTTCGCCTCCGCTGCGTCCCGGAGCTGCTCGGCGACGTCGCGAAGGAGATCTCCCGCCTCGAAGGCCTCCGGGGCGACGTTGAGCGATCCGGACTCGACCCGCGACAACACGATGAGGTCGCTCACGAGGCTCGAGAGCCGGAGAGCATGGGTGTGGACCTTCCACAGGAACTCGGTGGCGTTCGCCCGATCATCCATGCCTCCGTCGAGGAGGGTCTCGACGTATCCCTGGATCGACGTGAGGGGGGTCTTCATCTCGTGGGAGACGTTGGCCACGAAGTCCCTCCGCACGTCGTCGAGGCGCTTCCTGTCGGTGTGATCCTCTATGGCGAGCACGATGCCGGACGAGTCTCCCGCGCGACGGGGCGGCACGGGCGTGGCGACGACGCCGAGGGCTGCCACATCGGGCCGCTCCACCGCGACCTCGGTGCGGCGGGCGGCGCCCGCCGCCCGGGCCTCGCCCACGACGGACAGGATGGCGGGATCTCTCACGACCTCCCAGAGCCGCAGCCCTGGGGCCGGCGCCCGGACGCCGAGCAACCGTCCCGCGGCCTCGTTCCAGAGGCGGACCCTGTCTTCGCCGTCGAGGGCCACGAGTCCGCCCGCGATGCCCGCGACGATTCCCACGAGCTCGCGGCGCTCGAGCTCGAGCTCCCGGATGCGCGCCTCGAGGCTTCGAGATGCGCGCCGCAGGTCCTGCTCGAGCGCAGTCCCGGCGGCCCCCCCGTCCGCCGGCGGATTCCCGCTGGCCGCCCGCTCCGCATCCGCGGCAAGCCGCCTCATCCTCCGCCGCGCGCGCAGATACTCGAGGCGCGCGAGGACGGCGGCGGCGCCGCCGGTGGCCAGGACGGACGCCAGCACGGCGAGCCTGTGCGACCGCACGGGAGCATCGATGAGAGACCGGGAAACTCCCACGGCCACCACGTGCCGCCCGGCGGCAATCCCGACCCGGCGGACATCGACGACGAGGCGCCCGCCCGTCCCCGGCGAATCCGCCTCCCCGCGAGCGGAACCCGTCCGAGAAGCCGCGAGGACGAGTTCCGGCACCGCGTCGCGGGCACGGTCGAGAAAGGAGGAGCCGGCCACGCGCCGTCCCTCCTCGTCGAACACCGCCGCCTCGACGGCGGGCGACCCCGGGCGAGGACGCAGGATCGTCTCGAGCGGCCCGGCGCCGGCACGTGACTCGAGCAGGGCCGCGATGGCCGCATGGCGGGCCTCGGCAACTCCGCGGGCGAGGTCCGACGCCCGCGCCTCCACGCCCGGCCCCGTGAACAGGAGGAGGGCGACAACGACGGCGCCCATGAGGGCCAGGGCTGCGAGCCCCAGTCGCAGGATCCCGGGGATCATCTCGAGAATCTAACAGCTCCGGCGGGGGACGGGCGCGGCCCCCGCCGTGCCGCGTGGAATCAGGACTCGAACTTGTAGCCGACGCCCCGGATCGTGACGACGTGGTGAGCCCGGTCCTGGAGCTTCTTCCGCACGTTCCGGATGTGGACGTCGATGTTCCGGTCGATGACGAAGACGCCCTCGCCGACGACGTGGGGCAGAAGATCGCTCCGCGTGAACACGCGGCCGGCGTGGCACGCGAGGAAGTGGAGGAGGCGGAACTCGGCCAGGGTGAAGGGCACCGGATGCCCGTCCACCGTCACGCGGAAGCGGATCGGGTCGATCTCGAGGCCCTCGAGACTCACGACCTTCTCCTTCGTGTTCTCGGCGGCCATCTGCCGCCGGCGCAGGTTGGCCTTCACCCGCGCCGCGAGCTCCCGCGGCGAGAAGGGCTTGGTGACGTAGTCGTCGGCGCCGATACCGAGCCCCACGACGATGTCGTTCTCCTCGCTCTTCGACGTGAGGAGGATGACCGGGATCGACCGCGTCACGGGCTCCGCCTTGAGGCGCCGGAGGACCTCGAGGCCATCGATACCCGGCAGCATGATGTCGAGGAGGATGACATCGACGCCCCCCCCCCGCGCCAGGCGGAGACCATCCTCGCCGTGCCCCGCTGTCACCACCTCGAAGGCATCGCGCTCGAGGTTGTAGCGGACGAGCTCGGCGATGTCCGGCTCGTCCTCCACCACGAGGACCTTCGATTTCTTCATGGTCTGAGGCCCCGAACCGGACTGCCCGGGCCTGGCAGCATCACGCAACCTGTGACTCTGCAACGGCTTCGATGGATCCCTCGCCGAGCTTAGTCCCATGGAGGTCTCGCGTCAAGAACAGGGGTGGCGCGGGGGACGGATCCCGCATCCACAGCGTTCCATGCCAGGATCAAGACGGCATGAAGAGGCCGTCAATCTTCACGGCTCCGCGACTCCGGACCTGGTCCTGACCGCCGGGCCTCGGACACGAGGCCGCGGAGATCCTCGGACAGATCGCCGGATTTCTCGAGGCGGGCGACGAGAGCCTCGAGGGCCCCGGTCTCCCCGAGCACGAGAAGCACCCGTCCGTAGAGGACCTGCGCCCCGGCGAAACCGGGTTCGGCCTCGAGAGCCAGGGCCGCCGCGTGCCGTGCCGCCGCGAGATCGGAGACGTGGAGCTGCGCGAGGCCCAGGTGGTAGAAAGCCCTCGGGAACCCGGGATCCAGGGCCATCAAGCCGCGCATGTGCGTGAGAGCGAGACGCGCATACATCTCCCGCTCCCTCAGGCGCCGAAAAGCGCTGGTGGCCGCAAGGTAGGTGGTTCCGATGGCCTCGAGCGCCCAGGCCTCGCCGGGGGGCGCAAGGGGAGTGGCCGTGAGGATCGCCCTCGCGAACAGGGGCTGGTCGCCCGTGAGAGCCGCCGCGCGAGCGAGGCCGATCCAGGACGTGAACGATCGAGGCGCCGTCCGTGTGGCGGCCTCGAAGTCCCGTACGGCGTCCGAGGGCCGCCCCTCGTCGAGGGCATCCCGCCCCCGCGACTCGAGGACGCCGGGCGCCGGAGGCCCCGGCGCCGAGCAGGCCGCGGCCAAGAGACACAGAAAAAAGGCCGGGGCGGGCCTCATGCGCCTACAGTAAGGCGTGACGCGCCGGACAGCCAGCAACGTCCCGCGCCGCCGGACCACGCGGTTCTCGCGGCGCGGGCTCTGAGGGAGCGAAGGGATGAACTCCGACTTCCGATCGGCGGACGAGGACCGGATCTGCGGGGGCGGCGTGCGGGGCGCGGGGCGGGAGCCCTTCGCCCTTCCCGGCACGCCTCCGGCCTGGCCGCCGGACCGGCGGTTCGAGGTCGTCCACATGGTCATCGATGTGGCGCCTGACTTCGCCACGCGCTCGATCCGGGGCGAGGTCGAGCTCACCCTCCGCCCTCTCGGCAGCCCCCTTCACCGCGTGGAGCTGGACGCCGTCGAGATGACGATCGAACAGGTGGGGGAGCCCGAGGGCAAGACTCTCCCGTACTCGCACGCGGACGGCCGGCTCGCGATCCGGCTCCCGTCGCCGCGGCCGCCCGGAACCGACGTCCGGATCCGCGTCCGCTACGCGTGCACGCCCCGGCGGGGGCTCTGGTTCGTGGGCCCCGACGCGGATCACCCGGACAAGCCGCTCCAGCTCTGGACCCAGGGCCAGGACGAGGACTCCCGCTGCTGGTTCCCCTGCCGCGACTACCCCGACACGCGGGCAACGACCGAGGTCATCGTCACGGCGCCCGAGGGTTTCCTCGCCGTGAGCAACGGCGTCCTCGTCTCGCGGGAGCCGCGGGCGAACGGAGTCCGCTGGCACTTCCGCCAGGACGTGCCCCACGTCTCGTACCTCGTCTCCCTCGTCGTCGGACGCTTCGACGTCGTCGAGGACCAGTGCGACGGCATCCCCCTCCGCTACATCGTGCCCCCGGGGAAGGCCGATCTCGCCCGGCGTGTCTTCGCCGACACGCCGCGCATGATGCGCTGCTTCGCCCGGGCCTTCGGCCAGCCCTATCCCTTCCCCAAGTACGACCAGGTCGCCGTCGCCGACTTCACCTTCGGCGGCATGGAAAACACGTCGGCCACGACCCTCACGGAC
>CAYQRN010000233.1:0-6665 GCA_964419995.1 uncultured Planctomycetia bacterium
AGGATGTCGAAGCCCGCGCCGAGGTTCGCGATGGTGCCGGGCGCGCAGGCCTCCACGGTCCTCATGTCCGCACGAGCTCCTGGATGTCGTTGAGGATGCCCGCCGCCGTCACCTGGAGGCCCGCTCCGGGTCCGGTGATGACGAGGGGATTCTCGCGGTAGCGCCGCGTCGTGAAGGCCACCTGGTTGTCGGTGCCCGCGAGGCCGCCCTGGGCGCCGTCGCGGGGCACCTCGCGGATCCCCACGCGCACGCGCGCCCGCGTGATGGCCGCCACGTAGCGGAGCGCTCGATCCCTCGCCCGCGCCGCGGCCACCCGCGCCTTCCAGGCTGCATCGACCCGCGGCAGGCGGGCAAGGAACGCGCGGACCGGTCCCGTCGCCAGGGATTCGGGCACGAGCGACTCCACTTCCACGGCGGCGGGCTCGCCCCGGAATCCGAGATGCCGCGCGAGGATGAGCGCCTTGCGCCCCACATCGGCGCCGGAGAGGTCGTCCCGGGGGTCGGGCTCCGTGAAACCCCGCTCCATGGCGCGCTTCACGGCGGCGGAGAAGGGCCGCCCCCGGTCGATCTCCGTGAGCACGAAGCCGATGGTCCCGGAGAGGCATCCCTCGATCCGGAGGACGCGGTCGCCCGACGCGATGAGCTTGCGCAGCGTGTCGAAGATGGGGAGCCCCGCTCCCACGGTGGCCTCGTAGCGGATCCGGCGGCCGGCGAGTGCGGCGGCCTCCTCGAGGGCCTGGGTCTCCGCCGAGGACCCCGCGATCGGGCGCTTGTTGGCCAGGACGACGTCCATGCCCGACGCGAGGGCGAGGCGCAGGGTCGGGCGCGTCTCGCCGGCCGTGACATCGACGAGAACGGGCCGCGAGAGGGCATGGCGGGCGATCTCGCGGATGGCGACGTCGGCGATGGCCCGGCGGCCGCCACGGACGGAGGCCATGGGGCGGCCGCGCTCCTTCGCGGCGGCGAGCTCACGAAGCCGGCGCGGTCCGAGGCCGGCGGGATCGAAGACGTAGCCGCCGCTGTCGAGGACGGCCGCGACGCGGAGCCTCGGACCGCCGGTCCCGCGCCCGACCGTCGCGAGGCGCGCGAGGGTGCGTCCGATCTGACCGAAGCCGAGGAGGACGAGATCGGCATGACGGGGAGGCGCCGCCGCGCCCCCGCCGATCTTCGCGAGCTGGAAGGCGTCGTGGATCCGCCGGACGGCCCGGTCGGCGTCCCGTCCGTCCACGACGATGGAGATGTTCAGTTCCGAGGAGCCCTGGGCGATGGCGGCGACGTTGACCTCGGCGAGGGCGAGCGCCGAGAAGACCCGGGCGGCGATGCCCGGCGTTCCGGCCATGCCGAGCCCCACGACGGCCACGGTGGCCATGCCGTGGCGGATCTCGACGCCGTCGATCATGCGCCGGGCGATCTCTTCTCCGAAAGCCGCGACGAGGCTCCCGCGGGCCGCCGGCGCGACGTTCTCCGGCACGGTGAAGGAGATGGAGTGCTCCGAGGATGCCTGGGTGATCAGCGAAACGGAAATCCCCTGGTTCTGCAGAGCGGAGAAAGCCCTCGCCGCGATGCCGGGCACGCCCATCATCCCGTTCCCGGTGACGGTGACGAGGGCCTGCTCGCCCGCGGCGGACAGGGCCTTTACCGGATGGGCGGCCAGCGTTCTCCGGCGGGAGACCTCGGTGCCCGCCGCCGCCGGATCGGCCACGGGCCGGATGCGGAGGGGGATCCGACGGTCCGCCACGGGCGTGAGGGCCCGCGGATGCAGGACGCGGGCGCCGTAGTAGGCGAGCTCCGCCGCCTCTCGGAGGTGCAGCTGGGGAATCACGCGAGCGTCGGGCACGACCCGCGGATCCGCGGTGAGGAGCCCCGGCACGTCCTTCCAGAGGTTGATCTCGCGGGCGCCAAGCGCCCGTCCCACGACCGTCGCGGTGAGATCGGAGCCGCCGCGACCCAGCGTCACGACCCCGCCCTCCGGCCCGGTCCCGATGAAGCCGGGCACCACGACCACGACACCCTTCCGGATGAGCGGGACGATCCGCCGCCGTATTCTCCTCCCGCACTCGCCGAGGTCGGGCGTTGCGCCGCCGCACCGCCCGTCCGTCATGATCACCTCCGTGGCCGGCACCAGCTCCGCCCGGAGACCCCGGTCCACGAGCGCCGCCGCGAACAGGGTGGCCGACAGCATCTCGCCGCGGGACACCACCTGGTCCGCCACGCGGGGTGCCAGATCCCTGAGGCTCGCCACTCCGGAGCCGAGCTCCTCGAGCTCCTCCGTCACCTCCCGCACGATGTCCAGCACGCGACGCCGTGCCCGGCTTCCCTTCACCGCCTCGCGCGCCGCGCGGCCGTGCCGCTCCCTCAGCTCCGCGGCCATCCTCGGCATGGCTTCCCGGTCCCCCTGCGCCGCCTTCGCCGCCGCCTGCACGAGGCCGTCCGTCACTCCCGCCATGGCGGACACGACGACCACCGCCTCGCGGCTCCCGCCCTCGACGATCTCCGCCGCGCGCCGCACCGCGCTCCCATCCCCCACCGCCGCGCCCCCGAACTTGTGCACGACCGGTCCCACGTCCCGCATTCCTCGCGTGCCTCCGTTCTTTCGCCGCGCCGATCTTCCTCCTTCCCCGTCCCGCCGGCAATGTCCGACCACCCCTTCGGGTCGCCGATCCCCAGGATCTCGCAGACGCGCCCTTGACATCCGTCGTGCCCGCATGGTTTCCTGTGCAGACGTTCGCTGGCGGGGGCGGAGAACGCCGGGACCGTGAATCGCGACCCGACCGGTTGCACGGCTCCCCCGACCGCCGGCACCGCCGACCGGTCTTGCTGCCCTCAGGGAGATTCGCCATGGGCCACATGTCCCGCCTGCGTCACCCTTCTCCGCGATGCGCCGCGCTCCTGCTCGGCTTCGCAGTCCTTCCGCTCATCGCCTGTCTCGGCCCCCATCTCGTCGCGCAGCCTGCGGCCCGCGGCGAGAAGCAGATCCGCCCGCGTTCGTTGCCGGACAAGAGGCTCCAGGTCGCCGTCCATCCGGGCCTCGACCTCGGACGTGTCGTCTTCAAGATCCTCGACGACAGCCGCGCCGAGGGCCGCGGCGACGGCCTGGCGGGCGGGACGATCGACGTGACCGGCATCAACATGATCCTGAAGGCCCACGGCGTCCGCGCCGTCGAACCCGTCTTCGCCACGGCTCCTTCTGAACTGAGCCGCCTTCGCCGCCTCGCCGAGGGGATCGCCGGCGAATCGCTCCCCGATCTCTCCCAGTACTTCTTCGCCCACGTCGCCCGTCCCGCCGACGCCCCGTCCCTCGCCGGCGCGCTCCGCGCCCATCCGGCCGTCGAGAACGCCTACATCCCCCCCATTCCCGAGCCCGCAGGCGATATCGGCACGCCCACGCCGAGCTTCATCCCGGTGCAGGGGTATCGCAGCGCCCCTCCTGTCGGTCTCGGTGTCGATGCCATCGCGGGACAGCCGGGCGACCTGGGCGCGGGCGTGACGATCGTCGACATCGAGTACGACTGGAACCTCGCCCACGAGGACCTGTCCCTCCACGGGCCCACCGCCCTTCTCGGCGGCCCCCCGGTCATCCCCGCCGGAGTCGATCCCTCCGGCGCCCGCAACCACGGCACGGCGGTGCTCGGCATCCTCGGCGCCGATGCCGACGCTCCGGGCATCGCAGGCATCGCGCCGTCCTCCGACCTCCGCGTGCGCTCCGCTGCGCCTGCTGGGATTCCGAACGTCGCCGGAGCCATCATGGACGTCGTCTCCGCATTCGCCGGAGACATCATCGTGCTCCCCCTCCAGGTTTCCGGCCCCAACACCGCTCTCGCCCCGAGCTGCCCCGGCGGCTACTTCGGCTCCCTCCCCGTCGAGTACTACGACGCCGAATACGCCGCGATCCGCTTCGCCACGGCCCTCGGGATCCATGTCGTGCAGGCGGCTGGAAACGGCTCCCAGGACCTCGACGCGTCCTCGCCCCCCCTGGGCCATCCCTCCTACGGCATCTTCCAGCCCGGCTCCCCGACATGGCGTGACTCCGGCGCCATCCTCGTCGGAGCTGTCACGTGGACCGCGTCCCACCTCCCCACCTGCTCCACGAACCGCGGCACTCGGCTCGACACCGCCGCCCCCGGCGAGTGCGTGGTGACCCTCGGCTACGGCGACATCTCATCCGTCGCCAGTCTCTCCTGCTTCGCCTTCGCCCAGAACTGGGCTCATCCCGACCCCAACCAGCACTACACTGCCTCCTTCGGTGGCACCTCGGCTGCCGCAGCCATCGTGGCCGGCGCCGCGGCTCTCCTTGCTGCTTCCCACGCAGCCCGCCACGACGTCGACTACTCGCCCTCCGCCCTGCGTGACCATCTCCGCACCACGGGTTCCCCATCCTCCGACCCCACCTTCGCGGCCATGCAGCCCGACCTTCCCGCTTCCTACACCCTACTCACAACCCATGCCCAACTCGCGAGGGCTCACCGCCTCCCGATCTCTCCGCTCACGAACGACTCCCAGACCACCGCCATAGCCGCCGACACCACCGGAGACGGCGTTCCGGAGATCATCGCACTCACCTACTACTCGGGGCCCGGAATACCGGACGCCCCTCGCCTCGACGTCTTCTCGGACATCAGCACGACCCCCCTCTACACGCTGACGCCGCAGGGCAACTACTGGATCCTCAAGCCTGCCGGCGACGTCGACGGCGACGGCTGCGCCGACTTCATCCTGGCCAAGACTAGTTCGCCGGTCGCTACATGGGTCCACTCGGGAGCCACAGGTAACCTCATCCACTACTTCGCGGATCCCGTCTGGTCCGTCGCCGGGGGCCACGACGTCAACGGGGACGCTATCCCGGACATTGCCATAGCTTACCTCGGCCAGTCGTTCGCTTCTCCGGGCTATCTGCGCGTCTTCTCCGGCGCAGATGGATCCACCGTGTTCTCCGTACCCGCACCTCCAGACTCCATCAGTAACGCCTTCGGCCAGTCCCTCGACCTTATCGGCGACTTGACAGGAGATGGTCGCCCAGAACTCATCGTGGGCGCGCCCTACACGCCGAGCTTCTACGTCAACAACACGGGCGTCGCTCATATCTACTCCGGCACCGGTGCACTGCTCGCTACATTTTCAGCGCCCACGTCGCCGTCGTACTCCTCTTCGTCCTTCGGCCACGCTGTCCTTGGCTGCGGGGACGTCGACGGTGATGCGGTTCCCGACTACGCGGTCAAGCGGAGCACGTCGAACGGTCAGTTCCTGTTCGTCTACTCTGGTGCCGGGGGCGCCGTTTTGTGGACTGGATCGGGCAGCGCGTTTGGCGGCCTGATCGCCAGTCGCCACGATCACGACGGGGATGGGCTTTCCGACGTGATCACGCAATCCTGGGATGCCGTACGTGTGTATCGAGGCCTCGACGGAGCGCTCCTCGACGAAGTCGTGGCCCCGCCTGGCGTGCCGTTCTCGGGCGGTGCCTTCGGACAGGCGGACTTCGACGGCAACGGCCGCCAGGACCTTCTTTTGTCGACGAGTATCAGCGCAAACCCGCAGCCCCTCGGCGCGCGACTCCTCGTCTACCACAGCTTCGAACAACGCCTGCGGCACACGCCGTCGATGAGCGCGGCCCTCGGAGAATCGGCGCTCTTCCTCCTCCGCGCCGGACCGGGCCGGGCCTTCGAGCCCTACATGCTCCTGGCCGGCGTTTCCGGATCGAGCCCGGGTACGCCGCTCGTCTCGGGCCAGGTCCTTCCTCTCAACCTCGATGGCGTAACGACGCTGCTGCTCTCGTCCCCCGCCGTTCCCAGCATCTACGACGCCGCCCGGTTCACCGGCTTCCTCGATGGTGAAGGCCATGCCTCCGCCATCCTCGATCTCGACCCCGCCGTGCATCAGATCCTCGCGGGCTACTCCCTCGACTTCGCCGCCGTGGCAGGGTCCTTCCCGCCCCCCTTCTTCCTCTCGAACCCCGTCGCCGTCTCGATCGTCCCCTGAATGGCCCGGGCCATGGAGTGCCTGGAATCCGCCAGGACCTGAACCTTCGCTTCTCGGGCCTCGATCACGAGGTCTCGCAGAAGGCGAGGGGCGTGTTCGCACGTGCAACAGCAGCCGCCCGACAGGAGGGGAGGATCGCTCCCCAGTGCCTGATCGACCGGCCTCGACGGAGCGGGCAAGGCCACCTGGCAGCCTGCCATCGCGATGGGCGCTGCGATCCCCGTGACCGACCTCTACCCGCCCGCGGGGATCGCGTGGAGCCGGCAGTTGGCGGCGCCGATCACGATCCCCCCGCGGCCGTCCCCGTCCACGTCGCAGGCGGCGGGGGTCGCGTCGAGCCGGATGCTCTTCCGCCTCACGGGAGGTTCGACGTCCGGCCGTCGAAGACCCGAAGTCCGTCGAATGCAAGGGGCGCGACCACCAGGTCCGTCGCCCCGCCGCCGTTCAGATCGGCGACCCAGGGGGGGGCGACGCGGCCGGTCCCTCGCAGTCGAGGGGCCGCAGGAGATCGCCCGTGACGGCGTCGCCGCCCATCGCGTTCACGACCCCCTGATCGCAGCCCGGCCTGGGCTCCGGGAGACACGTGCAACTCCCTGGAGCTCTCGGGCGAGGCGCCTCATCGGCTCCGGTTCCTCAAGGCCGACGGGACGCCGCTCGGGGAGGGCGGGGAGGCGGTACGGCCGATCCTCCGG
>CAYQRN010000234.1:0-6648 GCA_964419995.1 uncultured Planctomycetia bacterium
CATGGCATTGGCGTGCCGGAGCTTCGGGAACGCGGGGTCACCCGGAGCGGGCTCTTTGGGCTGCTCGTCGACCATGAGTCTCAAGTCCTCGGGCTCTTCGGGCCGCCGGGGGTCCCGGAACAGGCGCAGAGTATAGCCGGCGTCGTCGCCAAGAAAAGCCGCGAAATCGACCTGCGTGGACGGAGCGCAAACACCATTCCGCGGGCGTGAAGGGATCGTCCGGCGCGACGCGCCGCGCTCCGGGGCCGGGCGTCCGCTTTTTTTTTGGCCTGTCCCGGGATCCGGAGCGGCGGCGGGCGCGGCAATCATCCCCGGGGCTGCGGCGGAATGGCCGCCGGTCAGACGGATTCGCGCAGGCCGTAGCGGGCCATCTTCCGCTGCAGCGTCCGGCGGTCGATGCCGAGGATCTGGGCCACGCGCGAGACGTTGCCCCCCTCGCGCTTCAGCATGTCCCGGATGTGTCGGGCTTCCGCCTCGTCGAGAGTCACCGGTGCTCCGTCCCCGTCGGGGGCCTCTGCGCAGTCGAAGAGGGATGCGAAGTCGGCGGCGTCGATCTCGCCGCCGGGGGAGAGCAGAGCCGCGCGCTCGAGAACGTGGCGCAGCTCCCGGACGTTGCCGGGCCAGGAGCGCGAAGCGAGCTCCGCGACGGCAGCCGGCGTGAGCCGGATGGCCCTGTCCCGCGCGGCGGGCAGGAGGCCGAGGAAATGCTCGATGAGCAGCGGGATGTCCTCCCGCCGCTCCCGGAGCGGCGGCACGCGGATCCGCACGACGTTGAGGCGGTAGAGGAGGTCGCGCCGGAACCGGCCCTCGTCGACCTCGCGGCGGAGATCCCGGTTGGCTGCCGCGATGATGCGGACGTCCACCTGTTTCTCCCTCGTGGAGCCGAGGGGCCGGAACACGCCGGTCTCGACGACGCGCAGGAGGGCTGCCTGGACCGACGGGTTCATGTCCGCGATCTCGTCGACGAAGAGCGAGCCGCCGCTCGTCATCTCGAGGAGACCGGGCTTGGCGCGGAGGGCGCCGGTGAACGCGCCCTCGACGTGCCCGAAAAGCTCGTTCTCGAGGAGATCGGGCTTGAGCGAGGCGCAGTTCACGACGACGAAGGGATGCTCCCTCCGGCGCGAGTTGAAGTGGAGGGCCCGCGCCACGAGCTCTTTTCCCGTGCCGCTCTCGCCCTCGATGAGCACCGGCGATGCCGCGTCCTTCGTCTTCTCGATGAGGGCGATGACACCGCGGATGGCCGGGGAGGCGCCCACCATTCCGGCGTAGGGCCCCTGCCGGCGGAGCGCCTCGTGCTGCCGGCGGACCTCCTCCGCGACACGGGTCTGCTCCACGGCCTTCGCGAGGGTCGCCTCGATCTCCTCGATCTCGCAGGGCTTCTGGTGGTAGTGGAAGGCGCCCTGCTTGATCGCCTCGATGGCCGAGGGGATCGTCCCGTGGCCCGTGAGCATGATGACCGGGAGCCCGGGGTGCCGCACGCGCGTCGTGGCGAGCAGCGTGAGGCCGTCCATGTCGGGCATCCGGAGATCGAAGACGGCGGCGTCGAAGGCTGCCCGGCCGAGGGCGGCCAGAGCCTCCGAGCCGCCGCCGGCGGTGGTCACGTCGCACCCGCGGCGGCGCAGCGCGCCGGAGAGCGCCTTGCGGAAAGTGTCATCGTCGTCGACGACGAGGACGCGCACGGGAGCCGATTCGGTCATGCGGGCCGGAACCTCGCCGTCATCCTATCGCGCGCGGGGTCGGCGCGCGATGGCGGAGCGCGGAGCGACGATTCGGCCGATCCGGCGGCTTCAGGGATTCGCGGGCGCGGCCGCGCGTCGCGGTCCGGCTCGCCGGGGGACCTCGATCGAGACCGTCGTGCCCGCGCCCTCCTTCGAGGCGATGGCGATGCGGCCCCCGAGGGACTTGACGAGCATCTCGCTCACGTAGAGTCCGAGGCCCGTGCCCTCGCCCCGCGCCTTGGTCGTGAAGAAGGGCTCGAACAGGCGGCCGCGGTACCGCTCGGGGATCCCCGGCCCGTCGTCGGCGACACGGAATCGCAGGATCTCGCCTTCGAGCACGGCATCCGCCGAGACGCGGCCGGAGGGACCCGCCGCGTCCAGGGCGTTCTGGAGGATGTTGAGCAGCACCTGGCGGAGGAAGGCCGGGACCGAGGCGATGCGGGCGTCGGGGGGCGTCACGCGGACGGCGATGTCGGCTCGCCGGCCGGGACCCCGCGACGCGGCGAGGCGGAGCGTCTCCCGGAGGAGATCGGCCACGACGATCTCCTCGACGAGGTCCTCCTCCGGGCGTGCAAGATCGAGGAGGCCGCGGGAGACGGCGGCGCAGCGCCGCGTCTCCTTCTGGATCTCCGCGAGGTAGTCGCTGAGCTCCCTCGATTCCGAACAGGACTCCGCCATTCTCCGGACGGCGTGGAGTCCCTCGCCGGCGAAGATGGCGATGGAGCCGAGGGGCGTCGAGAGCTCATGGGCCACGCCCGCGGCGAGGCGGCCGATGGCCGCGAGCTTCTCCGTGCGCGCGAGCTGGAGGTTCTCGGCTTCCGTGCGCTCCCGCGCACGTCCGGCGGCGTGGGCCGCGCGGCGGAGGTCGTCCATGATGAGCATCGTGAAGCGGAGGGACACGAGCACGATGAGAGAGAGGGCGGCGAAGGCCCCGGCGAGGAGGAGCGGCGGGGGGCGGAACCCGGCGAGCGGCCCCCCCGTCGGCCGCGGTGGCACGTCGAGGAGGGAGGTTGCGAAGAGGATGCCGAGGAGCGCGATCGAAAGGATGCCGATCCGCGTCGCGTGTCTCCGGGGCAGCAGGATGCCGGCGAGGATGACCTGGAACACCGGAATCCCCGAGAAGGGGTTCACGAGACCTCCCGTGACCGCGAGCAGGGCCGTGAGGGCCAGGAGGTCGAGCGTGACCTGGAGGGAGGGCGACGTGAAGCGCGTGAGCCCTGTGCGAATGCGGCGCGTGAGCCAGACGTTGAAAGCGCAGAGGCCGGCCAGGATCGCGGCGACAGGGATGGCGAAGGTCAGGGAGCCGAAGAGCAGGGCCGCGGCGGCCGTGGTCGCCGCCACGCCGGCGACCGCGAACCACCGGAGCTGGACGAGCCAGCGGACGCGGCTCCTGTCGGCATGGGGGCCGAGCACGAGGTCGTGCATCGTGACGGCCTCGAAGGTGCCCGACGCCCGGGCGTCCACGGCGTCCCGAAGCGACGTCCCGCCGGCGGGGTCCGGAGCGATCACGGCCCGAGGACCAGGACGTCCGAACGCCAGAGTCCGTGCTCCTCGCACTCAGCGAAGGCGGCGAGGCGCTCCGTCGTGCCGGGAAGCGTGGCCTCGATGGTGCCGCCTCCTGGGCCCGGGCGCGCCTCGGCGTGGACGGATCGTCCGTCCTCCGACGCGAGCCGGAGCCATCGGAGGCGGTGTCCCGCCGCCGCCCGGGGCGGATCGGCGAAGATCCGCCAGGTGCCGCGCGAGCGCACGGCGGAGAGGGCGGGGATATGGGCTTCGATCTCGGCCTGGCCGGTTGCGTCGTCCCGCGTCCGGAACGACGCGGGTTGGGACGTGCCGGCGCCGCCGCCGCGGGACGGGGGGCCCGGAGCGGGAACGCCGTCTCCGCACCCGGGGAGCGCCACGAGGAGGATGGCGATTCCGAGCGATCCGCGCCGGGCACGAGACGGGTGTCGGGGGCGGGCGGCGCGGAGGGATGGCAAGAGCGGATCGGGTCGGGGGGGCACGTCGGCGGCTCCGTCTCACGCAGACTCTGCCGCGGCCCCCCGGCGGCGTCAAACGCTCCGGCGGTACCCGAGCCCCTTCAGAACGCCGAGAACCTCGCTCCACGAGGGAAAGGGCCGGTGGTTCACGCGCTTGTACCGCTCGATGGCGCGGATGAACTCGAGTTCCTCGTCGTCCACCGGCGTGCTGAAGCGCGACGCCCGGCGGGGCTTCTTCGCGCTTCGGTCTTCGGTCGTTCCGGCCACGGGTCTGTCTCCCCTCTCCCGATCCGTCGCACGGCGGACCTCCTCCGCCGACGATGACGGAGGGGGTCGCGGTGGCGCGACCGGGAACACGCCTGCTCCTTCACTTCATCGTCAACAGACTGCCGGGGGTTGATCCGGCGTCGGGGCAGCGCTCACAATGGACGATTCCCCGTCGCGGGGGCGTGGAGAACTCCATGGCGAAATCCCGTCTCCGAAGCGTCTTGCGTCCGGTCGCAGCGGCTCTCCTCGTCATCGGCGCCACCTGGGGGTCGGTGCGCTTCGTCTGGGAGCTCCACGGTCCGGAAGCGCCGCGCGACGATGGACCGCCGGCGGCTCCGGGGGCGCGAGGTCCGGCTCTGGTCGCCGGGGCCGGAGGCGGGGGCGGAGGCGGAGGCGATTTCGGGCGGCCCGCTCGAGCCGCCGCCTTGCCCGCCCCGGCACAGCTTCACTGCACCGTGGTCTGCCTGCCCGGCGGCGAGCCCGTGACCGGTGCGCGTCTCGATTTCCTGGCTCCGGACGGCGGTGTCGTGACGCGGGGAACGACCGGCGCCGATGGCGCCGTCGTCGTCGCACTTCCGGCGGGCGTGTCAGGCTCCATGGTCGCGCGGGTGGACGCGGCGGGCCTGTACCCCGTCCCGGTAGAGCCCGACTCCATCGCGATCTCCGCCGGATCCCGCGTCACGGTGGCGGTCGCGACGGCGCGGCGCGTGACGCTGCGCTGCGTCGAGTCCGGAACGGGCGCCGCCGTTCCGGGTGCGCGGGCGCTCCTCGTCTCCTCGGGCGTCGCGGTCGGCGAAAGCGACGCCTCGGGTCTCCTCGCGGCGGACCTTCCGGGCACCGGTGCCGTCCTTCGCACGGAAGCCCGGGGCTTCCTCCCCGACGAGAGACGACTGGCCCCTCCGGCGTCCGCGTCGGGTCCGCCTGTCGTCGTCGAGCTCTTGAGGATCGCGATGTCCGCACCCTTTGCGGCGAGGATCGTCCGAGCCGACGGGACCCCCGCCGCCGGTGCGCCCTTCAGGATCGAGGCGCGGCGGCTCGCGGGAGGGCGCGCGACGCGGCGGACGCTGGGCGCGGCCGTGGACGGACTCGCGGGTCGGACCGATGGAGATGGGAGGATCGCCGTCGCCTTCCCCGCAGCAGGCCTCTACGACCTCATCGTGGAGCAGGAGGGGCGGCCGCCCTTCGTCCGGACGATCACCTTCGAGGGGCGGGGTGCCGGAGTTCCCGAGGAGATCCGCCTGCCTCGAGAGTGGACTGTCGCTGGCCGCATCCTGTCCCAGGACGGGGCGCCGGTCCCCGGCGCGGAGCTCTCGGTCCTGGCCGGTGGCCGTACTCATCGGATGCCCGTGGCCGGCGACGGGTCGTTTCAGGGCGTCATCGCCGCCGACGCGGGCCCCGTGGTCTTCGAGGCGTCCTCCGGCGAGCGGCCGGTGGCTGTCCTCGAGGTCGCGAGGCCGGAAGATCTGACGCCGGAGGCGACGATCGTCCTCGGTCCCGGCGGGACGCTCCGCGGCCGGATCCTCGGCTCCGGGGGATCGGCCGCCGTCGCGTGCCGGGTCAGCGTCTCGGTCGCAGCGGCCGATCGGCGGAAGGCCGTCAGCCGGATCGCCCTCACGGGCGACGATGGGAGTTTCATCGTTCGGGGACTGCCGCCGGGGGGACGCCTGACCGTGACTGCCATTCCCGCGGCGGATGGGGAGACGGAGACGCGGGGCGGGCGCCGCAGGTCCAGCCGCCTCGTCGACTGCGACAACCCCGTCACCACCCACGGGGAGGAACGGGACCTCGGCGACCTCCGCATCCCGCCGCGGTGAACCTCAGCCGCCGGGGCCGAGGACCTTCCGGATCATCGTGGAGTCCACGGGTTCGATGATCCCGGCTTCCGTGATGAGGCTCGTGATGAGCGTGGCCGGAGTCACGTCGAAAGCGGGGGCGTAGACGCGGGCGCCGGGAGGCGCGACGCGGAGGCCGAAGGCCTCCGTGATCTCCTCTGCGGGGCGCTCCTCGATGGGGATCCGCGATCCGTCGGGAACGGAGAGGTCGAAGGTCGAACGGGGAGCGACGACGTGGAAGGGGATTCCATGCGCGCGCGCCAGGAGGGCGAGGCCGGACGTGCCGATCTTGTTGGCCGTGTCGCCGTTCGCGGCGATGCGATCCGCGCCGACGAAGATCCGGCGGACGCCCTGCGTCTTCATGACGTGGGCCGCGGTGCTGTCGGTGATGAGGGTCACGTCGATCCCGGCCTTCATGAGCTCCCAGGTCGTGAGGCGCGCTCCCTGGAGGAGCGGGCGCGTCTCGCCGGCGAAGACGCGGATCCGGTGGCCCCGCGCACGGGCCTCGTAGAGGCCCGCCAGCGCCGTGCCGCGGCGCGACGTCGCGAGGGAGCCGGCGTTGCAGTGGGTGAGGATGACGTCGCCGTCGGCGATGATATCGGCGGCGAGCTCGCCGAGCCGCCGGCAGGTCCGGAGATCCTCCTCGAGGATCGCATGGGCCTCCGCGAGGAGCCGCGCGAGGATCGCGCGGGGATCTGCGAGACCGGAGGCCGCCACGGCGGCGAGGAGGCGATCCACGGCCCACATGGGATTCACCGCCGTCGGACGCGCCGCCTTGATGCGGCGGGCGACCTCCTCCATGCGGGCTCGGAAGGCTGCGGGGTCCTGCAGGGGCCCCGTGCGGCACCCGAG
>CAYQRN010000235.1:0-2684 GCA_964419995.1 uncultured Planctomycetia bacterium
CACCCCGTGCCCATGGACTCCGGGACGGTCGTCGATACGGTGTTCCCCACGGTGACGTCTCCCGTCGAGTCCTTGACCAATCTCGTCGGAACGAGTCCTGTCGGAACCTGGGCCCTTGCGGTGTGGGACCTGGCTGCCGGCGCGGTGGGTGTCCTGAAGAGCTGGTCGCTCATCCTGGATGCTCAGCAAGACGCCGCCTGCAAGATGAACATCCCCGAGAACACGGCGAACGGCGTCCTGTCGTCCCTGTCCTTCTCGGGGCCGGGGGCCGTCAAGGCGGTGCACATCCGCGTCTACATCCGCCACCCTGAGCGGGGCCAGCTCAGGGTGGTTCTCATCGCTCCCGGTGGCCAGGTCCTGCTGCACAATCACACGGGAGGAACGTCGGCGAATCTCATGACGCTCTACCCGGACGTCACACCGGCACCAGGGCTCGCCGCCCTCATCGACACGCCCATCGCAGGGACCTGGCAGCTCTTCGTCGCGGACGAGGGGCCGCTCTCGCCCTACGCGATCCAGGTGGTGGATGCCTGGTCGATCATGATCGAACCGGAGTGAGACGGCACGCGGGAGTGCGGAGGGGGGCGGGCCAGCCGCCTGCCCCCCCCACGGAGCGCCGACCCGGGAGAATGACGAAGGTCAAGAGAAAGGAGGCGCGAGAGACAGAACAGAGCGATGACACAAGATCAAATGCAAGAAGGACATACGGCCTTTCGCGGCCCGCCTCTTTCCCGGATGGCAGGTCGGGGGCTCGGCTTCCGCTCAGGGGGGTGAAGATCTCGAGTCGCGTCGCTGCGTCGGCGTTCGGCGCCTGCCGTCGGCTCGGTTTCACCTCTTCCGGAGCCTGATGACATGAGCCGCAACGGAAACCACGTTATCCGGCGGGGCGCTGCCGCCCTGCTTCTTCTTCTCGCGGCCGCCGACGTGTCGGTGGCCGTCGGCGTGAGCGGATCCCCGAACACACGGACCGTGGCCAGGGGAGGGTCCACGACCTACACGATTGCCTGGACATCGACATCCTTCCTCGAAATGACCTGCACCCTGTCGGTGGTTTCGGCGCCGCCGGGCCTCGCCAGGAGCTTCTCGAATGCGACTCTCCAGATGGGGCAGACCTCGATCCTCACGGTCGACACCGACGCCGTGGCCGTCGGCGTGCACATCATCCGGGTCAGAGCCTTGAGCAACCTCGGAATGACAGCGACTCGCGATTTCACGCTGAACGTGACCGACATCGGAAGCTTCGCGATTTCCGCCGTCGGCCCGGTTCCCTCGATCCACCAGGGCACGACCGGCTCGATCACCCTCCTCGCGACACCGAGCGGCGGCTTCTCGTCGCCGATCTCCCTCTCGCAGCCCTCGACCCAGGGCGCGAGCTTCAGCTTCAGCGGCGGAAACGTCATCCAGCCGAACGGCACCAAGGTGATGAACGTCACCATCTCCTCGAACGCCACGCTCGGCCTGCGCACCGTGACGGTCCAGGGCGTCGGGGGACTCGTCTCCCGGTCCGCCTCGATCACGATCAACGTCGTTCCCCCGAGCTTCATCTTCGGAACCGCGTCCACCGTCGTACCGGCCGAATGGAACGACTCGCGCTGGATCCAGGTCAACACGACGCCCATAGGGACCATCGTCGACGGCGTCCAGCTCTACGTCCTCACGACCATTCCGAACGTCAGCATGACGTTCGACTCGAACACGATGACGACGAGCGGTTCGCGGACTCTCACGATGGCCGTGGGACTCGGAGCCGCGTTCGGCGTCTACGACGTCCAGCTCCGGGCGATCCGCGGATCCACCACGCGAGATCTCTTCTTCAAGCTGATCATCGGACTCAAGCCCCGGGGTGCCCTCGCGGCGCCGCAGGCGACGATTCCGGACAACAACGCCTCATCCCCCGTCGTGAGTTCGCTGTCGATCACCACCGGCGTGGCGATCAGCAGCATCGCGGTCCGTGTGAAGGTCACGCACCCCTACCGGGGAGACCTTCGGATCGAGCTGACGAGCCCGTCAGGCTCGGTCTACACGCTCAAGCAGACGAGCGGCGACTCCGGAGACAACGTCAACACCGTCTATCCGACCGTGACTGCACCCGTCACGTCGCTTGCCGGGCTCATCGGTCAGGCCCTCACGGGCACATGGACACTCCGTGTCTGGGACCTCGGTCCGGAGGACGTGGGGACGCTCGATGAATGGAGCCTCACCCTCAACGGCGAGCAGACCGTAAGCGGAACGCTCGCGATCCCCGACAACAACACGGCAGGAACCCAGATGGCTCGCATCTTCACGGGCTTCGGCACGGTGCGGCAGGTCCGCGTTCGCGTGAACATCACGCATCCGTACAAGGGCGACCTGAGGGTGCGGCTGGTGGCGCCGAGCGGAGCCATCGTGAATCTGCACGACCGGACGGGCGGATCCGCGGACAACATCGTCACCCTCTACCCCGATCTCACGGCTCCGGCGACGCCCCTCGACGCCTTCGCGAACGCGAGCATCGGCGGGATCTGGAAGGTCACCGTCGTGGATCTGGCCGGCGGCAATGCCGGAACGCTCAACTCCGTCACGATCTCGATCGAGCCCAACTGAGGCGGCGGCGGGGGCCCCGCCCGCTGCCGGGGCCCCGCCCCGGACCCCCAGCCGATTCCGAGGCCGAGGGGGCCCGCGAAAAGGCGGCAGTCAGGGAACCC
>CAYQRN010000235.1:2694-6638 GCA_964419995.1 uncultured Planctomycetia bacterium
GGCGGCCACGCGCTCCACGCACACCCCCCCCCGCTCGCGCGGGCCCCCCCGGGGGGGGGGGGGGGCGCCGCCGGGGGGCGGGGGGGCCCGCGCCCGGCACCGACTGCCTTGACGGAGGCCGTGCGGCCCTGCATACTGGCGTCATGCCGTTCTCGCGGGGCCACGCTCGATGAGCCGCCGGGCGATGATCGCCGCCCTCGCCCTTCTGCACGCAGCCACTTCCTTCGCCGTGCCGTTCATGGTCGTCTGCGTGGAGGTCGACGGGCGTATCGCCGTCGAGCTTACCGTGACGGGCTGCTGCGGCCCTTCTGAAGACGGCCGCCCTGAGTCCGGATCGAGCCGGGAAGCCCTCGCGGCCGAGGAGGGGCGCTGCGGCTCGTGCTGCGACATCAGCGTCGGCGACGATGCCAGCCCTGCGGTCAGGACGGCACGATCCGACCCCGACCTCCGTAACGCCGCGCCGGCGCCGTGCCCTGCGGCGCCGTGGACCGACCTCGACGGCCCTGTCGCCGGCGACGATCCCGGTGCCCCGACAACCGGAGGCACCCCCGCACACTCCAGGGGTCGCTTCACCGTTCTCAACTGCTAGCGCCGGCGCTGCTCCGGCGGCAGACTCCCGCGCGTCCCGTTCACTGAGGACGTTCTCCGCGGGGCTGCCGTGGTTTCCGCCGACGTTCCCTCCGGCGGTCGCTCCGGTCCAGAGAAGGCGAGAACTCCGAGATGGTGTCAGCATCAAGGCCGCACTTTCCGGCGGGAGGCTCATGCGCAGAGCGGGAGACCGCTTCGCACGACTGCGCCCTCTGCTTCCTGCGCGTCCTCGTGGCGCTGGCGCTGGCGTTGGCGCCGGCGGCCTGCGCCACGTACGAGCCCGAACCCCTGGACGCGGACGCCGTGCGCGCCGCGTTCGAGGCCCGGCGCCTGCCGGACGCCGAGGGCGCCCGGGACTTCGCGAAACGTCTGGCGGCCCTTGCGCCGGGCTCCGGCGTCTTCGATGCGACGGACGGCGTCAGCGTGGACGAGGGCCGGGTCGTCGCCCTCTTCTTCAACCCCTCTCTGCGCATCGCCCGGGCGCGGGCCGCCGTGGCGCTGGCCGGCCTCGAGAACGCCGGCGCGTGGCGGGATCCGGAGATCTCCGTGGACGCCCTGCGCGTCCTCGGCAGCGTGGCGGACCCCTGGATTCTTGCGCAGTCCCTCGCCTTCTCGATACCGCTCTCGGGCCGACCGGCCGCCGAGCGGGCTCGCGCCGGCGCCGAGCACCGGCAGGCCCTGGCGCAGGTTCTCGAGGAGGAGTGGCAGACGGCGACGGATGTCCGCCTCCGATGGTGCGATTGGTCGGCCGATCGGCTCCGCGCCGATCTCGCGCGGGACTCCGTCGAGGACCTCCGCGCCGTATCCCGGGCCGTCGAGGCGCTCGTGGCATCGGGAGAGGCCGACGCCGTGGAAGCAGCCCTTCTCGGCGTGGCCCTGGGTTCGCGGGAGGCAGAACTCCGCGCCGCGTCCCGGCGGGCCGCGGAGGGGGAGGCCGGTCTCCGCGTCCTCATGGGCCTCCATCCGGAGGCCCCGGTCTCGCTCCGCCCCGCCCTCGTCTTCCCGCCGCCTCCCGCGGCTGATCCGCATGCGGCGATCGCCCGCCATCCGCGGGTCCTCGCGGCGCGCGAGACCTACGACGTGGCCGAGGCCTCGCTCCGCCTCGAGACGGCCCGGTCCGTGCCGGACCTCTCGATCGGCCCGCTGAACGAGTTCGAGGACGATCTCCCCCGCGTCGGCGTCTCGCTCTCGATCCCGCTCCCCCTCTTCGACGGGAATGCGCGGATGATCGCGGTGGCGCGGGCGGAGCGCGACCGCGTGCGCGCCGAGCACGATGCCGAGGTCGAGAAGGTCCTCGCGGAACTGGCGCTGGCGGAGCGGCGGCATTCCGGCGCGCGGGCGGAGCGCGAGGCCGTCGAGGCGGCGCTCGTCCCCGTCGTCGAAGGAGCGGCCGCCACGGTGCGCCGCGTCGTGGCCGCCGGGGAGGCCGAACCTCTCGTGCTGCTCGAGCATCTCACCCGCGGCTTCGAGGCGCGGCTTCGGCTCATCGACGCCCGCCTCGAGGAGGCGCGCGCGGCCATCGCCCTCCTCGATCTCGTCGGACCTCCTCCCGTTCCCGCCTCTCCGGAGACCCGGCCATGAATCCCGCCTTCCTGCACCGCCTGCTGCTCGCCGGAGCGATGTTCGTTGTTGCCGCCTGCGGAGAGCCGGACCAGCACGACGATCACGATCACGATGCGGCGCCCGCATCGCGGAGCGACGGCGACTCGTCCGCGGCAGCCCGGATCCCCGGGACGGTCCGCAGGAACCTCGGCATCACCTTCGCCCGCGTGGAGCGGCGGCACGTGAAGGGCACGCTCCGTGTCCCCGGGAGTCTCGAGTTCCAGCCGTCGGCGCGCATGGCCTGCCGCGCCGCCACGGACGGGCGCGTGGAGTATCGGCTGCGGCAGTTCGACCGCGTCGAGGCTGGGCAGGTGCTCTTTCGTCTCCACGCCCCCGAGTGGAAACGGGTCCAGGCGGAGCTGGCGCGGATCGAGGCCGCGATCGGCACGGCGAAGGCGGAAATCGCGGCGGCCGTCGCCGCCGTGGCGGGGCAGCGGGCGAAGGCGGAGGCGCTGCGCGCCCGGATCCGGGCGCTCGGAGACGTGCAGGTCCGCCGCGCCGAGGTCGAGGCCGAGCTGACGGCGGAAGAGGCGGACATCCCGCGGCTCACGGCCGAGGTCGCCGTGAAGGAAGCGCGCCTCCGGGGTGAGCAGGCCCACTTCGAGGCCACGCTGACCCTGGCGGCGGCCATGACGGGCGTGGACGCGGGGAAGTTCGCCGACCCGCCCTCGGGCGACCCTTCCGGCGCCGCCGTCTGGCGGACGATCGAAACTCTGGACACGGTGGCGGCCGTGGCCGGCGTCGTGTCGGAGACGGCCGTGACGGACGGCGCCTTCGTGAAGGCGGGAGATCCGATCCTCACCATCGTCGACCCGACCGCGCTCCGTTTCCGCGGGCTTGGCCTCCAGAGCGACCTCATGAAGTTCCGGGACGGAATGGCCTGCGCCATCCTGCCGCCGGCCGGCGCGCAGGTGTCGCCGGCGGAGAGCCTCTCCGCGCGTCTTGCCGTGGGGCTCATCGGCGACGCCGACGAGCGGACGTTCGAGCTCTACGCGGTTCCGTCCACGGCCGCGCCCTGGGCGCGGGCCGGCGTGGCGACCTTCCTCGAGGTGATCCTGGCGGAGGGAGAGGAGGCAGGCCTCGCGATCCCCATGCGGTGCCTCGTGCAGGACGGCCTTGAACGCATCTTCTACCGGCGGGATCCGAAGGACCCCGACAGGGCGCTGCGCGTCGAGGCCGACCTCGGCATCGACGACGGCCGCTGGGTCGAGGTCCGGTCGGGCGTGCGCGAGGGAGACGAGGTCGTGCTCGAGGGGGCGTTCCAGCTCGCACTGGCGGGATCGGGCGCGAGCACGCAGGGCGGCCACATGCACGCCGACGGGACCTTCCACACGGGCGAGCACAAGTAGGGGGATGCCGTGCTGAGAGCGCTCATCGCATTCTCTCTTCGACACTCGGCGCTTGTCGTGTCGATGCTGCTCCTGCTCACGGGTTTCGCGGCCTGGCGAATCACTTCCTTCCCCGTGGACGTCTTCCCCGAACTCAACGCGCCCACGGTCGTCATCCTGACCGAGGCCGGGGGGCTGGCGGCGGACGAGGTGGAGCAGTACGTCACGCTTCCGATCGAGAGCGCCGTGAACGGGCTCCGCGGCGTGCGCCGCGTGCGGAGCACGAGCGCCATCGGCCTCTCCCTCGTGTGGGCGGAGTTCGGGTGGTCGGAGGACATCCACCGGGCCCGGCAGTTCGTGTCGGAGAGGCTCTCGGCCGTGCGGGACCGGCTTCCGCCGGGCGCGCGGGCGGAGATGACTCCCATC
>CAYQRN010000236.1:0-6554 GCA_964419995.1 uncultured Planctomycetia bacterium
GAGCGCCAGCGCGAGGCCGCCTCCGTGCCTTCGGGCCCCCTTCTCGTCATCGCAGGGCCGGGCTCGGGGAAGACCCGGACCCTCGCTCACCGCGTCGCCCGCCTCGTCGAGACGGGCACGGCGCCCGAGCGCATCCTCCTCCTCACGTTCACGCGTCGCGCGGCGCGGGAGATGATCGCGAAGGCCGCCGCCGTCCTCGACCACGCAAGCGGCGCGGACGGGGCGGGACGCGCCCTGGCCTGCCGCATCGCCGGGGGCACGTTCCACTCGGTCGCCACGGGCATCCTCCGTCGCTTCGGCCGGGCCGTGGGCCTCGACCCGTCCTTCACGGTCCTCGACGAGTCCGACGCGGAGGGTCTCATCGCCGTGGCGCGCCGCGACATCGCCGCCGCCGCCCGTGAGAGGCGTTTCCCTCTGAAGGGCACGCTCCGCGACATCGCATCCCACGTCGTCAACGCCGAGCAGGACCTGTCCGCCGTGCTGCGGGCGAGGTTCCCGTGGTGCGCGGCCGAGGTGGACGACATCCGCCGGGTGCTCGCGCGATTCACGGAGCTCAAGTCCGAACGCAACGTCCTCGACTACGACGACCTCCTCGTCTTCCTCGACGCCCTCTTCGAGGATCCCGCGTCGGGCGCCCGCGTCTCCGGACTCTTCGATCACGTCCTCGTCGACGAGTACCAGGATACCAACCGCGTGCAGGCGCGGATCCTGCGGGGGCTCGCCGGGAGCCACCGCAACCTCATGGTCGTCGGCGACGACGCCCAGTCGATCTACTCGTTCCGCTCCGCCACGGTGCGGAACATCCTCGACTTCGAGACGGAGTGGCCGGGAACACGCGTCATCGTCCTTGACCGCAACTACCGCTCCACGGAGCCGATCCTGGCCCTCGCCAACGGCGTCATGGCGGAGGCGCGGGAGGGCTACCGCAAGACCCTCCACACGACACGGCGCGAGGGGCCGCGCCCCCGCCTCATCACCTGCGACGACGAGGCCGCCCAGTCGCGTCGTGTGGCCGATCGCATCCTCGAGCTCCGCGAGGAGGGCGTGCCGCTCCGGAAGCAGGCGGTCCTCTTCCGGACGGGCCATCTGTCGGGCCATCTCGAGATCGAGCTGTCCCGCAGGAACATCCCCTACCACAAGTTCGGCGGCCTCCGCTTCGTGGAGGCCGCCCACGTGAAGGATCTCGTGGCGTTCCTGCGGCTCCTTCAGAACCCCCGGGACGACCTCGCGCTCGAGCGCGTCCTCCACCTCATCCCAGGCATCGGGCCGCGAACCTCCGAACGCGTGGCGGAGCAGCTCCGGTCGGAGCGGTGCCGCTTCGAGGCGCTCCGCGGCGCGCCCGTCCCCGAGGCGGCGCGCAAGGACTTCGAGGCCCTCGTGGACATGCTCGTCCGCCTCGCGACAGGACCGCCCCTTCCCGTGGCCGAGGAGGTGCGCGTCGTGCGAGCCTTCTACGAGCCGCACCTCGATCGCCTCCACGAGAACGCCTCCGTGCGCCGCCGCGACCTCGATCAGCTCGAGATCCTCGCCGGCGAGGCGCCGAATCGGGAACGGTTCCTCACGGATCTCGTCCTCGATCCTCCGGGCGCCACCGGCGGCCTCGCGGGCCCGCCGCATCTCGACGAGGAGTGGATGACCCTCTCGACGATCCACTCCGCCAAGGGCTGCGAGTGGGACGCCGTCTTCGTCATCCATGCCGCCGACGGCATCCTGCCGAGCGACCTCTCGACGGGTGACGCCGCGTCCATCGAGGAGGAACGCCGGCTCTTCTACGTGGCCCTCACGCGGGCCCGCACGCACCTCGAGATCACGTTCCCCCTCCGCTACCACCAGACGACGCAGCGCCGGCTCGGCTCCCGGCACACCTTCGCCCCCCTCACGAGGTTCCTGCCCGACGCCCTCCTCCCGCTCTTCGATCGCAGCGCCGCGACGCCTGAAGACGAGGCCGTGGCGTCGGAGGGCGGCGAGGCCAGGATCGACCCCCGCGCGCGCCTGCGCCGCCTCCTCGACTCCTGACCCCCGGCGGCTCCCCTCCATTGCGCACCCGGGGGGTCCCCCGGCAGAATCCGCGGCCGCGACGAGCGAGCCCGCAGCGACAGCGGCTGTCGCGTCGCGGCCGGAGAGGACTGCCCGAGATGCAGGAGAGCGGAGACCCGCAGGATGGCAGCGCCCCACCCGACGACGAGACGCTGGCCCTTCCCGTGACCACGCCCCCGGCATCGCCCTTTCCCGCGTTCGACGCGGCGGAGTTTCCGTACCGCATCGACGCGGAGGTCGGTCGTGGCGGGCAGGGCATCGTGTATCGCGCCTGCGATCCGACCCTCAACCGATCCGTCGCCATCAAGATGCTGACGGACCATGCTCTCCTGTTCCCCACGAGCATCGAGCGCCTCCGGCGCGAGGCGGAAGCCGCGGCCAAGGTCCAGCATCCGGGGATCTGTCCGATCCTGGCCACGGGCGTCCACCGCGGCCGCCCGTGGATCGCCATGGCCTGGCTTGAGGGCGAGACCCTCGAACGTCGTCTCGACCGGGAGCCCGTCGCGGGAGCCGTGAACCCTCGTGCGCTGCTCGCGGGGCGGATCGCCCTCGTCGAACGACTGGCGCGGGCCCTTCACGCCGCGCACGATCGAAACGTCATCCACAGGGACATCAAGCCCTCGAACGTCATGATCGTCCCGGAAGAGCATCCCGTGATCCTCGACTTCGGCCTTGCGCGGGACCTCGACCTCGACGCCACGCGGCTCACGGAATCGGGGATGGCCCCGGGGACCCTCGCCTACATGAGCCCGGAGCAGCTCGGCGGAGCCCCTCTCGACCGAAGGACGGACATCTACTCGCTCGGCGTCGTGCTCTTCGAATGCGCCGCGGGGCGACGACCCTTCGACGGAGCGGCGGACCTGCGAGGCGCCATCCGGAACGGCGCAGCGTCCGACCCGAGGGATGTGAACCCCGCGATCACCCGGGACCTCGCCGTCGTCATCGCGAAGGCCATGGCGCCGGCGCCGCAGGACCGCTACGCGTCCGCCGCGGACCTCGCCGACGATCTCCTCCGCATCCTGCAGCGGAAGCCGATCCGGGCACGCCCCCTCGGACCGGTGCGCCGGTTCCTCCGCTGGTCCGAACGCAATCGCGCCCTCAGCTCGGCCATCGTCCTCCTGTTCGCCACCCTCCTCGCCGCCGCCACGATCTTCCTGCTCCTCTACCGGAGGAATGCCGCCCTCCTCGAGAAGAACCTGTACCTCCTCGATGCGCACCGCCTCCGGACGCTGGAGGCCGAGCTCCGCGAGATCGGAGTTTCGGCTCCCGACGCCGAGGAGCGTCTCGCAACCTGGATCGCCGCCGCCCGCGATCTGCTGTCGCGACGGGATCGCCATGAGGAGCAAGGCTCGGGCGGCCGGGTCGGGTCTGACTCCGATCGCCTCGCCCTGGCCGAGCTTCTGGACGGGCTTCGCTCCCTCGAAGATGCATCCCGGGGCGCCCTCCCGCGGGCCCTCAGGCGTCTCGAGCAGGCGCGCCGGCTGGTCGCGACGTCCCTCCGGGACGGCCGGGGCGCGTGGGACGACGCGCGCGAACGGATCGCCGACGGCGACCGGTATCCGCTCTTCGTGGATCTCGAACCCGACGCCGGTCTCCATCCCCTCGGCCCGGATCCCTCCTCGGGGCTCGAGGAGTTCGCCGCGCCGGGCACCGGGGATCTCCCCACCCGGGACCCGGACTCCGGAAAGCTCCGGATCCCGCCGCGCTCGTCGGTCATCTTCGTCCTCCTGCCGGGGGGCGCCATGCGCCTCGGCGAAGGACCCGACACTCCGCCGCATGACGTCACGCTCGATCCCTTCCTCATCGCCAAGCATGAGCTCTCCCTCGGCCAGTGGCGCGCCATCCAGCGCCTCGGCGACATCGAAGAGCCGGCCGACGGCGAGCTCACGGAGCATCTGAAGCCCGTCTCCACCCAGGACGTGGCCCGCCAGGACCTCATCGCCGCCCTCCGGCGCATGCGCTGCACTCTCCCCACCGAGGCCCAGTGGGAGCATGCCTGCCGCGGAGACGACCGTCGCTCCTGGAGAGACCGCCTTCAAGCCATCGTTCCCGGTCGAGATGCCGTCCTCGAGTCCGACCGCGCCCTCCCGATCGGCGGACGACCGCCCAACGACTTCGGCCTCCACGACATCTGGGGCAACCTCGCCGAACTCTGCCTCGACGCCGTGGCCTCCGAACATCTGGCGCCCCGACCTGGCGATGGACTCCGGCCCCCGCCACCTCGCCTCCCGCCCTCCGCGAACTTCCTCGCCCGAGGCGGCCACTTCGCCTCGCCCCGCACCGAGGCTGCCGACCGCTTCCACCGCACCTCCCCAAGCCGCAGCCCCCACTTCGGCTGCCGCCCGGTCTGGCTCCCCGCCGGCCGCTGACCCCCGGGAACCTACGCGGATTCCAGGATACCGCGGCTTGTCGCAGACGGCGGTCTGATAGGCTCATGTACCGGCGTCGCCCCGGGGTCGGCCGATGCGGGCCGTGGGCCGGCGCACCCGCGCGCTCGGATGGCGTTCACAAGGCCTCCGGGGCGCGGCGACCCTCGACATCGAACACATCTCGGCGCCATCCACCCTCACGTGGAGACTGCTCGTGATGCTCCGGCGATTCCGTATCGAGATTCCGGCCCTCTGGCTCTGTCTCACTGGGGCAGCTCTCCCGCAGAACGTGATCCGCGTTCCCACGGATCACGCGACGATCCAGCAGGCCATCGCGGCCGCCACCCTCGGCGACATGATCGATGTCGCCCCCGGCGTGTATCCCGGCGCACTTCTGCTCTCCGAGAGCCTCGTGCTCTCCGGAGCGGATCCGGCCACCACCGTCATCGATGCGACGGGATCGGGTCTCCCGGCCATCGGAACAAGCGGATTCGGCCAGGATCGTTCGGTCATCCAGGGTTTCACCATCACCGGCGGCAACTCGGGGATCTACATCACCGGCGGGCACATCACCGTCATGGGCTGCCGGATCGTCGGGAATGCCAGCACGGGATCGGGTGGTGGGATCTACGCCGATTCCGCCGTCGTGGACGTTCGCAATTGCACGATCGCCTTCAACACGGCCACCTCCGCTGGCGGCGGGCTCTGCTTCGGCTACCCGAGCGCCGGAACGATCGCCGACTGCCGGGTCCACTCGAACGTCGCCGGCACGTCGGGCGGCGGGATCAGCTTCTGGTCGGACGGGGCTCCCTTCGACACCATCGAGGGTTGCGCCATCCACCAGAACACGGCAGGCGGCGCGGGCGGCGGGGTGGCGTTCCCCGCCCTGGCCGTTCCCATCGACCGTTGCGCCGTCTGGTGGAATCACGCGACCACCTTCGGAGGCGGAATCGCCGCGGCGCCGAATCCCGTCGACGTCCGACACGCACTGCTCTGGTTCAACACGCCGGATCTGGCAAGCGGCCCCGTCAACGTGACGTGGAGCGCAGTCCAAGGTGGTACGCCGGGCCTTGGCAACATCTCCGCCTACCCCATGCCCGCGGATCCGGCGAACGGGGACTTCACGCTGCTCCCGGGATCGCCCGCCATCGACGCGGGGGATCCGGCGGCGCCCGTGGACGCCGACGGAACCCGTCCCGACATGGGCCCGGGCGCGCCCTCCGCGGGACTTGCATCGTGGGGCGGAGGCAGCGGCGGACTCGTCGCCGGGATCGGCGCCTTCGGTACGCCGCCGGAACTGACGATCGCAGGCTCCGCAGGAAACCTGCGCCGCCGCATCGACGTGCCCCGGAACCAACCCTTCACTATCGCGATGGCGGCCACGCCTTTCGGGGGTGGTCCCACGTCCTACGTCGTCTTCGGCTACTTCGGCGAGCCCGCGTACTCGGCGCGGGTGAGCCTTTCGAATGTGGGGCCGGGGACGTTCGTCCCCTGCCCGCTGGCCCCCGCGGATCCGCTCACGTTCCTGTTCGCCGATGGCTTCGGAGGCGTATCGGGCTGCCCGCCCGTCTTTGCGACCGGCGCAGCACCCACTGCGATTACCCTGTCCTCCGGCATCCCGATCCCCCTCCGGGTCGTGTTGCAGGGCGTCTTCCTCCAGAATTCGATGACCCTTCGATACACGAACGCACTTCTGCTCAACATCTACTGACTATCGGACGCGGATCTTCGGAACACGGTCGATAACCGCTACAAGACGCTCCGGCTCCGTACGTTCGCCCACCGCCACCGGATCGTCCTCCTCGTCAACGTCCCGCGCACGCCGCAGCACAACGCCCCCGTCGAACATGGGAACGCCGAGATCCGTCTCGAGGGCGGTCTGCCCAAGCACGGTCCCCCGCTCAGCCCCGCCGAGTCCGCAGCACGCATCGTGCGCGCTCTGAGACCCCTCAACGACCACCGCCGCCGGCGCACGCGTGATTTCCGGACGGCGGCCGACTTCGACCTTGCACTGCCCCGAGCCTCCGATGTATGCTCGCGGGCGGACTTCTACGAGACAACGTGCAGCGCCCTGGCACGTGCCACGGCGCCGCTCGACTCGGCGGTTGAACGACGCCGGGTCCGGCGTGAGGTCATCCTCAGCGCGGC
>CAYQRN010000237.1:0-6488 GCA_964419995.1 uncultured Planctomycetia bacterium
GGCCGCGTCCGCCGCGTCCGCCGCGGGAGCGAGGGGCTCGCGCGGCGTCACGCCGCCCTTGCCCGGCGCGATGACGAAGATCTCGAAGGCGGGGCGGGCTCCGGGATGGTCCTTCCGGATCTTCTCCGGCGGGTTCCGCCGCACGTAGCGGGCGCGGAGGACGGTCTCCGTGGGCTCGAGGGGGATCTCCCGGAACTCCACGGGGTAGTAGAAGCTCACGCCTGACTCCGCGTCGCGGTGGGTCCGCCATCCGTCAGGGGCCTGGGCGGGAGAAACGCCGGGGAGGAGGAGGACGAGGAGCAGGACGGGAACCGGAGCGCGCGGCGCGCGGAGCTTGGCGGAGGCACTCGGGTCGGACGTCGTCATGGAAGAGCCCCTCGGAGGAGACTCCCGCAGGATGCGGGGGGACGTCGTCCGCGTCAAGCCGGCCGCCGGAGGCGCTCCGTGGCCTGTGCTGCGCTCAGGACGCGAGGGGCGGAGTCTGACGGATCATGAGCTCGACGCGGCAGAAGGTGCAGATGATCCGCGGCTCGGCCTTCAGGAAGGGGCGGGTTCTGAGGCATCGGGGACAGTAGTGGTTCTCGATGATGGATGCACTCATGGCATGGACCGTCAACCGGCGGGGACGAAGCCTCGGAGATCCTCGAGCCTGAGAAAAAGAGCCGCTCTCGCCCGGCGCCCTCACGGAGGGCGCCGCGCCCTGCGCGGGACCGAGCCCGCACTCATCCTATTCTACGGACGGCGAGGGCGGTTCTTGACAGAGAATCGCTAATTCGCCCGGCCCCCGCCGTGCCGCGGCTTCGTTCTCGCGGTAGGTTCCGCGGCGCCAGGGGCTTCGGGCCATGGATGGCGCGGGTAGCGCGCGCGGAGCTCCTTCCGCACGACGGGATAGGTCCGCTCCCAGAAGCTCCGGAGATCTCCGGTGACCTGGACCGGGCGGCCGGCGGGGGAGAGGAGCTCGATGACCAGGGCGACCCGCCCCCCGCCGATGCGGGGCGTGTCGAGGAGGCCGAACATCTCCTGGAGCTTGACGCTGAGGGTCGGAGGGGCGCCCGATTCCCATCGGATGGGGACGGCCCGGCCGCTCGGCACGACGAGACGATCCGGCGCCGCCGCGTCGAGCGCCCGCCGCTCCGCGAAGGAGAGGGAAGCGGAGAGAGTCCCGCCCAGTCGCTCGACGAGATCGACCATGCGGTGGACGCCGCGGGCAGCTTCGCCGATGGAGGCGGCGAGATCCGGGCGCGGAAGATCCGGCAGGATCGTGAGGGCGAAGCGCCACCGGCAGAGGAGGCGGCGCGCCTCCTCCGTGAGGAGGCTTTCCGGATCCCGACTCCGGGCTTCCTCGGCGAGGCGCGCGGAGGCTTCGTCCGGATCGGACAGCGGCACGGCCCTCTCCGCGAGGACGAGCGACCGGAATCGCTCGACCGCCACCTCCCGCACGGCGTCCCGCATGGCGTCGTAGCGAAGCTCACGGGTCGTCGTGCGGGGCGTGAGCCAGGCCGGATCCACGGCGCTGGCGAGCTCGACTCTCGGATCGCGTCCCGAAGGCCGGTCATCGCCGCGGAGTTCGATGGCGAGGAGATACTCCGCTGCGCGGACCGCGCTGGCCGGCGAGAGGACGGCGCCCCGGCCGGAGGAGAGGACGAGGCGATCGCTCCCGGGCTCGCGGCGCCGGGCGACACGGTCCCTGTACCCGGCGAGGAGCGCCCGGAGGACGGCCTCCTCGCCGCCCGCACCCGCCGGAGCGGGGCCGAGCGAGCGGATCGCGAGATCGCGGAGATGATCCCGGATGCGGCGGATGCCGGGCGGGGCCTCGCCGATGCGCTCGATGCGGAGGAGGATGTCGGATGACGCGGTGACGTCCTCGCGCCGCGCCCGAAGGAAGTCCCGCTCCGAGAGCACGGCGGCGGCGGCGGCCCCCGCGTCCGGGACGCCGAGGCGGTGCGCCTCTCGCAGCACGACGGCGAGGCGCGGCGGAAGCGGGAGGCGGCTCACGGCGCGCCCGGGGCCGGTGGGGCGGCAGCCGTCATCGATGAGGTCGAGTTCCCGGAGTTCCGCGAGAGCCGCGGCGACGGCGGCTTCGGGCGGCGCTTCGAACCAGGCGAAGCGCCGGGGGTCGATTCCCTGGACGAGGAGGCCGAGGAGCGTGGAGGCGAGATCCACTCGCCGGATCTCGGGCTCCCGCTCCGCCTCGAGACGTTTGGATTCCGGCCAGAGACGGAGCGCCGTGCCAGGGCCCGTTCGGCCGGCGCGGCCCGCCCGCTGGGCGGCGGAGTCCGCCGGGATACGTTCGAGGACGAGCCGGTCGATCCCCCGCCAGGGATCGAAGCGCGCGACGCGGTGCAGGCCCGTGTCGATGACCGCTTTCACGCCTTCGATCGTGACGGAGGTCTCGGCGATGTTCGTGGCGAGGATGACCTTGCGGCGGCGCCCCGGAGCGAAGGCCTGATCCTGCTCCGCCACGTCCATGTCGCCGTGGAGCGGCAGGACGTCGGCGTCCGCGCCGGCGAGGTCGAGAGCCGCGCGGCGGATCTCGCCGGCGCCGGGAAGGAAGACGAGGACATGGCCCTCGGGGGTCTCGCGGAGCACCTCCCGCACCGCCGCCGCGGCGTCGAGCTCCGGGCGCCAGCGGATCGCCACCGGCCAGGGGCGCCCCGGCGCCTCGATCACGGGGGCGTTCCCGAGCCAGGCGGCGACGGCGCGGGCGTTCAGGGTCGCGGACATCACGACGAGGCGGAACTCGTCCCGAGCCTCCAGGATCTCGCGGCACCGGGCGAGGGCGAGGTCGGCGTGGAGGCTCCTCTCGTGGAACTCGTCGAGGACCACGACGTCGGTGCCGGCGAGAAGCGGATCGTCCTCGAGGGCCGCCGTGAGGATCCCCTCCGTGGCGAGGATGATGCGCGTGCGGGGCCCGAAGCGGCGCTCGAAGCGGACGTGCCATCCCACGCCGTCGCCGAGACCCTGTTCCGCGGCGATGCGGCGGGCGATGGACCGCGCCGCCACGCGGCGCGGCTGCAGGACGACGAGACGCTGCCCCTCCCGGACGAGGCCGGCCCGGAGGATGGCCGGGGGAATGCGGGTCGTCTTGCCGGCGCCAGGCGGCGCCGTGACCACGAGGGCGCGGTGATCGCGCAGCGCCTCCGTGATGTCCGGGAGGAAGGGATCGATCGGAAGGGGGTCCACGGCCGGAGCTGGCGCCGGCTTCCCCGGGCGGGGAAGCCTCCCCCCTTCCGTCACCAGGTGTTGTTGATCGTCGGCGTCACGAGGACCGCCCCCGCGGCGATGGCGACCCCGACGGCGTCCACCGAGACCCCCGGCGGCAGCGAACCGTTCGGAAGGGTGAGGACGTAGCGGCCCGCTGCGTCCGCGAGGACGTGGGCCGGCTCCGTTCCGAGGGGCAGTCCGAGGCGGGGCAGGACTTCGGGGAGAGCGGCGGCCGAGAGTCCGAGGAAGGGGCCGGAGCCCGTGGGCGTCGCGAGGGCCGTCGTCCAGATGGTGAAGAGCTCGGCGAGGGGCGGCGCCCCCGCGAGATCGAGGGTCATGTCTCCGGTGCCGTGGTCGCCGACGCGGAGGCGGAAGCCGGGCTCGATGAGCCGGAGGTCGTCCACGTAGGCTCGGGAGGGGAGGATCCCGTTGCCTCCGTTGCCGCAGGCGAGGATCAAGGTGAGCTGCGCGCCGTTGACGATTCCCGGGAAAGACGCGGCGAGGTCGATGCTCCCCGTGACGCGGGCCGTCACGAGCCCCCCGGCGCATCCGGGGCCCACAGTGGGCGTGAGCGTGTCGAGGAGAAGGAACGTGGCCGCGGTCGAGCCGTCCGTCACCGTGGCGGAGGCGAAGTCGTTGGTGGCGGGCGTCGGGCCGCCATGGGCGTTCTCGAAGGCCATCTCGAGGCGCAGGAGGGGTTTCGAGACCTCGAACCCGAAGATCTGCTCCACCGTGGAGGCGCCGGCGGGGCCGGTGGAGCCCGATGGCGGCGTGGCCGCGTTGCTTCCCGCGGCATCCACGATCATGAACTTCCCGCCGAAGGGCATGCCGGCCACGGACGTGCATCCGCCGGCGGGACCGGCCACGTTGGACGCTCCGACGGCGCCGTTCGCCCACTCGCCCGACGGGGCGGCTCCGGCCGTCTGGGCCTCGAAGGACAGATCCGCCAGGGGGCCCGCCAATCCGGCGTAGGTCTGGGCCAGTGTCACGGCGGCGAGGAGGTCGACGCGACCCGCGCCCCAGTCATTGTCCTTGCCCGGGGCTCCCTGATCGATCGCCGTGATCTGGAGGATCTCGCAGACCTGGGACGGCGTCAGAAGCGGGTTCACCGAGAGGATGACGGCGGCGCAGCCGCCGAGGTGGGGCGTTGCGCAGGATGTGCCGGTGAAGCTCGACGTGTAGCCCGTCCCCGCGCCGCTCGTCGAGGGCGTGTTCGTGGGACAGACGACGTCCGGCTTCAGGAGGCCCATGGCGCCGCCCGTCACGGGATAGTCGTTGAAGGCGCCGGGCCAGGGATGGGGGTAGGAGGGGTTCAGCGCGAGGACGTCCGCGAGGTTCCAGGCGAACGGTCCCCGCCCGGAGTAGCTCATGAGGGCGGCCGTGGCCGCATCCGCGGCGCCGCAGCCCATGGTGGAGGAGATGCCCCCCGCGAGGGTCTGGCCCGGATGGAGCCATGGCGGCGGGCAGCAGCCCGGGGCGGCGATGTTGAAGGGCACGGGGTAGGTGGCGCTGCCCGGCCCCTGGTTCCCGATGGAATTCGTGTGGAGGACGCCGGCGAGGAGTTCCATGTCCGAGGTCTGCCGGAAGAGGGGATAGTCGGGCGTGCTCGGCCACTTGAGCGAGTTGCTGCTCGAGATGACGCGGGCGCCGTTGGCCACGGCGTACTGATACGTCGAGAACCACCCCGAGGGAGCGGTGCCGAGCTTCATGACCATCTGGAGGGCCATGGGCGCGACCCCCGTGGCCGTGCCCTGGGTTCCGTCGCCGCAGAGGATCCCACCGCACTGGGACCCGTGGCTCGACGATCCGGTTTCGATGGGGTTGTTCGAGTTGGCCGAGAAGTTCCAGCCGACGACGTCGTCGATGAAGCCGTTCGTGTCGTCGTCGATGCCGTTCCCGGCGATCTCGCCGGGGTTGTTCCAGACGTGGCTCACGAGGTCGGGGTGGTTGTAGTTGCAGCCCGTGTCGGCATTGGCGAGGACGATGCCCTGGCCCTGGTAGCCGAGCGCCCAGCACTGGGGGGCATTCAGGAGCACGTTGCCGGCGCCGGGGGTTCCCGGGGGGCCGAGGTCGAGGGCCTCCTCGGGCAGGATCTCGGGGTCGAGATCGACGGTGCGGATGTTCCGCATCTCCGCGACGGAGAGGATGACGGCGGGCGTCGCCCGGAAGGCGATGGAGTTGTTGATCCAGAGCACGACGATATCCGCCGCGCGACCCGCGCGGACCTCGCCGTCGAGGAACGCGCGGGCGGCTCTCTGGGCGGAGTCGGCCGTGTTCCGGAGGAGCGCCGTCACATGCCGCCGCCTCTGTTCCGGGTGCATCGTCTCCACGACGGGCAGGTGCTCCTCGAGGCGGAGCCAGGGGTCGAACGTGGCGAGGGCAGGGACGAAGTCCCCGGGCGCGGCGACCCGCAAGGCATCGAGAAGCCGCGGCGTGAGGACGGCCGCGTCCTGGGCCGGCAAGGACGACGCGTGGATCGCGAGGAGGAGGACGGCGACGAAGCCCGGTCGGATCACGGCTTCACTCCTGCTGACAGTGCACGGGGCGGTGCCCCGGGACCCTGCGGGCGGGGCCACGACATTAGAACATGACGGGCAGCGTTTCGCGAAGCGTTTCCGCCGCGCGGCACCGGTTCCGCATCCGCGGACACGGGCTCCGGGCCTGCTTTCGCGGCAGGACCGCGCCCGGAGGCATCGGGCAGGCTGCCCTACGACCCCCGGGGCGGCGCGACCATGTTCGTCCGGACGGGAGTCCGGCGCCGGAAACGGATCTGGGTGTCACGTGCACGGCGCGGCGATCGCCCCCTTCCCGGGGGTCGACGGCCGCGATCTGGCGGTGCGACACATTGGCGGGGCGGAGCCCGAGGCCGTTGTTGCGGTTCTCGGGCGTGTTCGCGTTGCGGTTGCCCGACCGCGCGTTGGAGGCGGGGTTGTTGAAGCCGCCGCCGCGGTTCACGCGGTTGCGAGGGGAGGATGACCCGTTCCCGTGGTGATCCGGCTTCCATCCTCTGCCGGAGGGTGGCGGGCCCGGGCGGGTCCGCTCTCCTCGAGGTCGAGGGAAGGAAACCAGGATCTCCTGAGCGACAGGGTGTCGCCGTGCCGCAGATGTTCGACGAGGGACCGCACGCAGGCGGCGTAGCTCTCCTCGCTGCGCCGCCCGGTCGCGTATTCGTGGTGGCGGTGCCGGACCCTCCTGATCGCCCGGCGCCGGTTGGCGGAGGCGAGTCGGATCGTGCCGGGGTAGATCCGCCATCCGAGGAAGGAGAGTCCCTCATGGACGGGGGC
>CAYQRN010000238.1:0-6439 GCA_964419995.1 uncultured Planctomycetia bacterium
ATCGGCTGGCGCGCACTTCCATAAGGACTGTCCGGAACTCGAGATGGAGTCGCGGTTCAGCGGGCGGCGGGCGGCGGGCGGCGGGCGCCGTGGTCTCTGAAGGCGCGAGCGCGCCGTCCGGGTTCAGCTCGAAGGTCACGTTGCAGTCGCCCTGGCAGAGGTTGCAGGCGCGGGGCCGTCGATCAGGCAGTGGGGGACGATCCTCGCCGTCCGTCGTGCAGCCGCTGCAGCACGTGCGAACAGCCGCCTCGCCTCCTCCTGGCCATACGATCCCGCAGATGTCCACATCCCGCACCACCCGACTGTTCATCCCCGACCCGGCGCCGCAAGGCCGGCAAGCGGCCCACAGGCACTGGACGTACACAGCGGACGTCCTCCGTCCTCGATTCACGCGAGGTTGTCGGACCGGCGCGACCGTCGGCGACAGGGTGGCGGGGCTGCGGAATCGCCAGGGAGAGGATGGTGGCCCGACGCGACGCGCCTCGGGGCCGGAACGTCAGGCCGGAATCCGACCCCGGTTCCACGCCCAGGCGAGGGCCGCGGCAAAGGCCAGATCGACCACAGCGAAGGGCTTCCACATCCAGGGGACGCCGGTCGTCGCCCAGTGCCAGAAGACCACGCCGCTGTAGGAGGTCTTGAGCAGGATCCCGTACGGGATCAGGATCCGGCGCGTGCCCGGCTGCCGTGCCGCCTGCCAGAACATCGACGCGAAGACCAGGAGCAGAGCGGCGGGAAACTGGACGTAACCGGCGTGGTTCGGCGGCGTGACATCGAACCAGACGAAGGGTCGCCCGGGGGTGAGCAGGAACAGCAGCCCCAGGATTCCGTCGTAGAGAGCCGCTGCGACGAGCAGCGAGGTCACGATCCGATCATCTCGGGACATCCTTCACCTCCTGCCGCGCGCAGGGCGCAGCGGAATGCGCGGCGACGACTCAGCGTCGCCTGGTCTGCATACAGCGTGGCGGCCAGCCGCTCGAGGCCGCCGACAAGAGCCTCCGGGCTCATCCCCCGCGGCCGGAACATCAGGTCGAAGAGCGTGCAGCGCTCCCAGCGTCCATCGTCTCTCATCCGCCCCTCGCGCCGCAGACGCTCGAGGAGCGGTGTTCCCGGGAACGGCGTCAGGATCGTCAGTTGCACATCGAACGGCTCGGCGCGGCGGACGAAGTCGAGGATGGCGTCGAAGATCTCCGGCCCCTGTCCGTCCAGGCCGACGACGAAACAGGCGGCGACGCGAATCCCGTGGGCCTGGATCGTGCGCACGGCCTCGACGTAGCGGCCCGCCTGCCGGTGCTTCCAGTCGGATCGCTGCTCGATGCCGGCCAGATCCGTCGCGACCGGGCTCTCGAGGCCGATCAGCACCTCCCGACAGCCGGCGCGTCGCATGCGCTCGAGAAGGTCGCCGTCGTCGGCGATCGAGATGTCGGTCTCGGCAAACCAGCGCACGTCGCGCTCGGCGAGTCCTTCGAGCAGGTCGCGCCAGCGCGGTCGATCCACGATCGCGTTGTCGTCCGCGAACTCGACGAATGGCCGGGGCCAGATGGCGCGCACGCGGTCGATTTCCTCGAGCACGCGACCGACCGGTTTCTGGCGGTAGCCGGGGCCGAGGAGCACGGAGCTCGCGCAGAACTCGCAGCGGTGCGGGCAGCCCCGCGAGGTCTGGATCGTGATCCGGTTGTACCGTTCGACATCGAGCAGATCGAACCTGGGCATCGGGGCGCGGGCCAGGTCGAACATCACGTCGTTCGCCGTGTAGAGGCTGCGGAGGCGACCGGTCTCGGCATCGGCCAGCAGCTCGGACCAGCTCAGTTCGCCCTCGCCGCAGACGACCGCGTCACAGTGCGCGAGCGCCTCGTCGGGCAGCGCCGAGACGTGCGAGCCGCCGATGACGACCGGCACGCCGCGTTCGCGGAAGCGTCGGGCCAGCGCGTAGGCCTCGCCGGCCTGGGCGCTGAACGTCGAGAGGGCGACGAGGTCGAGATCGGGTGGGATCGCGTCGGCCCCGGCGAGGTCGCGGACCTCGTGGTACGAAAGGGCGTGGCGTTCCGGCGTCATTCCGGCCAGCGTCAGGAGCCCGAGGCTCGGGAGCGACGCGATGGTCTTCGAGCGCTCGACGAAGCCGGGAAGCGTCAGGCCGAGCCGCAGGAGCCTGGCGTCCTGGACCCGGATTCCCGACAACGCCACGAGGCCGATCCTCATCGCAGCAGCTCCCGCACGACGAGGCTTGCGGCGACGACCACGCAGAGCACCGGGACGAAGAACAGCCTGCGGGCGGGGCGCCAGAAGGCCGACGTGTAGCAGAGCGCGGGCATGGCGATGAGCGCGACGATCAGGAGATACGACGCAGCGTCGCAGCGCCCCTCGAGGCCCGCATCGCGGGTGGTGAACGCGAACGCGAGGTTGATCAGGCCGAGACCGAAGAACGCCACGTGCCCGAGGCGAGTCATGCGGCGCGCCCAGGAGGCGTAGCCGCCGAGCCAGTCCTCGCGATGGAAGAAAAGTCCCTGCACGGCCCCGGCGACCGCACCGGCCACGAATCCGAGCCATCCGCCAAGGATGTTCATGGGGCTCCTAGTGTGGTGCGTCACACATACCGTTACATATCCCGACGAGGACCAGATTCACTTGCTCCATCTCGCCGGATCTTCTCGCGCGGGGCTTCGTTGCTCGCCCTCCCCACAACCCATCCAGGGTTGCCTCCGGGCTCGCGCCTCGCCCCGCACGAGAATCTCCCGTCGAATATGTTCGCATCTGTGTGACGCACCACACTAGTCGGGTCATGACGTGGCGGGGGCGGCGCGACGCGGGGTGTCGTGCCAGGGTCGACCCGTCACGCATTCTATCCCCCGTGTGCGGTACCGGAATCGGATGCCCAGCAATCCCAACGTGGTCGGCCCGGCGGTCATTCCTGGTGCGCCGGCTGGCCGGTCATCAGGCCTGACGCCCCTTGATCGGGGGGGGCGGCGTGCCGGAGACGAAAACGGCGGCGCAGGACGCTCCGTCTCAACGTCCGGCGCCGCCGAATGGTCCCAGGGGGCTTAGCAACCTCCCGGGGCCAATATTCCGCTCCCCGATGTCCCGGCTGTTCCGAGCACGGGGCGAACCCTCCTTTGCGAACTCCGTGCCGCCGAGGATGAAGTGCGTTCCATGGCGACAGCAAGGTCTTTTGCGACAAGTAGATAGCGTTGGGCCGTCGAGCGGGGTCGTTGATGCGCGCAGCCGGGGTGGCTGACAGAAAATGGAGCAGCGCCACGGCGGTCGGTCAAGAGTGGCGCGCGCAAGGCATGAACCGGGTGAGCTTTAGGCTCTGGGCATGGGCTTGTTCGAGAACCGATCAGCGCTGTCAGCCGAGGATCACGGTTCTGCGTGGCGCCCGCCGCGAAGAATGTTGTGCTTTCTCATCTTCCCGTAGAGCGTGTTGCGCTGGATCTCGAGGCATCGCGCGGCGAGGGAGATGTTCCACTGGTTCGCTGTGAGCACGCGGAGGAGGTGGTCTCGCTCGACGTCGCGAAGGGATCGCGTCCGTTCCTCCGCGGGAGCCGCTCCGATGAGGGACGGGCCGATGGTGTCCGACGTGGCGAGCGCGGCGGCCCGTTCGAGGGTGTTGCGCAGTTCGCGGACGTTTCCCGGCCAGGGATGGCGCAGGAGGAGGTTTTGCGCCTCGGAGCTCAGGAGGAGCGCGCGGCCGCCGCTCACCTCGTCGAGGGCGAGGAAGTGCTTGGCGAGGGGGAGGATGTCTTCCGTCCGTTCGCGGAGCGGCGGCAGGCGGAGCTCGAAGGCCTTGAGGCGGTAATAGAGGTCGCTCCGGAAACCCCCTGACCGGACCTCGACCTCGACGTCCCGATTCGTGGCCGCGACGATCCGCACGTCGACGGTCTCGGGCTCCGTGCTGCCGAGTCTCCGGATGCTGCCGTTCTCGATGGCGTGGAGGAGCTTCGGCTGGAGATCGAGGGGCATGTCGCCGATCTCATCGAGAAAGAGCGTCCCGCCGCGGGCCTCCTGCAGGGCGCCCATCCTGTCGTCGAAGGCCCCGCTGTAGGCGCCCTTCACGTGTCCGAAGAGCTCGTTCTCGACGAGGGCCGCGGGCAGCGCCGCGCAGTTCACGGTGACGAAGGGCCCCTTTCCACGGGGCGAGGTCTCGTGGACGAGGCGGGCGACCAGGTCCTTCCCCGTGCCGGTCTCGCCGAGGAGCAGGACGGGCCCCGGTGCGACGGCGATCCGCGCCAGCGACCTCCGGAGGTTCTGGACGAAGGCGCTGTGTCCGATGAGGATCCGTCCGCCATCGAGGGCCTGGCGCAGGCGCTGCCGCTCCCGGTCCGCGGCCCGGCGGACGGCGACGGAGTCGAGGGCCGCCGAGACGAGATTCGCGACGCCGATGAAGAGGCGCAGGTCGTCCGCCCGGAATCGGCCGCACTCCCGCCGGTGGTCCACGTACAGGATGCCGGCCGTCTCGCCCCGCCGGTAGACCGGCGCGGCCATGGCCGACCGGACGCCGCTCGCGAGGATGCTGTCGGCTCCGGCGAGGCGATCATCCGTCACCGCATCCTCCGTGAGGAGACCGATGCGCTCCGCGAGGATCCTGGCGGCGATCGTGCGACTCACGGTGAAGGGCGCGGACTCCGGCGGAGCGTCGAGATCCCCCATCGCCAGCGGCTCGACGCGACCCTCCACGGAGAGTCCGATGAATCCGCGGCTCGCGCCGAAGATCCGCATGACCTCGGACAGGATCGAATGGGCGAGAGCCGTCTCGTCGGGAGCGGACGCGATGCCGCCGAGCATCGTCACGAGGGCCTCGAGGCGCGTTCCCTCGGCGGACGGGGCCGGCGTCGTCCCCGGGAGCCATCCCGGCACGACGACCGTTGCCTGCGACGGATCGGCGGGCCCGCCGTGGCCGGCGGCCGGAGCCGGCGCGCCGGCGGACGGTGTCGTCGCGAAGTGGAAGACGCTGGATCCGATCGTGATCCTGTCCCCCTCCGACAGGTCCGCCTCGGAGACCGGACGGTCATTCAGGAGAAGGCCGTTCTTGCCGCCGAGATCGACGATCCGCCAGCCTCCGGGCGTGCGGAAGATCCGGGCATGGTGCCGCGAAACGAGCGGATCGCTGAGGACGAGATCATTATCGCGCTCACGACCGATCGTGACGGTGTCGCCATCGAGGCGAACCGCCTGCGCCGTGCCATCGGACGATGTCTGGACGAGATACATGCGCCGTTCCCCGAGGTCCCCCAGGACCGGAGCGAGTATGGCCGAACGATCGTCCGGAGAAAGACCGTCAGGGCGCGGGAGCAGGCGGCGCCGGGGCGGCCGTGGAGGGAATGGAATGCGGAGTGGCGCCGGCCCGGGTCGCCGCACGTGCGGCAAGTTCCGCCTCCGGGCCGGTCTTCCGCGCGAAGTGCTCCGCGATGGCCCGGAACGCCGCCGGGGAAAGCCGCTTCTCCCCGTCGAGGGCCGCCGCCAGGTCGAAATCGGCGGTCCGGATCAGCGGAGCGAGGACCTGCATGGCGCGGTCGTGCCGCGGATCGCCGGCCGCAAGATCCCGGGAGGACATGAGATTCGCCACCGCCAGGCGGAATCGCGGCTCGGCCTCGGCGTGGCGTCCGCGCACGAGGGGCTGCAGGATCCGGATCACGCCCTCGAAGTCTCCGGCGCGCTCGAGGGCGCGGGCGCGGAGGAGGAGCCGGCGGTTCAGTTCCTCGCGATGCAGCGACCCGAGGATCGTGAGGTGGTCTGCTCCGTCGTCCCCGCGCGCCACGGCGCGCAGGTAGTCCTCGAGGACCGGGCGGAGCGACGGCCATTCCGCCGGGATCCGGCTCTCGGCCAGGACCTCGGCGAGGAACCGGCGATCTTCGGGTTCCGGTGCGCGGACGAAGGAGCGGATGAGAAGGCGCTGTCCCGGGCGGGAAAGCCCGAGCGCCTCGCGGGCGCCGCGGCGCTCGGCCCGTCCGGGTGCGCGGAGCCGGTCCATGAGGAGCCGGAGCGCGCGCGGCGAACGCGTTCGGAAGAGCAGTCTGAGACCGAACGCTCGCGCCTCCTCGCCCGGGGCTTCCGCGAGGGCGAGCAGCGTGGCCTCGGGGATCTCCGTGCCGGAGACGGCCCGAAGCACCTGGAGCGCCGGAACCTCCATCTCGGCGTCGCCGCCGAGGACGAGGGGCAGGATGCGGGCGATGATCCGGCTCCGCTCCACGGCGGCGGGGCCGAGGCCGGCCAGCGTGGCGAGAGCTGCCCGGCGCACCACGGCCGGGTGGGATGGATCGATGACGGCGAGAAGTTCCGGCACGCCCGCGGCGCGGTCGGTCATGGCGATGAACCGGATCATGGCCACGGCCGTTCCGGAGTCCTTCCGCGCCGCCTTCGACCGGAGAAAGGTCCGCGCACGGCTGTCGAGGTGATGCCGGAGGGGTCGCGGCCAGAGACCGATACCCTCTCCCACGGCCGTCACGAT
>CAYQRN010000239.1:0-6383 GCA_964419995.1 uncultured Planctomycetia bacterium
CGAGGCGGGCGCCGTGGCGGACGCCGCCGTGGGCATCGCCGCGGCCCTCGACGAGGAGGCCGTCCTCAAGGAGCAGGCCCGTGCCGGCGACCCCGAAGCGCTCGACCTCTGGACCCAGGCCGCCAAGTTCTACCGTCTGGCCGTCACAGACGCGAAGGGAACGAACCCGACGAACCGGAAGCAGTACGAGGCCGTCGGGGGCCGCCTCCTGTTCATCCTCTCCCGGATGCGGAACGTCCCCGCATCGCTCCCCTTCCTCCGGATCCCCGAGAAGCCCGATCTCGATGCCACGGCCCGCGAGACCGTCGAGCGCGCCCTCGACGCCATCGAGATCGCCCGGGCCGACGTCTCCGATCAGAGTTTCCGGCCGGATCTCGACTGGAACCGCGCCCGCGCTCTCGCGCTCCTCGGCCGCTGGATCGAATCCGTCGACGTCCTCCGCACGCTCGTCGAGAAGCACCCGCTCACGACGACCGACGGCCGGCTCAACCGGCAGTCCCTCGAAGCGCTTCCGCGCCTCGCCGACATCTACCTCGATCTCGCCGTCGCCTTCATCTGGGCCGGCCATCCGAAGGAGCGGGAGGACATGTACCTCCGGGCCAACGACATCATCGTGGCCCTCTACAACAACGCGGCGCGCGACGGCCAGATGAGCTGGGAGACGCGGTATCTCAACACGCTCAACCTCTACCGGAAGGGGGACATGTCGAAGTTCAAGTCCTACTTCCTCTCGATCGAGCGGGGCTCCCCCGACTTCGATGGCAACAAGTACGGGCTCAAGGACCGCTTCCTCGTGCTGAAGCCGATCGCGGAGAAGGTCCTCGACAGGTGATGGAATGACGGAACGGAAACCCATGCTGAGGCTCACGACGCTCGCGATGCTCGCCCTTCTCCCCGCCGCGTTCATCGCGGCGCCGGCCTCCGCCCAGGACGATACGGTCGTCATGAAGGACGGAAGCCGGAAGACGGGGACCATCCAGGAGTACGACTTCCGCTCCCTCAAGCTCGGCATCGCCGGCGGCCGGGGCTCGACGTCGGTCCGGGCGGAGGAGATCGAGTCCGTGGAGTGGAGCGGCGTGCCGAAGGACATGAAGGACGCCGAGAACCTCCTCGCCTCCCAGAACGACGAGGCGGCCGTCGAGAAGTTCCAGGCGGTCCTCGGAAACGCGAAGCTCCGCTCCGTCCTCCGCCAGGAGGCGGCCTTCAGTCTCGCGCTCGCCCAGTTCCGGAGCGGGAAGACCGAGGAGGGTGTCGCGACGCTCCGGAGCCTCCTCGACGAGAAGTCGTTCCCCCTCTCCCGCCATATCCTCGCGGCCCACGAGCACGCCGTGAACGGGCTCAACGCGCTCAGGAAGTCCGACGAGGCTCTCGGCTTCGTGGACGCCGAGATCGCGCGCCTCCAGAAGGTGTCCGATACGGCAGCGGTCGTGGACCGTCTCAAGCTCCTCAAGTGCCGGACCCTCATCGAGAAGGGCGAGGAGAACCGCGCCCAGGCCGACTGCAAGGCTCTCGCGGCCTCGTCGAGCCCCATAGCCGCCGAGGCGAAGGTCATGCTCGGCCGCATCGCTCTCAAGGCGAAGAACGACGCCGAAGCGGAGAAGCACTTCCTCGAAGCTCTCCAGTCCCCCGCCATCACACCCTTCGCCAGGGCCGCAAGCTGGAACGGACTCGGCATGATCCTCCAGCAGAAGGGTGTGACCCAGAAGAAGGCGGAACCGCTCAAGGAGGCGCTCCTCGCCTTCCTCCGCGCCGTCGTCCAGTTCCCCCCGGCGGCCGGAGAATCCTCCGAGCACTACGAGACGGGCCTCTTCCGGGCCGCTCAGTGCTTCAAGGGCCTCGCGGAGCTCGACAAGCCCGGGGACGTCCAGACACAGAACTTCGTCCGCGCCGTAGGCCTCCTCCGGCGGCTCCTCCGGGAGTATCCCGGGTCGCAGCAAGCCGCGGAGGCCCAGCAGCTCCTCAACGCGATCCAGCAGAAATGACCGTGCAGAGAGACATCGGAGAATCCCAAGGAGTCCATGACATGATCCCCCGGTCCCGCGTCTTCTACGCTCTCGTGCTCAGCATGCTCTTCCTCGGCGTCCTCGCCGCCCCCGCCATGGCGGAAGAGGCCCACAAGGGCGGCCGCTCCATCATCGACCTCTTCAAGGCGACGGGCGCCGTCGGGTGGCTCCTCCTCGGCGTCTCCATCGGCGGCACGGTCATCCTCGTCCAGAACATCGTCGAGACGCGGATGGAGAAGCTCGCGCCCCCGGGCCTCACGAAGGACATCGAAGACGCCATCAGCGAAGGCGACCTCGACAAGGCCCTCGAGGTCGCCATGTCCGAGCGCTGCTACTTCGGCCAGATCATGGCCGGCGGCCTCATGCTCAAGGAGGCCGGCTATGAGCACATGGTGAACGGCATGGAGCAGGTCGCGGCGGAGGAAGGGTTCAAGCTCCAGGCCAAGATCTCGAACCTCTCCCTCATCGGGAACGTGGCGCCCCTCCTCGGTCTCCTCGGCACGGTGACCGGCATGATCTCCTCCTTCCAGGTCATCGAGACGAAGAAGGCTCCGACGCCCGCCGACCTCGCCATCGGCGTGTACGAGTCCCTCGTGAATACCACGATGGGCCTCTTCCTCGCCGTCGTGTTCCTGACGGCCTTCTTCTTCATGAAGAACCGCGTCACCAAGCTGTCCCTCAACTGCAACCTCATGGCGGTCGAGATGCTCAAGAACACCGGCCTCTACGAGAAGCACTAGGCCCCGGAGACAGTCATGGCCTTCAAGGAGATCCGGGTCCAGGAGGAGGTGGGCTGCAACCTCGTGCCCATGATCGACATCATGTTCCTCCTCCTCCTCTTCTTCATGCTCAACGCCGACATGTCGCAGCGCGAGCTCGAGGAGATCATGCCTCCGAAGGCGGAACAGGCCCTCGAGGAGAAGGAAGGGGCACGCCCCGACCGCGTCGTGGTCAACGTCCACCACATCTCCGACGAGAAGCTCCCGTGCACCGCCTACGCCGATTCGGCCAAGCGTCCCCCGGAGGACTTCGGCGAGATCTGCGAGAACGATGACCACTGGCGCATCTCGCTCCTCGGGCAGCCCTACCAGCTCAAGGCGGGCAAGGCGCTCGCCGACGGTCTCGATGTCCTCGAGGAGCGGCTCAGCTTTCTCGCCGACTCGAATCGTCGCGTCCCCAACGACCGGACGTCCCCTTCGGAGCGGTTCCTCATGATCCGCGCCGACCGGACGGCCCCCTACGGGTTCATCAACCGCGTCGTCGAACGCGCCGCCAAGGCCGGTCTCTACAAGATCGAGGTGGCGGCGTACATCCCGAAGGACCTCCTCAACAAGCAGTGACCTGAGACCGCCAGCCGCGCCCCCCCGCGCGGCGGCGCCTCTCCCAGCGGAGCGAGACACCCATGGCCGGTGGCACCAGCGAAGACAATCCCGTCGGCATCAACGTCGCGGCGATGGTCGACATCATCTTCTGCCTCCTGCTCTTCTTCATGTGTTCCCTCAAGTTCAAGGAACTCGAGGGCAAGATGGACTCCTGGCTGCCCGAGAACAAGGGCAACAAGCCCTCCGCGGTCATGAACCAGCCCGTGGAGGAGATCCGCGTCGTTCTCTCCTTCAAGCGGGGCGGCGCCGAGGGGAAGCCTGAACTCCAGAGGGCTCTCCGCCAGCGCGGCATCCCGCCCGGACGCGAGGGCGACCGGCTTCTCGAGGAGCTGGTGGCCAAGGAGTACGCGGACCACCGCTCGCTCGGCCGCGCCGACGTGCCGGTCATCATCGACGCCGGCCCGGCCGTGCCCTGGCAGGCCATCATCGACGTCATGAACCTCGCGAAGAAGCTCGAGATCCCGAAGATCGAGTTCGCCTTCGGCTCCGCGGAGAAGCCGGCGGGCTCCTGAGGACTCCTCCGTCCGCGGTCCGGCCCCGGGCCGCGCCGCGGACCCCCGGCATGATGACGACTCCACCCGCCAAGTCCCGACCTCCGGTCCTGCGCCTGCGCCACCCTCTCCTCGGCGCCCGGCGCCCTCCGGCCTTCGTCCAGTCCCGCGAGGGACGGTTCGTCGTCCTCTGCCTCGTCGGTCTCGGGCTCTCCGCCATGGTCTTCGCGGCCAGCGTGCGGAAGTCGCGACCGCCGGCGACGCCGGCCGTTCAGGGGGCCGAGACCGCACCGGCGGCCCCCCGGACTCCGCCGCGGACCTTCGTTCCACGCGATGTCCTCCACGCCCTCCGCACGGTAGATGATCACGCGCCCGATCCCTCCGACGCGGGCCTCGCAGCCCTCGTCGCCCACGTCCGCGGCCTCCGGAAAGCAACCGAACCTCCGGCGCCTCGCCCGGACTTCGTCGACTTCGACCCCGCCGAGTCGATCGCCCATCCGGACGTCTTCCGTGGCGGCTACGTCCGCGCCCGCGGCCGCGTCACATCCCTCGAGACGCGGGTCCTCGATGGTGCTTCCGACCCGGGCACCGAATCGTGGATCTACCACGGCATCCTCGCCGAGGAGCGCACGCACTTCGCAACGGGCCTTCTGTTCCAGACCCTCGACCGCCCCCCCGAGATCGGCATCGCGGCCGACCTCGTCGAAGTCGAGGGGATCTTCCTCCAGAACGTCACATTCCATCCCCGGCGAGGCCCCGAACGACCTCTGCCCTTCCTCGTGCTCACTTCCTTCCGCGTCGTGCCCCGTGAAGTCACCGAGAAGTCCTGGCTCGACGCCCTCTTCTATCCGGTCGCCGGCGCCCTCGTCGTGGGCATCGGCCTCACCACGTACATCGTCATCCGCAGGCTCGAGAAGCGGCGGCGCACGGGAGGCCTCGCCATCCGTCCCCCGCGCAAGGAAAGCTGATCCATCATGAGCGACACGCGCAGACCATCGAGTGAACGACGTCCGAGCAGCCAGGGAGGCCCCGCGCGCCGGCCCACGACCGCCTCGTCGCGCCTTGCGGGCCGGTCGCAGACTCGCGGCGGACGGCCGGCGCCCCAACCGGAGGCCGGCTCTGACGAAAGCCGCCGCGTCACGACGGGCCGCTCCCAGGAGCTCATCGATCTCTTCGAGAAGACCGGGGGCAAGGACCGGGCGAAGCCGATCATCCTCATGCTCACGGGCGTCCTGCTCGTGGTGGGCGGCGGGCTCCTCGCCTACTCGCTCGCCACGCAGTCGGCCCGGAAGAAGGCTGCCGAGGAGGCGAAGGCCACGGCTGACAGTGCCGTGGACACGGTCACGAAACTCCGGATGCTCCAGCCCGAGGACTTCGACGGCATCCTCGCGGCCATCGAGCGCGAGATGCCGAAGACCAAGAAGTTCCGCGAGCAACGCGCCAAGCTCGACGGCATCAAGACGGCGGTCCTCGTCGAGAAGGATCAGGCCGAGGCCAAGCGCAGGAACCTGACGCTCCTCGAGGAGGCGGAGAAGGACGTCAACGACCCCTCGAAGCTCGAGAACGTACGCCAGCGTCTCCGGGACCTTCAGATCGCCCGGCAGGGGATGGACAAGGAGTTCGGCGACCGGGTCGCGAAGCTCGAGACGGACGTTACCTTGAATCGCCTCAAGTTCGCGGCCAAAGACGCCCGGGACGCGGCGGCATCGGCATCGAGCAGCGAGAAGAAGCTCGCAGCCTACAACGAGTGCGTGCTCAGGTTCCGGGACTACTTCAAGGACAAGATCACGATCCCGAAGACCGACCCTGTCGTCATGCTCTACGAAGAGCTCCTGCGGGAGTCGGACGCCATCGCCGAGGCCCTCTTCACTCCGGCCTACGAGTCCTCCGTCGACGTCATCGACCTTCTCAATCCCCGCGAATTCAAGAAGTACTGGAAGCCGAGCCAGAAGGGCCTCAACCACCGGTTCGAGGGGCGCCAGCTCATCGTCGAGGGCGTGCAGGCCAGGGAGAAGGTCCAGGGCGTGCTCGCGGTCGACGGCTGGAGCATGCCCTGGTGGGACCTCGTGCTGACCCTCGAGTTCGAAGTCGTGAAGACGGGCTTCGATCTCATGATGCGCTACAGGCCCGACGGCGTCCCGCCGTACCAGATCTCGTTCCGGGCGGGCGAGGGCGAGGTCGTCGAAGTCGGCAAGTCCCAGCGCATCACGATCAAGGTCATCGGCAGCAAGATCATCACGGTGGATGCCGACGGCAAGGAAAGCAGCGACGACGTGAAGACCATCGTGAGCCGCAACGGCGGCTTCTCCTTCGCCATCGACCCTGACGCCAAGATCATCATCACGGCGTGCGAACTCAGGGTTCTGATGCCGAAGGGCGGCGTGAAGGCCGCGGAGTAGTTCGCCGCCGGGGCGCCCGGTCGTCGGCGGGCGCCCTCCGGACGCGCGGACCCTGAGCGGCGGGGGGAGCGACATGACGTCATCGATCCGGCCCCGCACCGCCCCCCG
>CAYQRN010000240.1:0-6352 GCA_964419995.1 uncultured Planctomycetia bacterium
CGCGGGCCCCCGGCGAGCGCGTCGCCAAGTGGACGGATCTCCTCTCGCCTTCCCGCCAGGGCGCCGGCGAGGCCGCACCGGCGCCGCCGGTGCCCGCGGGGCCGGCGGCCGAGCCCCGGGAGGAACGCGGCGCCACGCTTCCAGCCGATCCGCTCCGGCGCCTCGAGGCCATCGAGGCGGAGGTCGCCCGGCTCGCCGCCCTCGTCGAGGAGCTCAGGGCGCGCGCGTGACGGGCCGTCAGGCCTGCGGGGGCGCCGCTCCGGGCGCGGTTGCCGCCGGACTCGCCGCGGCACAAGGGGCGCCGCCTCCCGCGACCGCCGCCGGCGGCAGCCATCGCCGCAGGATCCGCTCGAGCTCCGCCCGCGTGTAGGGTTTGGCGAGATAGTCGTCCATGCCCGCCGCAAGACAGCGTTCCCGGTCCGACTCCATGGCGTTGGCGGTCAGGGCCACGACAGGTACGCGGCGGGCGCCGCCGGCCTCGAGTTTCCGGAGCGCCGCCGCCGCCTCGTAGCCGTCGCAGCGGGGCATCTGGCAGTCCATGAGAACGAGGTCGAACTGCCCCTCGGCCACCAGCGTCACCGCCTCGAGCCCGTCGGACGCGATCTCCACGCGAAGGCCGAGCCGCGCGAGCATCCCCCGCGCCACCTCCTGATTGACGCGGTTGTCCTCGGCAAGGAGGACGCTTCCCCGGAGTTCCGCCGGGGCAGCCAGCGCCGCCGCGGGCTCCGCCACCGCGGCCCGAGCGGCGCTGCGGGAATCGAGCGCGGACCGGAGGGCGGCCTCGAGCTCGGCGCGGCGGACCGGCTTCGCCACGTGCCCCGAGATCCCGACCCGTCCCAGGGCGTCCGAGTCGCCGCACCGTTCGCCGGGCGTGAGGAGGATGAGCCGGCATCCGGCGAGTGATGGGTCCTCCCGGATGGCCGCGGCGAGCTCGAGACCTCCCCTCCCAGGCATCACGAGATCGAGAAGGACGACATCCACCGGCCGGCCGGCCCGCGCGGCGCCGTGGAGCGCCGCCAGGGCCGCATCGGCGCCGCCCTCCGCCGTCACGGCCGCTCCCCACGCCCCGAGCAGACCGGCCACGGACTCGAGACTCGCGCGATTGTCATCGACGACGAGGATTCGCGCCCCCGCCACGGCCTCCCGTCCTCGGTCCTCTTCGATCGCCGGCGCTGTGGGCAACGCCAGCGTCACGCGGAAGGTCGAGCCCGCTCCGGCGCGACTTTCCACCTCGATGCTGCCGCCCATGAGCGTCACGAGTCGCCGCGAGATCGCGAGGCCGAGTCCCGTGCCCCCGAACTGCCGCGTCGTCGATCCGTCCGCCTGCACGAACTGCTCGAAGACGCGGCCGAGGGCCTCCTCCGGAATACCCACGCCCGTGTCCCTCACGGCGAGGAGGATCTCCGACCGGCCCTTCGCCTCCCGGACTCCGGCGCTCACGACGACCTCGCCCGCCGCGGTGAACTTGACCGCGTTGTTGAGGAGGTTCGAGAGAACCTGGCGGAGGCGGAGCGGATCTCCGAGGACGGCGAGACGGACGCCCGGCGGCGAGAAGGACGCGACCAGCTCGAGGCCCTTCTCCGCCGCCGGAACGGCGAACATGGCGGCCGTGTCCTCGATGAGCTCCGCGAGATCGAAGGGCACGGACTCGAGCTCCATGCGACCCGACTCGATCTTCGAGAAGTCGAGGATGTCGTTGATGACGCTCAGCAGATGGCGGCTCGCGCGCAGTACCCCCTCCGCGTAGCGCCGCTGCTCGGCATCGAGTCGGCTGTCGAGCAGCAACTCCGTCATGCCGAGAACGCCGTTCATGGGCGTCCGGATCTCGTGGCTCATGCACGCGAGGAACTCGCTCTTGGCCCGGCTCGCGGCCTCGGCCTCATCCTTCGCCTTGCGGAGCTCCGCCGTCCGCTCCGACACGAGTTCCTCGAGCCGCTCCCGGTGCTCCCGGAGGGTCTCGTTGGCGACCTGGAGCCGCGCCTTGGCGGCCTTCAGCTCATCGAGGGATCGGGTCCACTGCTCGCGGATGCGGTTGAGCTGGGCGACTCCGATCTGGAGGAGTCGGTTCTCGCGTTCCAGCGCCGCAACGCGTCGCGCGAGATCCCCGGCGGAGTCCACCACGGCAGGATCTCAGTCGAGGTCCGCGTAGACGATGTCGAGCCCGCAGCGCAGGGTCCGGAGATAGTCGATCGCCCTGGGCACGAGGTGCCCGGGGATGATGGAGCCGTGCTGCGGCAGGATGGCCGCGATGTCGAGCCCCTCGAGCTTCGCGGCGAAGCCCCGTGCGGCGACGTTCGAGGCCATGTAGTCGAGGTGGAAGAGGTCCATGGCGGGGACGTGGGCGTCGAAGTCCTCGACGACGAGGCGCCAGCTCATGTCGAGGGCGGCCCACACATCGCCGGAGAACAGGAGTCGGGCTCGCACATCATACGTCGCGAAGGCGCCTGGGAAGTGCAGGAACGGCGCCTCGACGAATCGGATCTCCGCTCCCGACGGCATCCGGTGCACGGTCCTGTCCGTGATGTCGACGGCGGTGTAGTCCGCGCGGCCGTAGTGCGGAAGCAGGACGTGGGTCCGCGGCGTCGACATGACGCGAATGCCGGGGTTGACGTCGAGCCAGTCGATCATGGACGCCGCGACGTCGGGATCCTGGTGGCAGAGGATGAGTCCCGTGATCTTCTCGGGCGGCAGGATCTGGGCCACGCGGTTCCGTACGTGATCGAAGTACGCCCGGTTGCCCGGGTCCACGACCAGGGCCTCGTCGCCGTCGCGGATGAGATAGGCGTTGCACCGGAACGCCGTCTCCTCCGGGATTCCGAGCCAGTAGACCGCGTGCCCTTCGTCCTCGAAGAGGACGGTCGGAGTCCGCAGGTCGAGATCGACGCTCTCCAGGGTGCGGAGGCTCATCGGGCATACCTCGAGGACGGAGACGGAGCGGCGCTGGTAGTCTTCCATCGGCCAGCCGCGGGGCCCTCCTTGAAACGCCCCCGAGGCCGCCTGCGGCCCGGCGACGCCGACCTGACGCCTGTCATGCACCGCCTGCGCCGGCGCGATCTCGGACGAGCCGGCGGCGGCGCCCCCGCTACTGAACCGACAGAAGCTCGATCTCGAAGACGAGCGTCGCCCCCGGCGGTATCCCCGCCGCGGGCATCCCCTGCTCCCCGTAGCCGAGATTCCCCGGAATCACGAGCGACCGCCGCCCCCCCACCTTCATCCCCGGGACGCCCTCGACCCACCCCTTGATGAGCGGAGGGGCCGAAAGGGGGGTCACGAAGGGCTTGCCCTCTCCGTCCCGGCTGCTCCAGAACTTGCGGCCGCCCGCCGCCAGGATTCCCGTGGTATGGACCGAGATCGTCGATCCGGCGCGGGCCTCGGCCCCGGTCCCCGCGACGAGATCCGTCACTTCGACGCCTCCGGGCGTCTTCCAGGCCCTCACCGGCGGCGCCGAGGGCATCGAGACGGCGGCAGGGCCGCCCGCCGCGGGCGCTGGCTTCGGCGGTTCCGGGTCGTCGCCGCAAGAGACGAGAAGAAGGCCGGCAGAGGCCGCGATCAGGGAGAGTCGCTTCATGGGCACCTCATTCCGATGTTCCCGCCGTGCACAGGTCGACTCCGCCGGCGCCGCGGATCCGGCAGGCGGAGGAGCCGGCAGCTTATCGTCCGGACCGTCCCCCTCAACCTGAACGATCCCTGAACGCGCCGCGGAATCGGAGGCGCTCAGGCGCCTGCCATCGCCGCCTCCCGGAGACGGATGATCCGGAAGCGTTCCCGCGTCTTCCCGAAGAAGTCGGCGGGGCCGGCCTCGGGGAACGCCATGAAGGTGATGGGCTCGAAGGACCCCGTCCGGCGCCATGTCGTGACGGCGGATTCCACGTCGAAGATGTCCGCGAGGGCGCGGAGGAGCCGCCCCGTGCGGGACTCCTTCCGCCACCGCACCATGAGCTCGTCGAGCTCGGCGGCACCGAGGTCGGCGGCATCGACGACCTCGGACACGCTGAGCCACCGCGCCGAGCGGAGGAGCTCCCGGACGACAGGTTCGAACGGGCGGTGGTCCGGGTAGAAGTCGCGGAAGACGCGGTCGAGGACACGGCCGTCGAGGCGGGCGAGGTCAGGCTCGTCGAGCTTCTGCGAGAGGAGGCGCTCCCGCACGTCCGGCGCCGTGATCCCGGAGGCCGGGATACCCCACTGGTCCTCCACGAAGACCCGGCCGATGTGCTCGAAGAGCAGGGACGGGCGCGTCTCGAGGAGCCTGAGCATCGCCCTCGTGAGGCCCGGCCACCGCACGAAGAACTGGGCGCCGATTCGGATGAGGGCGCCCGTCATCATGTCCTCGAGCGGGAAGCGCATCGAGGACGTGACGAGCCGGTATTCGCCCTCGAAAGTCACCTGGAGACGGTCCCTCATGCGCCAGTACCCCGTGCCGGGCAGGATCGACATGGGGAAGATGTGGATGGACTCCGGATTCTCGGTGATGGCGTAGTCCACGCTCCGCCGGAAGCCCTCGAGGCTGTCGCCCGGGAGTCCGAGGATGAGCTGCGGCGCGTTGTGACCAAGGCCATGCGCCGTGAGCATCGGCGTTCTGCGGTCGAGGTAGGCCCGGTCCCACTTGCGATTCAGGAACTCGTAGGCCTCCTCGTTGATGGTCTGCACGCCGGTCTCGATGTAGACGCCGGCCTCCTTCATGAGCCGGCAGAGCTCGTCGTCGAGGAAGTCGAGGTTCGGGAAGAGGTTGATGCTGAACCTGTGCCGGCGGTTCTCGATGATGAATCGGAGGATGTCCTTCGCGGCCTGCTTCTTGTAGCCGAACATGGAGTCGAAGAACCACAGGAAGCGCAGCCGCGGCATCGCGAGAACGATGCGCAGGTCGGAGAGGATCCTCTCCATGGAGTAGGCCCGCCGCGACTTGCCGCCCCAGTAGCAGTACGAACAGCCCATGTAGCACCCGCGGAAGGTCTCCATCATGAAGGACTCGTAGGTCGAGAGATCCACGAGCCCGCTGGCCACGACGGACGGGATCTCGTCGAGGTCGTGCATGAACTCCACGGCCTCGTTGGTGACGATCCGCCCGTCCGGCGCCCGCCACGCAATGCCCCGGATGCCGGCGAGGTCCCGCCCGCCCGCGAGAAAGGTCCGGAGGAGCGAGCGGAACGTCCGCTCGCCCTCGTCGCGGACGATGACGTCCGCCGACGGATGCTCCGCGAGGAGCTCCGCCGCGTAGTCCGAATCGGAAACGTCGGGGCCGCCCCAGAGGATCCGCGCCCCGGGAAGCCGCCGGCGGATCGCGGCGCTCAGGCGGTACATCCGGAGCCGGCTCCAGATATACACCGAGAGGCCCACGACGTCCGGCGGCCAGGCGGCGATCTCCGAGAGGGTCCGCGCGATGACCGCATCCGCCGCGTCGCCCGCCCGGAAGGTCAGGATGCGGATCTCCGACCCCTCACGCACGGCGGGATCCGCCTCGGCATGGAGCCGGAGGTTCAGGAGGGCCAGGGAGGCGGGAGCGAAGTCCGCGTGGATGAGAAGGACGCGCATGGGAGCCTCCGCCGCCACTCTATGCGCAGAGGGCGGCCGGGTCGATGCCCGGCCGTCGGCCGGCAACCTGCGCCGCGACCCGATTCAGAAGAAGAGCCACCAGGGAATGCGGATGTCGGGGAGCCGGAGCTTCTTCGGGCGGTTCCTCCCGGCGGAGGGCCAGGGCGCGTCCCGCGGAACGTGCTTCGGCCGCCAGGTGGATGCGACGGGCTTCTCCCGCCGCGTGTGGCTGTTGTCGGTGTTGGGCATGGTGTGGGCCGGCAGATTGAGCGACCGGCTCGGCCGCTCCGCCGAAGGCGTCGCGATCCGCCGGGAGGCCTCGCGCTTCGTCCCCACGCCGCGCACGACGCGACGCGTCTCGACGGTCTCGCAGGCGGCCGTCGTCGCGACGAGGAGCAGGAGGACCGGGATCGGACGCTTCATATCCGGCATTATCCGCTGAGACGACCGGCAGAGGAACCTCCTTCCCCGGGGAGCCGGTTTCGCTTCGGCCGCTCCATGCCCTCTCGCCTCAGGGCGTGTTGGCCGCAGGGGCGCAGTTGCAGGCCACCATCGTGTTGGCGGCAAGGGGCCCCTGGCGCGCGGCGCGACACTGGGAGGCGCTGAGCTGGTTCCCGAAGGGAGGGGCCGAGGCCCGCATGACGTTGTTCGGGAAGTTCGCCGGGGCCAGATCGCCGAGGTTTCCGATGGCATGGCCGATCTCGTGGGCCAGCGTATCTCCCGTACCGGCGTTTCCGGCCGTTCGAAGGACGATCGCCGCGTTGGCCGTCCCTCCTCCCGTGGTCCCGCCGAGGAGCTGCGGGCAGTTGAGGGGCGGCATGGC
>CAYQRN010000241.1:0-6351 GCA_964419995.1 uncultured Planctomycetia bacterium
GACAGCCCGTCGATCTCGCGGCCACCCACACCGGCATCGACGGACGGAAGCTCGCCTGGATCCCCGTCGATGCCCGCGCGTCCGACGGGTTCGTGGATCTCGAGGCCATCTTCGATCCCGATCAGGACGTCATGGCCTGGGCCTTCGCCGAAGTCGGGTCCGGCGGCGACCGCGAGGCGGAGGCCGCCGCAGGGAGCGATGACCAGCTTTCCATCTGGGTCGAGGGGCGGCCGGTGCACCGGTTCGATGGCGCGCGGGCGTGGCGGGTCGACGAGGACCGCTTCACCGTGCCTCTGCGCGCCGGCGGGAATGGGATCCTCGTCCGCATCGGTCAGGGCGGAGGGCAGTGGGCCTTCAACCTCAAGATCGGCGGCGAGGGGAAGGGCCCCCTCTTCGAGGAACGCGGTACGTCGGGGGCGGTGCCGGGGGACTTCCGGGCCTTCGCGGCGTCTCACGCCGGAGACGCGGCGCGGGGCCGCAGGATCTTCTTCGAAGAGGGCGGTCCGTCCTGCATCCGGTGCCACAAGGTTGCAGGAGAGGGCGCCACCGTGGGCCCCGATCTCACGGACGTGGGCGCCCGCTACGCGCGCCCCGAGCTCATCACGTCGGTGCTCGAACCCTCGAGCCGCATCGCGGAGGGCTATCGCGCGGAGGTCTTCTGGCTCCGGGACGGGCGGATCCTCGAGGGACGCGTCGAGAGCGAGCAGGATGGCGTCGTCGTCCTCGTGGACCCGCAGGCGCGGACCCATCGCCTCCGGACGGCGGATGTGGAGGAGCGGCGCGAGAGCAGCCTCTCTGCCATGGCCGAGGGACTCGTCCTCGGCCTCGCTCCCGGAGAGTTCGCGGACCTGATAGCGTTCCTCGAGAGCCTGAAGGGAGCCACGCCGGGCGGATCCGCCGGGCAGCGACGATGAGATTCCAAGACTACTACCAGACGCTCGGCGTGGAGCGGAGCGCGGCGCCCGAGGAGATCAAGAAGGCCTACCGCAAGCTCGCCATGAAGTGGCATCCGGACCGCCATCCGGAGAAGGAGAAGCCGGCGGCGGAGGAGCAGTTCAAACGCATCAGCGAGGCCTACGAAGTCCTCTCCGATCCGGCCAAGCGGGAGAAGTACGACCGGCTGGGCGCCGGCTGGCAGGAGGGGCAGGACTTCACGCCGCCTCCGGGGGCGGGAGGCGCCGGGTGGCGACACGTGTCTCCCGAGGAGTTCGAAGCCGCCTTCGGCGGGCGGGGCTTCTCGGACTTCTTCGCTTCGCTCTTCGGAGAGGATGCCCTCGGCCGTCGCGCCCGGGGTCCGCGACGCCACGCGAGGTTCCGACACCAGGGGGCCGACGTGCGGGCGCGCATCGAGCTCCCCGTGGCCGTCTCCCTGTCCGGCGGGCAGCGCGAGTTCGATCTCTCGACCCTCGCCGCGTGCCCCTCCTGCGGCGGGACCGGCTCCGTCGACGAGTCCCACGTCTGTCCCGCCTGCGGCGGCGTCGGGCAGGTGCGGGGACGGCGGCGCGTGTCGGTCCGGATCCCGAAGGGCGTCCGGAGCGGACAGACCCTGAGGCTTCGCGGCCTCGGCGAGGCCGGCGAGGAGGGCGGAGGGGCCGGCGATCTCTATCTCACCGTGGACTTCGTGAGCGACGACGTCTACGCGGTGGATGGCGACGACGTCGTCGCTGACGTGGCGATCGCGCCGTGGGAGGCGGCACTCGGCGGCCGCGTGCCGGTGAGGACGCCGGACGGCGACATCGTTCTCACGGTTCCGCCGCTGACACCGTCGGGCGCGAGGCTCCGCGTGCGCGGCCACGGGCTTCTCCGGCAGGACGGGACGCGCGGAGACTTCCATGCACGGCTCCGGATCGTCCTGCCCGACCGCCTCGACGCGCGCCAGACCGAACTCCTCCGGGCGCTCTCGGAGGCGTCGCCGGGATCTGTGCGGGGAGGGGCGAGGATCGAAGGGGCAGGACGATGACGCGGGTCCGGTTCGTGCACGGCGGCGAGGTCTTCATCGCGCTTCCGGAAGTGCTCGTCTGCTACGCACTCCGGCGCGAGCGCCTCGAGGACTGGATCGCGGCGGGGCTCGTGGAGTCGCCCCGGGAGATCGAGGGCGTGCCCGCCCTGCCGGCCGCCATGCTCGACCGCATCGCGGCTCTCGTGAGGCTCGCCCACCTGCTCGATGCCGACACCGACTTCCTCGCGGCCTTCGACGCCGCGGGGTTCCTCCCGAAGGGCTCCATCGACACCATCGAGATCTGACATCCCGGAGAGACTTGCGATGGACCTCTGCAAGCGCCTGGCGGCACTCCTGCTTCTCATCCCCTGCGCGGCCGCGGGCTGCGCCAGCGATGACGTCCGCGATTTCACCGTCGAGGACCGGCGGGGCTTCATCGTGAGCGAGGGACAGGAGTCCCGCCTTCCCGGCGGGAGGTGGGTCCGGCACGGCGAGTGGATCGAGCGGCACGGGAATGGCGAAACCGCCGTGGAGGGGGAGTACCGGCTCGGTCTCCGTACAGGGATCTGGCGCCGCTTCGACGAGGACGGGAATCCGATCGAGGAGGTCGCCTGGGAGGAGGACCGGCGCAACGGACCCGCCGTGGAGTACTGGCCCTCGGGGGAGAAGCGGTCGGAGGGCGAGTACCGCGACGGCATCCGAAACGGCGTGTGGATCTTCTGGTACGAGAACGGCAACCGTGCCTCGGAAGGGGACTACCGGGATGGCCAGCGGTACGGAACATGGAACTTCTGGCGGGAGGACGGCTCCGTCGACGAGGCGTTCTCGGGCCGTTACGACGGGAACATGAAGGTCCGGGCTCCGGCCGGCCCCTGAGGCGCCTGCGGAGCGCGATCAACGCCGGGCCCGTCGTTCTCGTCCGGAAGATCGAAGGGTGATGAACGGCTTCCGTTCTCGTTGCGGAGCCGGAGTCCGGACGTGTGGGACGACGAACGCGCGCTGGCGTCTCGTCCGCCCGTTCGCCTGTTCGGACGCCGGGGGGCTCGCGACGGGCGAAGGGCGATCGGCGTCCGCGCCAGTGAGCGCCGTGCGCGAAGCGCTCCACCTTTGCCTCGCCGTGGCAAGGAACTCTCCACGGATGACTGACGCCTCCCTGACCCTGCAACGCCCCGTTCCGGTTCCACTCATGTTCGCACGTGCGAACGAGCGCCTCGCCTCCTCCTTCCCTACGATGCCGTCGAGGCCGGCCACCACCGGCCTCGCGACCGTCTTCGTCGGCGCGGAAACCTCCGATGCGACGCCAGGACGGCCCTTCGCCGGGAGCGTGGTGGCCGCCCGGATCGGGAGGGGGACGGAAGGACCCGGAGGGGGGCGGGGGGGGGCGCCGGAGGTTCCGGGCCATCCTTGACCCCCGCGTCCCGAAGGGCCATGATGCGGGGCCCGTTCCGGGTCCCGAGGGGACGCGGGCGGCAGGGAAGAAAGAGACTTCACGCATGCGCGACCGAAGAAGGGCGCCGTCGCCTTGGCTCCTCGCTCCGGCCCTGGCCCTCCTCGCGGCTGGGTGCACGTCGAGCGGAACTTCCGGCGGCAGCTCGGCGGCGCCGAGCCTCGCCGGTGCCGGCGGCTCCGTGACCGCGGCGCCGGTCCCGACCCCTGTCGAGGTGTCGTCCGGCCCTGTTGCGCTGCCGGCCCCTTCCGGGGAGTCCGTGACGACCGAAGGCCAGGCGGCGCAGGAGTCCCTCCTCGACGCGCTCTTCGCCGGACCGATCCCCCTCGCCCTCGAGATCCTCTCGCAGATCTTCTTGCCGGGGCCCGCGGCGGCCCCCGCTCCCGCCACCGCACTTCCGCAGCCTGCGGGCGCCAACGACAACACGCCGCTCGGGCTCCTGCGCGCCTCCCGCGCCATGAACGACTCGCCCCGGCTGCCGCGCCAGCCCGGCGACGGAGATCCGCGCGGCGCCGCCATTCGCGCGATGCAGCGCGAGCAGCGCTGAGCCCGGCCCCGGCCATCGCCCGGAGGGGCGATGGCTACGGGGCTTTGCGCGGGGTCAGGGCGTCTTGAGCGCCGGCTTGGCGTCCGAGCCCATGCCGGTGAGCGTCATGGACATGGTTCCGAACTGGCTCTCGGACGTCATCTTCACGAGGCCACCCTTGCCCTCGGGCTTGCCGCCCTCCCATTTCATCTCCGCCGCCGGCCCCGCCGCGCGGGCCATCTCATCCACGAGCTGACGGAAGGGCACCTTCTCCGACGTCCACACGGTGGACTTCATGGTCATCGTCTGTCCGCCCATGGACATCGTCGTCGTGACCTCGAGCTTCTCGCAGGGCAGCTCCTCGGCGAGAACCTTGATGGTCTCCTTGCCGACCTTGCCCGTCATGGTCGGGGTCGGAGTCGGAGCGGGCGTGTCGGCTCCCTGGGGCGCGGTCGGAGGCTTCTGGACGGAGAGCTCCTTCCCCACGCTTCCGGCCTTGCCCCACCAGGCCTTCGTCACCTTGCGATCCCCCTTGTTGATGGCGACGAGGACGACGCTGCCCGGGTGCATCATGGCGATGGCCATGTCCGAGTACTCGACCCAGAGGGTGTCGCCCTCGATGCGGACGCAGGCGGTCTTCGTCTTGAACTTCTGGCCGCCCTGATCGACCTCGAACTCGACCCAGTCGCCGGCCTTGAGGTTCGACAGGTCGTAGATGGCGAACTGCGTCTCCAGCACCGTGGGATCGGGCATCTGGGCCACGGCGGGGAGGGAAAGCGCCATTGCGGCGATGGCGAGGACGGCGGTCTTTCGGGTCATCTGGCTTCCTCTTCCTGAAGGGGGACTCTCGAGTCGCGGTCCGGCCCCGGGGGGGGCACGGACCTCACTTCTCAACATAGAAAAGCCGGGCCCGTTTCACAGCCCCGGCAGTCGGCATCTCAGCTGTTTCACATCCTATTGATATATAATGACTTGCGATGGCATCCGCCTCCGTGCCACCAGGATGTTCCGTCCGCCCCACCCCGCCACCCGGGCGCGCCGGAGCCGCTTCGTGACAAGATCTCCGGGGCGATGCCGCGGAGACCCTCGGCGCGGCCCCCGGCAGCGAGTTCCCGTCGCAGAGAGGATCGGAGCGGTTGGGATCGATGGGCGGAGACAACGCGGAGCGGGAGTCGGCCTTGCGGGCCGTGATCGCGTACCACGAGGCGGTGAAGCACCGGCCGCATCGCTTCGCGCGGTCCCCCGGATGGCTCGACTGGGACACCCAGCCCGACCCCTTCCGGCGGTTCGCGAGCGCGAGGGTCGTGCCCCTTGCGATGCCCGCGACCGACCTGTCCGTCGGCTGGGACGATGTCGCCTCGGGGTCCGTGGTCCGACCGGCGCCTCTCGATGCCGCGTCCCTTTCGTGCTTCCTCTTCCATGCCCTCGCCCTCTCGGCATGGAAGGAGGCGGGATCGAGCCGCTGGTCCCTCCGCGTCAACCCGTCGAGCGGGAACCTCCACCCCACGGAGGGGTACGTCATCGTCGGTCCGGTGGCGGACATCTCGGATGCTCCGGCGGTCCTCCACTACGCGCCGGATGCCCACGCGTTCGAGGAACGGCGGCGGCTCGGCGATGCGACTTCCGCAGCCCTTCTGCCGGATTCCGGCGCCTTCCTCGTCGGGCTCACGTCGATCTTCTGGCGCGAATCGTGGAAGTACGGAGAGCGGGCCTTCCGCTACTGCCAGCACGATGTCGGCCACGCCCTCGGCGCTCTCGTGCTCTCTGCCGCAGCCCTCGGCTGGCGCTGCCGCCTCGTCAGCGAGGCGGCCGATGCCGATCTCGCCATCCTCCTCGGCATGTCGCGACAGAGCGGCCCGGAGGCCGAGCATCCCGATCTCCTGCTCGAGGTCCGCACGGGAGGCGACGGCACCGGCCGGATCGCGCGATTCCCCCTCCCGGAGGCCGCCCGGCAGGAGCTCCTCCATGGCCCGGTCCTCGGGACGCCCAACGTCCTGAGCGCCGCGCATGAGGCCTGGGAGATCCTCGACGTCGTCGCGGCGGCCACGGAGAAGCCGGCGACGCCGCCCGCTGTTCCCTCCGCGTTGCCGCAACGCCGAAGCGCAGGACCGCGGCGCAACGCGGGTTTCTCAGGTGTCGTGCGGGGACGGCGCAGCGCCGTGGGCTACGACGGGAAAACGCCGATCCCGCGGGAGGACTTCCTGCGGATCCTCGAGGCCACGTTGCCGGCCGCCGGCCGCCCGCCCCTCGCCGCGTGGACCTGGACCCCGCGGGTCCACCTCGCCCTCTTCGTCCACCGCGTCACCGGTATCCCGCCGGGCCTCTATCTCCTGCCCCGGGACCCGGGCGCCCTCGAGGATCTCCGCGGAGCGCTGAGGTCCGACTTCGCCTTCCGGCAGGCGGAGAGCGGGTCGCCGGGGTAGCCGCTCCTCCTCCTCG
>CAYQRN010000242.1:0-6301 GCA_964419995.1 uncultured Planctomycetia bacterium
CGTCGGGCAGGCCGATCCACAGGTCCAGGCCGAGCGGCCCCGCCACCTCCTCGGACGATACGTGGCTCTGGCGAAGGACGAACTCCGCGTGCTGGCCGACGTGCGCCGGCGGCGCGCGGAGCACCCGGAGTTCCGAGACCTCCTCGATCGGATGATCGGATGCAAGAGCGGCCACCTCGCCCGGACGGAGGAAACCCTGAACCGGCTCGACGCCGAAGCGGCGGCAACCGCCGCGGCGAAGCCGGAGGCACCGGCCTCCGGTCACGGCAGGAAGTGAGCGCCCGGCGGCGGTTGCGGCCGGCGCTGGCGGCGGTCCTGCTCCTCGTCATCCTTCCGGGCGCCGCGCTCGGCGCCCCGGCCTCCGGGGGTGACGCCGGCGAAGCCCTCGGCGCCGAACTGCCCCTGTGGTCGGCCATCCCGTTCGCCGGGATCCTCCTCTCGATTGCGCTTCTGCCGCTCCTGGCCGCGCGTTTCTGGCACCACCACTATCCGAAGGTCGCCATCGCGTGGGCGCTCATCTTCGCCGTGCCCTTCACGCTCATCCACCGGGGGCGGGCCGTCCACGAGATCCTCCACATCTTCCTCGTCGATTACATCCCTTTCGTGATCCTCATCTGGTCGCTCTTCACCGTGGCCGGCGGCATCGTGATCCGCGGTTCGTTCCGGGGCACTCCCGCGGTGAACGCCGGCTTCCTTCTCGCCGGCACGGCCCTCGCATCCTTCATCGGGACGACGGGCGCCTCGATGCTGCTCATCCGGCCGCTGATCCGGGCCAACGCCCGGCGAAGGAGGAAGAGCCACGTCGTGATCTTCTTCATCTTCCTCGTGAGCAACGTCGGGGGATGCCTCACGCCCCTTGGCGACCCCCCGCTCTTCCTCGGCTTCCTCCACGGTGTCCCGTTCCTCTGGACGTTCCGGATGGCGGTCCCGCTCGTCTTCATGACGGTCTGGATCCTGGGCATCTTCCTCGCCCTCGATCTCTGGTTCCTGCGCCGTGAGGGGCCTGAGGCGCAGGCTCCTCCGGCGGAGGGACAGGGTGGCTTCCGCGTGGAGGGCTGCATCAATCTCCTCTTCCTCGCGGGGATCCTCGGCGCCGTGTTCGTCTCCGGGATCTGGCGGCCGGGAGCCGTGGATATCGGGGGAATCCCGGTCGACATCCAGAACCTCGCCCGCGATGGCGTCCTCGTGGGCATGGGGCTTCTCTCGCTCATGTTCACGCCCCAGGCCCTCCGGCGGGCCAACGAGTTCGGCTGGGGGCCCATCCGGGAAGTGGCGATCCTCTTCGCCGGGATCTTCATGACGATCATCCCGGCCATCGCCATCCTGAAGGCCGGGGAGCACGGAGCGCTGGCGTTCCTTGTCCGGGAAGTCCGGACCCCGATGCACTACTTCTGGGCCACGGGGACGCTGTCTTCGTTCCTCGACAACGCGCCGACCTACCTCACCTTCTTCAACACGGCGCTCGGGTCCTTCGGCTTTCCGGGAACGGAATCGGAGATGGTGGCCCGCTGGGTCGCTTCGGACCGCGAGGTCTATCTCCTGGCCATCAGCACGGGAGCCGTGTTCATGGGGGCCAACACGTACATCGGCAACGCCCCGAATTTCATGGTGAAGAGCATCGCTGAAGAGGGAGGCGTTGCCATGCCGAGCTTCTTCGGGTACCTCTTCCGCTACGCGCTGCCGGTTCTCGGACTGGGATTCCTGGCCTTCTCCGTCGTCTTCTTCGGGTCATGACACCGGCGCCGGTCACGCACTTCGAGATCCTCCTGAACGCCACGGGCGAGGTCGTTCGCGCCTTCGCCGCCGGATTCGTCCTCGGCAGGGGGCTGGATCCCGACGCGCTCTACGTCGCGGAGGATCGGGGCGTCGGAGGCGTGCCGCTGGCGGAGAAGGTGGCCCGGACGCTGCGCATCGGCACACCCGCCACGAGGTTCATCGCCACGGCCGAGGCGAAGGCCGCCCTCGTGGCGGCACTCCGGGGCCGTTCGTCCCCCGTCGGGGTCCTCGCGGCGCGGCGCATCCGCGGGGCGAAGTTCACCTTCGAGTTCGAGGTCTTCTCGGCCGTCTACGCGCGCAGGATCCTGGAGCTCTTCGCGCGGCCCCCGGAGGGCGTGATCCTGCGGGGGTATCGGCCGGTCGAGTCCGTGGATCCGGAAAGCCGCGGACAGGAGCTCTACACGCCGGCTCATGATTACGCATGCCGCGGAGAGGGTGTCGCGACGGGACCGCTTGCGGGGATCCTGGCGCTGCACCAGGCCTGCCAGGATACGGAACTCGTCCGGGAGTCACGCGTCGCGCTCGTGATCTGAGGCCGCGTCGGCGGGGATCTCAGCGGATCTCCACGAAGCCGATTTCGGAGGCGTGGACCGAGCCGTCAAGACGCGCCGTCGCCACGATGGCGAAGGTCCGCCCCCGCTGCGTCCGCAGGACCTCCGGACCGAGCGGCGGTTCAGCGGGTCCCGATCCGCCGCGGGCTGCGTTCCAGGAAACGACTGTAAGGTCGCCTTCGCGGCGGACGTCGGCGACATCGGGGCCGAGACGATAGGGAGGAAGACCGAGGGGGCCGCCGGCGTCGAGGAAGCGGATCGTCAGTTCCTGTGGGACGACGGGCGCCGCCCCCGGGACGAGGATCGTGAAGACCGGCGCGGCGCCGGAATCCACGATGATCCGCGGGCCTCCGGCCAGCAGGAGGCGGAAGGGTTCGCCCGGGGGAGGCGGGAGGAAGCCGGCCGACTCGATGGTGCCGGAGTCGCTGAAGAGGAGAATCAGGGCGCGTCCTTCGGCTCCGCGGACGGCATCGGCAAGGGGGGACATGCCGTCCTCGGGGAGGATCGGCACGATGCGGCGCGGCACGGCCCGGAAGGGGGGGCGGGCGGCGGCATGGATTCCGTTGCCCACGACGTGGGAGCCAGGAAGGGCCGCGTGCCTGTGTCCGAGGATCAGGGCCGGCGGAGGTGGCGTCCGGCCGTCCGTGGGAGCCAGGGCGGCATCGAGGGACTGCGTCAGCGCTCGGCCGAGGCGCGAAGCTTCGAGGTAGTCGCGCCTGTTCCGGTCGTGGGCGTAGGCGGCCGTGGCGAGAAGAGCGGCGGCGGCGGCGGCCAGAGTCCGGGGCCGGAGGCGCCTGAGCCCGCCGGCGACGAGAAGGCCCGCGCCGAGGGACGGCAGCGCGAGGGCGCGCGACTGCTGGAGATGGGGGCTCACGGCGTAGATCGGGACGAGGAGCGAGATGCCGAGGAGGATGAGGACGAGGGCCAGCGCGGGCTGCCGGAGGTCCCGGCGCCCGGTTCCGCCGAGGAACGCGACGGCCGCGAGGGATGCCTGGGGCAGGGCGACGGCGATGCGGAGCGCCGCGAGGGCGGATGTCGCCCGGGCCGCCGACGCCGTGAGAGGAGCCGCGAGCATCATGAGGGTGTGGGCGACCCTCCCCGGGAAGGTGAATCCGTACTGGGTCGTGGGGATGAAGGACCAGAGGCTCCGGCCGTTGTAGTTCGTCCCGAGGCCGCCGAAGATGGCCACCCGAACGGCGAAGTACGCGACGAGGACGACGGCGGAGGGCCAGGCGGTTGCGAGACGGCGGATCATCGCTCCCGGTCGGAGCGATGATCCCTCACGGAGGACCGCCGTGGCGCCGATCATGAAGGGGACGACGACGGCCGTCTCCTTGCTGCAGAAGGCGCCGGCCAGGGCGAGGGCGGCGAGGCAGGGGCGGCCGCCGGCGTGAAGTCCGAGGGCGAGAGAGGAGAAGAGGAGGAGCAGGAGATCCTCGCGGCCCACCGTCCAGGCCACGGCCTCGATGGAGGCGGGCGTGACCAGGAAGAAGAGCAGGAGGACCCGCCGGGGGCCCCGCGCCCGGAGACCGGCCAGCCGTCCGACGGCGAAGGTGGCCGCCAGCGCCGCGGCTCCGTGCAGGACGAGGTTCGTTGCGTGGAAGGCTGTCGAGTCAGGACCGAAGACGGCGAGATCCGCCGCGAGGCTCAGGAGGAGGAAGGGGCGGAAGATCTGGAAACGCTCGTCCCAGGCTTGAGTGAAGAAGCCCTCGAGAGCGGCGGCGAGGGAACCCTCCGCAGTGACGTGGGCGTGGATTCGCTCCAGAGCGTGGTAGTCGTCGGCAAGGAACGCGACGCCGAGCAGCGGATGCAGGACTGCGAAGGCGGCGACGAAGGGGGCCGCGCCGAGCGCACACCGGAGCAGGGCTGCTCTGGCGCCGCGGATCATGCGACCGGATGAAGGAGTCGCGTCGTCATCGCTGTCGATAGGATACCATCGGCCTCATAGACCTCCCGAGGAGCCCCATGTCGCGCAAGCACGACCTCTTCGCCGGCGTGGCCGTTCCGGAGACGCGGGGCGCGGGCCCCGGCGAGCTCCGGAAGCCCTGCGCCGTCTGCGACGGACGCCGGGGGCGAAGGCTCTTCCAGCAGGCCCACTTCCCCGTCGTCCGCTGCGACGGCTGCGGTCTCGTCTACGCCGACGAGGGCTTCACGGCGGAGGATCTCCGGGCGTTCTACACCGGGGATACGTACGAGCGCGCCTACGTCTGTTCGCCGCCCCGTGTCGAGGAGAGTCTCGCCGCAGGCTACGTGCGGGCCTTCCACCGCATCGTGCGCCGCCGGCCCGGGGGCGGGCGCCTGCTCGACTTCGGCGCGTCGCGGGGCACTTTCCTCGCGCGGCTTGGCGGGACGCCCGAAGGACGGTCGTGGGAGCGTTCGGGGATCGACGTGAACCCCGACGAGGTCGCGCGCGCGCGGGCCATCGGCCTCGATGTCCGCTGCCTCGACCTCTTCTCCGGCGGGCTCGGCGAAGCCCGCTTCGACGCCATCACGGCCTTCTCGGTCCTCGAACACATGCAGGATCCGCTCCGGACGCTCTGCGCGCTCCGGGAACACCTCGCGCCAGAGGGGCTTCTCCTTCTCATCGTGCCGTCAGGAAGATCGCTCGTCGTGACCTCGGCGCTGCTTGCGGACCGATGGCTCGGACGCAGGACCCGCGTCTTCACGGACCACGTCTTCCATGAGGAGCATCTCTACTACTTCACGCACCGGACGCTGGCGGCGCTCCTCCGGCGCGCGGGGCTTGCGCCCCTCGAGTTCGGTGGTGCCCCGTCCTACCTCGAGACGCGCCCTCCGGGGCTCGCGCTGCGCATCGGGGCACCGCTGCTGCGAGGGGCGTCGTTCCTCCTACGCCGGCAGACGATGCTCGTGGCCCTGGCGCGACGTGAGGGATGATCAATCTGCGTCGGACCGCCGGACGACGGACCGGACGAAGCTCCTCGGAAGACCGAGATCACCGAGAAACACGCGCCCCGCGTGGCGCGGTCCGTCCCGGAGAACGAGGCCCCGTTTTCGGACGCCGAAGGTCACGGTGGCCGTGGCGCGGACAGCATCCGGATCCGCCTCCCCGGTGTCGCCGTCAAGACCGGTGGGGATATCGAGGGCGAGGATCCGGTCGCCGCTCCGGTTGATCGCGCGCGCGACGGAGCGCACGGGCTCCCGGAGCGGGAGCCGGATGCCCGTGCCGAGAAGCGCGTCCACGATGATCCGGCGTCCCGGGGGTCCCGGCAGGTCGCCGCGGCCGACGGCTTCGATCGGGATGGAAGCCCGCCGACAGATGTTGGCCATGACGGAGACGTCCGAGCCTGCCGCGAAGGCGTCGGGCGGGATCATGGCTACGATGAACACCGGAGCATCGAGGCGGGCGAGGATGTGACGGGCGAGGGCGAAGCCGTCGCCGGCGTTGTTGCCCGTACCGGTGACGATCACCGCGACATCGTCGCGGCAAAAGCCCAAGTCCCCGAGCATCACCTCTGCCGCAGATCTGGCGGCATTCTCCATGAGGAGGAGCGAGGGGAGACCGAGATCCGTCAACGCCCGGTGGTCGATCTCTCTGGCGAGTGTGACCGCAAAATGTTCTTCCATAACATCTTATGATACCATGGCCGAGGTCGTGTGCAGGCCGGGTCGAGGCGCGGCGGAGCCGGCCTCGAGTCGGAAAGTCACCGTTCCACGAAATCTTGTCGTTCCCTTCTTGACGGGGTGGAGGCGGCCGCTATAATCTGCCCCGCTTTCCTGGTTGAAGTGGGACTCGGAACCAACCGACGCGCCCCCGACGACGGGGGCCGGCACAGACCCGAAGGGTCTGGCGGGATTCCATCGTCCCTTCGCCAGGAAACGGTCGTCTCTGTGGCGACCGTGATGGATCTTTGAAAAGAACATAGGGTTCGAGCGCGAGAGTGCGAAGACCGGGCTCACGTCCGGTCTCGATCATCATACAAAAGGTGCACTCTCGCGACCCTGTTGTCGTTTGA
>CAYQRN010000243.1:0-6219 GCA_964419995.1 uncultured Planctomycetia bacterium
AGGCCCTCTCGGCGGAGCTTACACCCTCAGCAACGGTCTCGAGGTCGTGATCGGCCACTGAGGCGCTTCACGGCGTCGTTTCATCACGGACGCAAGGCGGCATCCTGCGGGCACGCTCGCATGGATCAGGAAGGAGTGTGACCGGCGCTCGAAAGCCACTGGTTCCTGACGGCCAGAGGGGGGACGGGCCTGCATGCTCCGGGGATTCTCCCTCCGGGAGGCCGCCGTGGGCCTGCCGAGGTCGGGTGGATACCGCCGCTGTGGGTCGATGCGATCCCGGTCCTTCGCAACCCTCGAGGCCTTCCGCCCCATCCGTCCCGCCGTTCGCACGTGCAACAGCCATGCGGCCTCCGGCAGATCAGCCCGCCCTCCCCTCGGTTTTCGCAAGCCGGTCGCAGGGACACGTCCCTCTCGGTGTCCGCGTGCTCACGCGAGGTCGTCCATGTCCTCCGGGCATCGAACGATATCCTCGTCGTACTCGATGACCCTCTCGCCGGCAGGCTCGTCGTATCCGAGCGGCGCCTCACCCCGCGCGTATCCGATCCCCCGGTAAGCCCGCAGCCTCTTCTCGAACATCCTGAGGAGCATCGGTACCTCGCGGTCCACGTAGTCGAAGATGCGAATCTCGCTCTTCCCCGGATGCGGGCGGTGCAGGCGACCGGTGTACTGGATCAGCGTTCCCGACCACGACACCGGCAGGGCCAGGAACAGCGTGTCGAGGCGCGCGTCGTCGAAGCCTTCGCCGATGTAGCGGCCCGTGGCGAGCAGGAGCCGTTCCTCGGTGTCGGGTATCGCGGCAAGCCGCGCCCTGATCGCGCGTTGCTCGCGGGCCCCCGTGCCGCCCTGGAGCACGACGGTATGCCGGGCGATCCTGGCCAGCTTCGACGCAAAGTACTCGAGGTGGTCCTTGCGCTCGGTCAGCAGGATCGGCGAGCGCTTCTCCTCCAACGCCCGCACGACGTCGTCGAGGATGAGCTGGTTCCGCCTCTCGTCGGCTGCGAGCCCGGCGTACAGCCTCTGGATGGTCGGCGTCGTGCCGCTCGGCACCCTGAAGCCTGTCTCGCGAACGACCAGCTTGTGCGCGAAGGGGCGCTGTGCCGCCTGGCTCTTCCGGTCGACGGAGAAGCGAACGGGCCCGAGCTGCATCTCCGTGATCGGATGGTGGCCGTCGCGCCGCTGCGGTGTTGCCGTGAGGCCCACGACGTAGCGTCCTCTCACCTCCGCGAGAACACGTTCGAATGAGACGGCCGGGAGGTAGTGGCACTCGTCGACGATCACCTGGCCGTAGCCCGCGACGATGTCCCCCACCTTCTCCTTGCGAGCGAGACTCTGGATCATCGCCACGTCGAGTCTGCCGTTGCCGCTCTTCCTGCCCGCGCCGATCTGTCCGATCTCCTTCGGCGCGACGCCGAGGAAGAGCGAGAGCTGGGCGAGCCACTGGTCGAGGAGCGGTCGTCGATGGACCAGGATCAGGGTGCTGCATCGCCGCGCTGCCACGAGATACGTGCCGATGACCGTCTTGCCGACCCCGGGCGGCGCCACGAATACGCCCATGTCGTGGGCGAGGAGGGCCTTGGCGGCCTGCTCCTGAACGGCGGTCAACTGTCCCCGGAACCGAAGCTCCATCGCCTCGCCCCCGACGCGTTCGTCGGCAATCTCCACGGCGACGCCGTGCCCCCGCAACAGTTCCTCGACGTCCGCGCGACACCCCCGGGGCATCCCGACGTGCCGGGTCAGATCCTCGGCGCACGCGATGACGCGCGATGTCGTCGCGGTCGAAAGGCGCATGCTCTGCCGCTTGTAGAACTCCGGGTTCTGGAAAGCCGCGAGCCGCTTGATCTCGTCGAGCAGCGACGATGGAAGGCCGGCCTTCTCGATGAACAGCTTCTGCGCGAGGACCGCTCGCACCCTCGCTGGCAGCGGCTCGGTCACGTTCCCCGCCGGCGGCTTTCGGGCGGGAAGCCGCCTCCACGGCGCCGCGTCTTCCTCCTCCGTCCGCTCCGCCATCCGAACCGGGATCACGGGTAGCTTCCCCCCGGACTCGCCCGCCATCGTCTCGACGAGGGTCGGCTCGATCCGCGCCACCGAGGCGAGATACGCCCACTGCTGGTCGTCGGGGCGTGGCATGAGAGTGTCATCGACGAAGACCGAGTTCCCATCCCTCCGCGGTCCGTGCTGGAGCGGCAGCGCGATCAGGTTCCCGAAGCCACCCCGGGGCATGGTGTCCTGGTTGGGGAACAGGCGGTCATACGATTCCAGGCTCAGTTCGTGCCGCCGAGACATCGTTTCGGTCAGGAGGAAGCAGCCCATGGTCCGCGCGACGCTTGCACGGATCGGCGAGGAGAAGAAGAACCAGACGTGCGCGCCGTTTCCCGAGCGTGATCTCTCGACCGCAACCGGGAGGCCCACGCGCCGACACGTCTCGACGAAGGCGCCGGCATCCTCGGTCCACGTGCTCTTGTCGAAGTCGACGGCGAGGAGCCAGCAGGTCTCGTCCGCGAGAAGCGGGTAGACGCCCATCACGTGGCGACCCGTCAGATGTCCGATCACGGCCGCGTCGTCGAAGGGGATGAAGGCCTGGGTCGGGCACATCCCGCACTTGACCTTCGGCAGCTCACACACGCCCTTGACGAACTTGTTCCTGCATGCCGGCGCGTACCCGGCCTTCCCGGTCTTCTTCGCCACGAAGCGCGTCGGGAACACGTCCTCGCGCCCGCGGAAGAGAGAGCGGAAGAGCCTCACCTTCTCGGCCGACGTTCGAGGAACCTGCGCTTCGACCGACTCGCCCACGTGCACACGAACGTCCGGCACGGCGCTCAGGGTCGCGAGCTCCGCATGCAGCGCGGCGAGGCGCGCCCGCGCGTCACCCTGCTCGCGATCCAGCCGTGCAAGCCGGGCCTCTTCGCCGGCGATGGCTTCGAGGAGCGCCGCGCGGCTCCCCGGTGGCGGCGATGGCTCACCCGCGCCGCCGTGAGTGGCCTGACGACCATCCGTCATCGGTCGCGGAACCTGAGTCGCCCCTCGCTGTGCGCGCGTGCGTACTCGCCCGGCGCGATTTCCTGCGCGCGAGCCGGCCCGGAGTCCACGTGCATCTGTTCCCGAAATGCGTGCGTGGCGTCGTCAGCACCGGCTTTGCGCGCGGCCGGACAGCGCGACGTGCGGTGGACGATCGGGTCGACCCGCATCCCGCGTCGCGTCCGGCTCAGGCGCCTCCGGTCGCGGACGTTCCGGGGTGCAGGTGCGCCGGCAGCCGAGCCTCGGCGATCAGAACTCGACGAGGGCCTGGAAGTAGAAGGCAACGGCCATCTCGGCGCCGGGCTCCTCGGTCCCCGTGTCCGGGAAGAAGATGAGATCCGAGAAGCGCTTGGCGCCACCCTGGGGGAGGAAGAGGCTCAGGTTGGCCGTGAGCCACACGTTCGTGCGGTACTCGTAGTTCGCAAAGAGATCGAACTCGTGGCCGTAGACGCCGCTCCCGTAGCCCTCGTCCTCGTCCACGGTGGCGAGGAGGTAGGTCAGTCCGAGCGTGACCTTGTCCGCCGGCTGGATCGAGGCGCCGATCTTCCCGATGTGGATGTTCGAGAGGGGGATGATGTCCATGTTCCCGTAGCGGCCACCCTCCTTGAAGAGCTCGGCGCTGTAGTTGTAGTGGCGCGAGATGAAGAGGGGCTGGAAACCGATGGAGTCGAGGAACGGCAGGCCGAGGGCGTCGTCGCCCCGTTCGCCGCCGCTCGCGTGGTACCAGGAGCCATAGATCACGGGCCGCAGATCTCCCGGCAGGCTCCATCGGAGGATCGTTTCGATGGCGAAGCCCTGGATGTTCTGGTCGGCCTCGAGCACCGAGATGATGGGCCGGGCGTTGTCGCCGAACTGGAAAGCGCCTTCCACGTTGAGGGCCAGCGAGTGCCCGCCGCCCAGATCGAGGCTCTTGAGATGGACGCGGGCGCCGACCGTGCTGAAGTGCCCGAGCAGCGCGGGGTTGATGGCCCCGTCGAGGAAGAAGGCCGACGTGCCCGTGAGGAAGAGGTTCTCCGCGTTGGACCGCGCATTGAAGTAGACGTAGTAGACGTCGACGTCGACGATCTCGTCCGGACGGAATGTGAGGTAGAGGGTGGCGAGCTCGTCCTGGTCGAAGTCCTCGATGGATGTCACGAGATTCCCGTCAGAGGCCGCTTCCTTGGCATAGAAGAGCGATCCGGCGAACTCGCGCCCGCTGTACGTGAGGCGCACAGCGTCATGGACCGTGCCGCTGAAGAACTCGTTGTTCCCGAAGACGAAGTGGTTGCCGAGCACGATCTCCTGGCGACCGAAGCGGAACGAGAGGTCCGGAACGAAGATGGGCGCGAACTCCACCCATCCCTGGTACAGCACGACCTCCTCGAGGGGTTCGGTCAGGATGTTGAAACCCGCCGGAAGCGGCACGCCGCCCGGCCCCGGGATGTTGACGAAGGAGTTGTTCGCGTAGGCGCCCACGGACTGGAGCTCGATGAGGGTATTCACATCGGGGAGGACGTCGTCGGGATTCCTGTCGAGGAGATTCAGGCTGGCGCCGAAGCCGAGGCGGAATCGCCCGTCGAGCCGGACGCCCGAGTCGTCGAGGCCGTCGCCACCGGATCGGAAGTCGAGATTCGAGGTCCGGTACTCGCCCCGCGTCCTGAACTGGCCTGTGAAGATGAGGCGCTGCAGGGCCGTGAAGAGCTTCGCCGGCTCCTGCCCGGGACCCTGGGGCCTCGCATACCAGTGGTCGAGCGTGTCGATCTTCTTCTGGAGCTCGGAGTTCATCTCCATGAAGTTGTTGTTGTGGGTCTCCGAGAGCTCGTTCAGCCGGGTCTCGAAGTCGACCCGCTGCTTCTCCATGGTCTCCCGGAGCTCGGCGATCTGGCGCTTGAGATCGTCGATGGTCTCCTGCCCCCGCGCCGAGCCTCCCGCCACGAGGCAGAACGCCAGCACTCCCGGCCAGAACCAGCATCTCTGCGACACGACCCCCTCCGGCAGGGACCGTCCGCGGATTGGCACGCCGCCTTCATCAGACCGGCGCGCCGACGCCGCGAAGGTCACCAGGTTCCTTCTGTTCCGGGTCAAGGATCGGACGGCGCCGCCGCCTTGTCAAGTCCGAATCCCGGCAACGTGGTCCGCCGCGCCGGCGATTGGTACGATGCCGCGGGTCACGGGTCGGCACCGAATCGGCCGTTCCGCTCCCGAACCGGTCCGTCGGGGGTGGGATCCGCCGCCATCCTTGGAACCCCCGGACCGGCCCGAGCATGAGCGACGCGCCAGCCGAACAGGTCCTCGACGGCCGCTTCCAGCTTCTCACGCCGCTCGGCTCGGGTGGCATGGCCACGGTCTACCGCGCCCGCGACCTGACGACCGGCACGGAGGTAGCCGTGAAGGTCCTCTCGAGGGAGTTCCTCGAGCAGAACCCGAAGGAGGCCGAGCGCAACGTCCGCCGCTTCCAGCGGGAGGCGGAGATCCTGAAGCTCCTCGACGGACACCCGAACGTCGTCGGGTACGTTGCCCACGGCCGTGCGGAGAGCGGCCTCTGGTACATCGCGATGGAGCTGCTCCGCGGGCGCCAGCTCAGGAAGCTCCTCGGCCGGGACGGGAAGGTGCTGGCTCTGCCGGCGTTCTACGGGCTCTCCGTCCAGCTCCTCGCGGGGCTCATCGCCATCCACGGCAAAGGCATCCTCCACCGCGACCTCGCCCCGGACAACATCATGGTCGTCCCCGCCGGCGGCGGGAAGGCCAGGGTCAAGTACCTCGACTTCGGCATCGGGAAGTCCCTCGACGGCGAGCTGGATCAGGTGACCAAGCTCGTCACGATCATGGGCAAGCCCGCGTACTTCTCGCCGGAGCAGGCCCGGGGAATCGAGCTCACGGCGAAATCCGACGTCTACGCCATGGGCGTCATCCTCTACGAGATGCTGACCGGGCGGCTTCCCCTCGACGTCGGCGGGGTCGAGGACTTCATCCGGATCCACCGGGAGGCGCCGCCCCACGTGACGTCCTTCGAGGAAGGCCGCCGGGTGCCGGCGGAGGTGGCCGGCGTCATCATGCGCTGCCTCGCCAAGAGGCCCGACGAGCGCCCGAAGGCCGAGGAGGTTCTCGCGATCCTCCGCTCGGTGCGGCGGACCGGCACGGGCACGGCGGAGGCGCCGACTCTCGACGTGGAGCCCGAACCGGAACCGGCCCCCCCGCCCGCCCCGGCGGCCGTCGGGGCCCCGG
>CAYQRN010000244.1:0-6015 GCA_964419995.1 uncultured Planctomycetia bacterium
ACCCGCTGGCGCCGCAGAACGTCCTCTTCCCCGGGAGCGCCAACGCATCCACGCAGGGCGTGGCCCCCTCGATGAGCGTCGCCGGCGGACTCATTGCTGTCCAGGGCGCGGCGTCCACATCCGATCTCATCCTCCTTCCCGTCGATCCGATCACGGGCACTGCCGGCTCCGCCCTCGTCGTGGCCTACCCCTCGAGCAACAACGTCGCTGCCGGAGCCGCGCCGCCCGCCGTGGCTCCGGACGGGAGCTTCGTCGTGACGTCGGGAAGCTCCACCATCGGCGACATCGTCGTGACACGAGTCAGCTACGCGACCTCGACCTCGATCTCGGCCGTGGCCCAGAACGTCCTCTATCCAAACAGCAACAACCTCCCCGTCACGGCGGCGCCGGCCGCCATCGCATCCGATGCGAGCTTCGTCGCCACGCTCGGTCAGGCCACCATCGGTGATCTCGTGATCACGCCGGTGGATCCGTCGGGCGTGCCCCAGGCGCCCGCGAACGTCCTCTATCCGCAGAACGTCAACGTGAACGACCTCACGGATGCCCCCGTCATCGCCGAGTCCTCCGCCTTCGTCGTGACCGCAGGCAACGGGAGCACGACGGACGTCGTTCTGACGCCGATCGAGCGGGACGCCTCCTGCGACGCGGTTCCGGGGAACGTGGAACTCATCGCGTTTGCGTCCAACAACAACCTGGCATCGTCCACGGCCGATGTTCTCGCGTCGCGCACGGGGCAGTTCCTCGCGGCGCCGGGTTCCGCGACGATCGGGGACCTGGTCGTCGTGCCCGTCGTGCGGGAGATCCCGCACATCCTCGGCATCCCGCGGATCGGACGCACCGTGGACGTGCGGTTCCGCTCCCCGGGGAACGGAGGACGCTGCTACATCGCCGCCGCCGCCTTCTGCGAGTGTCCGGGATTCACGGTGCTCGGAAGCGCCATTCCGCTCTGCCCCGACGTGCTCTTTGCGGCGTCCTTTCCCGATACGACGGGTCTCTTCCCCGGGTTCATCGGGTTCCTCGATCCCTTCGGCGTCGCGACGGGTGCCGTGATCATTCCGGCAGTGCCGGCGCTGAGGGGGTACGTGATCTACCTCGCGTTCCTCGTGGGCAACGCCGCGTGCAGCGGCATCGCCGAGGTCTCCGAGGCCTGCGCGCTGCGTTTCCTCTGAGCGCCGCAGGCCGCGGGGAGCGCTCTCGCAGTCTCAGCGTGGAGCGGGGGCAGATTCCGGCGCCGCGGGACGCGCGGGCACGTTCTTCACGTGCCGGTCGAACCAGTCGATCATCTCGGCGAGGACGTGGAGGATGGACTCGCGGGCCGAGTACCCGTGGTCCTCGTGGGGGAGCACGACGTAGCGGACGATTCCGCCATGGCCTCGCAGGGCGTGGAAGAGGCGCTCCGACTGGATCGGGAAGGTGCCCGTGTTGCTGTCCTTCTCGCCGTGGATGAGGAGGACCGGCTCGTTGATCTTCGGGACGTGCGTGAAGGGCGAGAGAAGCACGTAGGTGTCGGTGGCCTCCCAGAACGTGCGGCGCTCGCTCTGGAAGCCGAAGGGTGTGAGGGTGCGGTTGTACGCGCCGCTCCGGGCGATGCCCGCCCGGAACACGTCGCAGTGGGCGAGGAGGTTCGCGGTCATGAAGGCGCCGTAGCTGTGACCTCCGACGCCGGCCCGATCCGGATCCGCGATGCCGCGATCCGCCACGGCCTTCACCGCGGCGCGGGCGTTCATGACGATCTGGGAGACGTAGGTGTCGTTGACGGTGCGGTAGTCCCCGACGACGGGCATCGCCGCGGAATCGAGGACGGCGTAGCCGCGGAGCAGGAAGAAGAGGTGCGAGGCGCCCCGCGGCAGCGTGAAGCGGTTCGGTGACCCGCGGACCTGGGCTGCCGTGGACCGGTCGTTGTACTCGAGGGGATAGGCCCAGACGACGAGGGGAAGGCGTTCCCCGTCGCGGCGGTCCGCGGGGACGTAGAGCGTTCCGGACAACTCCACGCCGTCCTCCCGCGCGTAGCGGATGAGCTCGCTCCGCGCGGCGGCGAGGCGTCCGGGATCGGGCCGGTAGTCCGTGAGGGGTCGGCGCGTGGCGGCGGCTCCGTCGACGAGATGATGGTTGGGGGGCTCGACGCGGGACTCCCGGCGCGTGATGAACCGTGAACCGTCGCCGGGCAGCACGGCTGCGACGCTTTCGAAGGCGTCCGGGGCCGACTGGAAGATGCGCGTGGCCTGTCCCGTGGCGAGGTCGAACCTGTCGAGGAAGGGGCGCTCGCCCTCGGGAGTGGCGCCGCTGCCCTCGAGGAGGATGGTTCCCCCCGTGGAGCGGACGGCGGCGCCCCCGGGCAGGCGCCTCATGACAGGGCGGCCCGGGTCCTTGTAGGCATCCTGCGTCGACAGGGAGAAGAGGAGCTTCAGGGTCTCCGGTCCCTTCTCGAAGTCGAAGGTGCGCGTCCAGCGCCAGCGCTTCTTGCGCTGCGACTCGGTCACGATCCCGAGGCCCTCCTCGGTGAACTCGAGGCTCTGGAATCGCTGCTCGAGCTTCAGGACCTCCCGCGGCTCCGCGGCGAAGGGGGCGGCGAGGGCGAGGATGCGGTCGCGGTGCGGGGCCTCGCGCTCCGGATCTCCGCCATCCAGCGCCTCCGCCCAGACGAGGGTCGCGCCGGCGAGCGGGTGCCATTCGGGCTGGCGCGGTCCCTCGGGCACACCGTCGACCGGCACTTCCTCCGCCGCGGGGCGCCGGTCGATGGTCCTCACGACGGCGCCTGCGGCATCGAGGATCTCGATGGCGCGGCCGAAGCTCTGGAAGGGCACGGCGTGGGACCAGGGCGGTTCGGCCCGCTCCGTGAGCAGGAAGGAGCCGTCGGGCGAGGGCGCGGCCGCGAGGAAGATTCCGGAACGGCCGATCGCGGTGACGGCTCCCGTGTCCGGGTCGACCAGGGCGAGCTCGGACGTGAAGTAATGGACGAACAGCGCGTCGTCATGGGGGGTCCGCAGGAGGTCCTGGTACGTCCACACCCTGGACTTGCGCCCCGCCGTCTCGTGGACCAGGGGACCGGGCGGGACCCGGGGTGCCACCGGCGCCGCGCCCCGGCCGGCGGGAACAAGGCGGACGAGGATGCGGCGTCCGTCCGGCATGAACCTCGCGGCAGCGCCGCCGGCGGCGTTGAGAGGGCGACCGAGGATGCGGCGTGTCCGGCCCGACGCGATGTCATGGACGTGGAGACGGGTGCCGCCTTCGGTCGCGACCGTGAAGAGGAATCTCTGGCCGTCGTGGGACCAGACGGGCGATGACGCGCGCCCCTCGGGGCGGATCTCGACGTCATCTCCTCCGGCGAGGGACCGGACGATGAAGCGGTGGATCCTCGGCATCGTGTCGTGGGGGCCGTTGGCGGCGGGGTCGACGCGCGCGCCGGCAAGCGGCACGAAGGGCGTGGCGAGGTCGGCGATGGACGGCGCTGCATCGCGTTCGATGATGATCACCCTGTCGCCCGCGGGGCTCGTCGAAAGCTGAGGGGCGGGTCGCTCATCGACGAGCGCCGTGATCTCGTCCGGCGGACGCTTCCAGGGCTCCTGGGCTGCCGCGGCGGGGACGATGAGCACGAGGCCGATGAGGGCGCGGGCGGTTGGCATTGCGAGACTCCTGGTCCGGGGAGCGTAGCGGTTGCGGCCGCCGGGGTCGAGGGGTTCCGAAGGCAGCAGCCTCCGGATCGAATGGCGGAGATCCCCCGCGCGTCGTGCGATGCCATGGTTCCGCCAATGCCCTTCTCAGTGAAACGGGTCTACGACCCGCCGGACCCCGACGACGGCCTTTGCGTGCTCGTGGACCGCCTCTGGCCGAGAGGCGTGCCGAAGTCAGGAGGGGCCTTCGACGCCTGGATGCCGGACGTGGCGCCGTCGACGGAGCTGCGGCGGTGGTTCGGCCATGATCCGACGCGATGGTCCCTGTTTCGCCGTCGCTATGCGGCGGAACTTCGCCGAAAGCCCGCGAGCTCCGCCATGACCCGCCTCCGTGCGCTCGGTTCCGGCCGGCGGCGGGTGACGCTTCTCTTCGCCGCGAAGGACCTCCGGCGCAACAACGCCGTCGTCCTTCTCGGCCTCCTCGACGCACACCGCCCCGCTGCGCGCGCGGACCGCGGCGGCACGCTTCCGGCCGGGAAACCTACTCGATGTTCACGTCGAGGCCGGGAGTCACGGCGCCCGCGGAAGTCCCGTCGATGATCCACTGCAGGTAGGCGTGGGCGCCCCGGAGGGAGGGGAGATCAGGGATGGGCGCCGGAAGGTCCACGCTTCCGCCCCCGGTCGACAGGAGGATCCAGGCGTCGAGGGCCACCTCGAGCCCGCAGCCGGCGCCGAACCACGGCTCGAGAGACAGGGGCAGCGGCGTCCCCATCCAGGTTCCCGCGCCGGCGCCCAGCGCGAGAGCGCAGGTCCGAGCGGGTTCCGCGTTGCGGAGGAGGATGGCGAAGTCCGGGCCTGGAACAGAGGGGGCGGCGGCCGCGCCGATCCAGGGTACGCCGAAGGGAAGCGTACCGGCACAGCCCGCGCCGAAGGGGGACGTTGTCGGCGCTTCCGAAGCCATGTCGAGGAGTATCTCAGCCGCCGTCCGTGCCCGCGCCCAGAGTCGGAAGTCATCGAGATCGTAGTCGAAGGTGATCGGGCGATCCGTGTACCCGCCGGCGCCCCACGGCCCTGGGTGCGGACCGCCGACATGAAGTTCGCCAATACGGAGGACGTACGCGGGGTTCTGCTGGGAGACCGTGTTCGGATCGGGCACCCCGTCGAACCAGAACCGCATGACGTTCGAGGTCGCGTCGAAGACCAGCGCCACGTGCTGCCACGTGCCCGGGCCTTGCTGGACGTTCGTAGCGGAGGCGAGAACGTTGCCGAGGCCCGTGCTGCCCGGACCTCCCTCGAAGACGAGCCCGCCCGAGTCGTCCGTGTAGCAGCGGAACATCTGGCTTCCCTGCGGGTGCAGCGCCGCGAAGACATGGAACTTCCTGTTCGCCTGGGTCGCCGGGGGATTCGCCCCCATGCGCTGCCACCATGAAATCGTGAAGCTGCCCGCGAGCGTGAGGGGCCAGCCCGAGCTGACCACGGGACCGGCGCTGCTCCGGCCGAGGCAGCCGGCTCCGGGCTCCGGGCCTTCGAAACCGGCTCGCCCTGCATCGGCCTGCCAACCGGCGGCATCGACCGCGCCTGCGGCCGGTGCCACCGGGAACCGGGCCGTGTTGGCCGCGGTGCTGCCTCGGACCTCGTTCCACTGATACTGAAGGAGGTCCGCCGACCGGGTGTTGCTCGTCGGATCCAGGACGACGATGTGATCCGCCGCGACGGTGAACGCGGCGCCCTGGCAGTTCGTGACCCTGAGACCGACCGTCCAGGTCCCGGGGTCATCGAACGTGTGCGTGGGATGTTGGACGGTCGAGTCCACGACGCCGTCGTTATCGAAGTCCCACTCCCAGGTCGTGGGCGACTCGGTCGAAAGGTCTGTGAAGCCCACGGTGAAGGGCGGGAATCCGACGAGCGGCGGGGGCGGCGATGACGCCGGATACCAGGGCGAGAGGGGCGCCGAGGAGAAGGCGGCGGATGGCATGCCAAGCAGCGCCACGTGGTTCGACCGAATCTTCTCGTCGGTGCAGCCGAAGGCCGTGGTGACCCGGAGCCTCACCGTGAATGCGGCGCCAGGTCCCGTGTAGACGTGGACGGGGTTCTGTTCCGTCGAGTCGATGATCCCGTCGTTCTCGAAGTCCCACGCCCATGACGTCGGAGATCCGGTCGAGAGATCCGAAAAGGACACCGCGAGCGGCGAACATCCGACGACGGGCGCGCCGGAGAAGTTCGCCATGGGTGCCGGCCAGACCGTGATCGCCCTCGAGGCGACGGACTGGCAGGTCTGTCCTGGAGCCGGACCTGTCGCCGTTACGGTCAGAGTGGCCGTGTAGACCCCGTCGGTCGGATAGACGTGGATGTGAGGACCTGCGCCGGCGGCAGGCGTGCTTCCATCGCCGAAGTCCCACGACCA
>CAYQRN010000245.1:0-5914 GCA_964419995.1 uncultured Planctomycetia bacterium
ACGCTCTTCCGATCTCGAGCGTCGCTGCGTGGATATCGCGGCGGGAGAGGATCTCCCTCGCGGCGTCGATCCACGCCGTCATGCCCGCCTCGCCCCCAACGCGTTCGGGGACGGAGGGCCGGAGCTGACCGGCCCGCGTCTCGAGATCCCGGAGGCGCGCGAGGTCGGAGAGGCGCGTGACCTCCGCGAGCGCGGCGGCCTTCTCTCCGAGGAACCAGAGCGTGATGAGCAGGGCCGTGACGAGGAGGACCACGAAGCCCCCGAGGCCGGCGGCCAGGGCCGGCCGGCGCGCGGCCCAGCGCGCGAGGCGCAGGAGCGGCCCGGCCGGACGGGCGCGGATGGGCTGCCGCAGGCGGAGCCGCTCGAGATCCTCGGCGAGGTGCAGGGCCGACTGGTACCTTCGGTCGCGGTCCTTCTCGAGGGCCGTGAGGACGATGACGGCGAGGTCCCGCGGAACGGACGGGTCGAGCGTCCTCGGGTCCGGCGGCTCGTGGCGCTCGATAGCCCGGCAGAGCAGCTCGCGGGTCGGCTCGTCGAAGGGCCGCCGCAGCGTCACGGCTTCATAGAGCGTCACGCCGAGGGACCAGACATCGGTGCGCCGGTCGAGCGCCGACGGAGCGAGGCGGAGCTGCTCGGGCGACATGTACGATGGCGTGCCGAAGATCTCGCCGGTCCGCGTGAGAGACGCGTCGCCGCTGCGGTGATCGCGGGCGAGGCCGAAGTCCATGAGCACGGGCTCGCCGGCGGGCGTGACCATGATGTTGGCCGGCTTGATGTCGCGGTGGACGATGCCGGCCTCGTGGACGACGTGGAGGGCCCGGGCTGCCGCCTCGACGAGGGCGGCGAGGCGCAGTGCCTCGCGGCGGCCGGCGGAGCTCGAGGACACGCGCGGCCGCGCCTCGCCGGATGCGTCCCGTGGCGCTCGGCCCGCCGCGGCGCGGCGGCCGGCGATCCGGGCCGCGAGGGACTCGCCCTCGACGAAGCGCATCGCGATGTACGCCGTCCCGTTCTCGACGCCGGCGTCGTGGACCGTGCAGAGGCCGGGGTGGTCGAGACGGGACGCGACCTCCGCCTCCCGCCGGAAGCGCGCGAGGACGTCCCCGGCGTCCATCCCGAGCGTCGACGTGAGGATCTTCACGGCCACCTTCCGGCCGAGGCGGCTGTCGGTCGCGAGCCAGACCACGGCCTGCCCGCCGCGCCCGATTTCCCGATCGAGGATGTAGGGGCCGAGGCGCGGCCCGCTCCCGGCACGGGGCTCCGGTCGATCGCCGGCGGTCACGGACCCGGGGGGCGGCGACGCGATGTCGTTCCCTTCCGCCGGAGGCGCAGCGAAGGCGAGATACTCCGCCGCGACGGTCTCCTCGCACCCGGGGAAGAGCGCGAGATAGTGGGCGAGGGGCCTCAGATCTCCGGCCTCGCGGTCCGCGAGGAGGAGCATGAGGACATCGGCGGCTCTGTCGGCCCCGGACCGGTCCGTCCCATCCATCCCTGCCATCGTACAACGACGGAGAGCCGATCAAGCCAGGAGGAGTTCGTCCGGGAGCCCGGGCGACTGGAGTCGTTCGCGGAGCCTCTGCCAGCGCTTGCGGGCGGCCTCGGGGCTCACGCCGAGCCGCTCCGCCACCTCCGCCATTTCGAGCCCCTCGAGTCCCCGATGCCGCAGGAGCTGCCGGTCCTCCTCCGGGAGGGCATCCACCGTCTCGAGGAAGCGGGCCATGGATTCGCTCCGCGCGACGCGGCGGCTCGCCGTCGTCACCTCGGCGGGAACCTCGTCGAGGTCGAAGGCCCCCGTACGATGGCTGCTCGCCGGCTTGCGCGAGAGGCTTCGCAGCGCCTTCAGGAGGACTTTTGCGGCGATGCCGAAGATCCAGGGGCGGAAGGGCGCGCGGGCGGGGTCGTAGCCGGGCAGTCCTTCGATGGCCCGGCAGAAGACCTCCTGGACGAGGTCCTCCGGGGCGAGGCGCGCGCGGAGTGGCGGGGCGATGCGCAGCACCGCCCAGGCGTGGACCGCCGGCGCAATGCGCGCGTAGAGGTCGCCGAAGCGCTCGCGGCGGCCGTCCATGGCGCTCCGGACGAGGGCCGACGTCCTCGGGTCGGGACCGGCGCCGGACGGAGTGGCGGGCGCGTCGCTCATGCGACGGCGAGTCTACGCCGCCCGGCTGAGCCTGCGCAAGGCGCGCCGGATCTCAGATGACGGGATCGCGGGCGAGGAAATCGAAGGTCCTTTCGATCTCTCCCCTGTCGAGCCAGATGCCATGATCGCCGCAGTGGTCGACGATGACGCCTGAGCCCGAGGGGATCTGGCGCCGCTGCATGAGCTCCCCGCAGAGGATGCAGGGAAGATAGGCGACGCGATGGGGATCGCGGGGACCCTCGTGACGCCGGGCCGCCCAGGACGGCCGGCGCCGGGCGGCCTCGCTGCAGGCGACGGCGAAGAGGGTCGGATCGACGAAGATCCCCTCGCACCCCGCGCATTCGATGAGGCTTCCTCCCTCCACGGCGCGGACGGCGAGGTCGCCGCGACAGCGGGGGCACTGGACGCCGTCGGGCAGCGCCACGAGGGCCTCCGGGCGGATCTCGGTGGCGCACTCGATGCAGAAGCGCGCACCCGAGGGGAGGCGGGCGAAGCAGGCGGGGCACACGGCGCCGCGGCGCCGGTCGTCCGGTGCGATGCCGGACCCGCAGTGACCGCAGGTCGTGGGGTCGGCCTGGAGGGGGGCTCCGCAGCTCCCGCAGCGGAGGACCCGCGGCTCATGGGAGGCCGCGCGATCGATGGGCACGACGGTGCCGCAGACGCAGCGGAGGCTCGCCCCCGGCTTGAGGGGCGTGGCGTCGAACTGCCTCCGGCAGGCAGGACACTGGACGAGGACCCTCATGGAGGGGACGGGAGCGGCCGGGTCGTCGTGCGGGATCATCGCCATGACACCATGGATTTCGGCACGATCCCGCCGGGAGCCTGAGCGGCGGCCGGCGCATCACGGGAGACCGCGCCTCAGGCGTCGCGGGGATCCGGGGCGTCGGGGCGGAGGCCGAAGTCCCGGATAGCCCGGGATACGGTCTCCTGGCGGACCGCGCCGCTTGCCGCGAGGGCGTGGAGGACGGCCACGGTCACGTGCTCGGCGTCGATCTCGAAGTGGCGCCGCAGGGTGGCCCGGATGTCGGAGCGGCCGAAGCCGTCGGTGCCGAGCGGCGTGAAGGGGGCGGGGGCGAAGCGGGAGATCATGTCGGGCACGGCCTTCATCCAGACGGAGACGGCGACGATGGGGCCGGACGTCCCCTCGAGCGCGCGGGAGATCCACGGGGCGCGGGGCCTTTCCTCGGGGTGGAGGCGGTTCCATCGCTCGACCTCGAGGGCGTCGTTGCGGAGCTGGCCGTAGCTCGTGGCGCTGAAGACGTCGGCGGCCACGTCGAAGCGCTCGGCGAGGATCTCCTGGGCGCGGAGGGCCTCCCGCAGGATGGTCCCCGACCCGAAGATCCTGGCGGAGGCCGCGCTCCGCACCGGGGCGGGCCGGAAGAGGTAGAGGCCTCGCAGGATGCCCTCGTCCACGCCCTCGGGCTTTCGCGGCATCCGATAGGTCTCGTTGTAGACCGTGACGTAATAGAAGATGTCTTCGCCGCCCTCGTACATGCGGCGGAAACCGTCGCGGACGATCGTGCCGACCTCGTACGCGAAGGCCGGGTCGTAGGCGAGGAGGTTCGGGATGGCCGCGGCGAGGAGGTGCGAGTGGCCGTCCTGGTGCTGGAGACCCTCGCCGTTCAGCGTCGTGCGTCCGGCCGTCGCTCCGAGGAGGAAGCCGCGCCCCCGGGCATCGCCGAAGAGCCAGGCGAGGTCCATCGTGCGCTGGAGGCCGAACATCGAGTAGAACATGTAGAAGGGGATCGTCGGGGAGGCATGCGTGGCGTAGGCCGTCCCCGCCGCCACGAACGAGGCCATGGAGCCCGCCTCGGTGATGCCCTCCTCGAGAAGCTGGCCGTCGGCCTTCTCCCGGTAGGAGAGGAGGACCTTCGAGTCGACGGGCTCGTAGCGCTGCCCGAGGGGCGCGTAGATGCCCACCTCCTTGAAAAGGACCTCGAGGCCGAAGGTTCGCGCCTCGTCCGGGATGATCGGGACGATCCGGCGGCCGAGGACCGGGTCCCGGATGAGGTTCCGGATGAGGGAGGCGGCGGCCATGGTCGTCGAGGCCTCCTGGTCCGGCGCCGTGCCGGCGTCGAGATCCGTGAAGGGCTTCGCCGCCGGCGCCGGCAGGGGCGGAGCCGACACGACGCGTTGGGGCACGAAGCCTCCGAGCGCGCGGCGGCGTTCGAGGAGATACGCGATCTCGGGGCTTCCGGCGCCGGGATGGAAGAACGGCGGATCCTCGAGCTTCGCGTCCGGGATGGGCAGCTCGAGGCGGTCGCGGAACTTGCGCAGCTCCTCGAGGGAGAGGGTCTTCACCTGATGGGCGACGTTGCGCGCCTCGCCCGTCGCACCGAGCGTCCAGCCCTTCACCGTCTTCGCGAGGATCACCGTGGGCTGGCCGCGGTGGGCCGTCGCCGCGGCGTAGGCGGCGTAGACCTTCCGGTAGTCGTGGCCGCCTCGGCGCAGCCGGCGGAGATCGTCATCGGACAGGTGCCCGGCCATCCGCACGAGGCGGGGATCCTTCCCGAAGAAGTGCTCGCGGATGTAGGCGCCCGTCTCGGCAGCGTAGCGCTGCCATTCACCGTCGCAGGTCTCCTGCATCCGTTCGAGGAGAAGGCCATCCACGTCCTTCGCGAGGAGGTCGTCCCACTCGCGGCCCCAGATGACCTTGATGACGTTCCAGCCGGCGCCCGTAAAGATCGCCTCCAGCTCCTGGATGATCTTCCCGTTCCCGCGCACGGGTCCGTCGAGCCGCTGGAGGTTGCAGTTCACGACGAACGTGAGGTTGTCGAGACCTTCGCGGGAGGCGAGAGTGAGGGCGCCCGTGGCCTCCGGCTCGTCCATCTCGCCATCGCCCGCGAAGCACCAGACGCGGGACGCCGAGGTGTCCGCGAGGCCGCGCTTCGCGAGGTAGCGGTTGAAGCGGGCCTGGTAGATTGCGCAGAGCGGGCCGAGCCCCATGGAAACCGTGGGGAACTCCCAGAAGTCCGGCATGAGCCGGGGGTGGGGGTAGGAGGAGAGTCCCTGGCCGCGCGTGGCCTCGCGGCGGAAGTGCTGGAGCTGCGCCTCCGTGAGGCGGCCCTCGAGGAAGGCGCGGGCGTAGATCCCGGTGGACGCGTGGCCCTGGAAGAAGACGTGATCCCCGGCGCCGGCGTTACGGCCCCGGAAGAAGTGGTTGAAGCCCACCTCGTAGAGGCTGGCGGCGGAGGCGTAGGTGGCGAGGTGGCCGCCGAGGCCCGCCGAGAACTGGTTCGCCCGGATCACCATGACGGCGGCGTTCCAGCGAATGATCCGTCGGATCCGCAGCTCCATGGCCTCGTCGCCGGGGAAGGGCGGCTCCTGCTCGGGCGAGATCGTGTTGATGTAGCGGGACTGGACGAGGCCCGGCAGGCCCACCCGGAGCTGGCGGGCGCGCTTCAGGACGCGCCGGAGCAGGAAGTCCGCCCTCTCGCGCCCGGCGGTCCGGACGATCCCGTCGAGGGCCTCGATCCAGTCCCGGGTCTCATCGGGGTCGGCGTCGGGAAGCTGGCCCTTGAACCCGGAGAGGAGGTTCAGGCTGAACGATTCGGGGTCGCCACCCCGCGAGGGCGTGGTTCGAGAAGTCATCGTCCTTGCCCCGGCGGCACTCTCCGGCTGGAGGACCGCCTCCGCATTCGTGAATTCCGTCATGAATCTCCACGATAACGCGGCGGTTCAGGAATGGAACCGCCCGCGGGGGGGGGCGCGGGCGGCGGGTGGGGGGGCGTTCAGGTCGTGAGATAGACGTAGTTGCCCAGGCGATAGCCCTCGATGATG
>CAYQRN010000246.1:0-5869 GCA_964419995.1 uncultured Planctomycetia bacterium
CAGACCGCCGCCGAAGGCCCCGCGCCCACGCCGAGCGTCGCGGCGCCGGCGAGGACGGGCGGCACGCAGGAGTAACCCGAGAAGTTGACGGTGCCGAGGAGCGGATTATCGACGGAGTGCGTGATCGTGGCCTCGGGATTGCAGGTGCCCCAGTCGTTGTCCGTGGCCACGACATCGTCGTCGGCGTTCTCGAGCACGAGATTCTGAATGGAGCCACCGAAGGTGTTGCCGCTGCCCGGGGCCCCGCCGAGGACGATCGCGTGGATCCGCGTGAGATCCGAGGGCGATTCGTGCACCCTGACGGCGATCTCCACCGACTGGAGCGTGTTGCCCGTGGCCAGAACCGTGGTCCCCTGAAACCCGAGCAGACCGTCCGTCGTGAATGCGAGGCCCACCGTACCGGCCCCTCCCGTGCCCGTGATCGCGTTGCCTGTGAGGGTCACGAGATCGGAGCCGCCACCGAGCTGGAGGAACCCCGTCGCGGACGGCGCGATGATGTTGCCGCTGACGGTCACCGGGCCTTCCGGGAAATGGACCTGGACGTCGGCGACGGCGGACCCGCCCGCCGAATTGCCCGTCACGGTCGCGAGGGCCGTGTTGCCGCTCACGGCGATTCCGCGCACGCAGCCGGTCACGGCGTTGCCGGGCCCGATCTGCCCCGACGAGCCGGCCCGGTAGTGGATCCCCGTGCCTGCCGAAGCCGTCACCGTGTTCAGGAAGACGTTGCCGGTCGAGAAGAAGAGGTCGATGCCCGTCCCGTTCTCGGCGTCGAACCCCGTCTGGTTCACCGTGCAGCCGGCCACGGTCACGTTGGCCGAGTAGCTCATGAAGATGCCGAAGGCCGCATTCTCGACGACGCAGGACTGGATGACGACGTTGACGGCAACGACGGCCTGGATCCCGCGCCGCGCCCGGTTCGAGTGCGGCGTGAGCAGCGGATCGAAGACGGTCGTGCCGTCCACGCGGAGATCTGCGACGGTCACGCCGGACGCCGCGATGTCGATGACGGCCGGTCCGGACCCCGGCGGCATGAACGGACCGTAGAAGGGACCGGCGGGGTTCGGCTTCACGACGGTCGCGGAACCCGACCCTTGGAGGACGAGGGGCTTTGCGATGTGAACGTCCTCGACGTATTCGCCCGGCGCCACGAGCACGGTGTCGCCCCCCGCGGGGCTCGCCGCGGCGAGCCCCATGGCGATCGTGGGGAAGGGATCCGTCGCCGTTCCGAGGAACGGCGGCGACACGTTCGCCACATCGACGTGGTACGTGGTCTGGGCGCAGAGCGTCCCCGCAACGGCGAAGAGGAGGAGCGGAAGGAGTCGGGCGGACATCGTCGCGGTGGTCGGGTCCCCGTCGCGCGGACGGAGTCTCTACGGCATCGTGGGCGGCAGGGAATCCGCCGATCCTGCATTCTAACCTCGCAGCCGACCCGGAACCGAAGGCGGCCCGCCTTTCAGGGGACGACGCAAACCCCTTCGGCAACAACGCTTGAGATGGAGCCGTTCCGGATGTCCGTCAGTTGAACCTGACGTAGGGGAAGTCGAGGGGCCGGCCGTTGACGCCCTTCGCCGGAGGCGCGATCCAGTGCGCGAACTTCCCGGGCTCCGCGACAGGGGTCATGAGACTCGCCACGTAGGCCCGGTCCGCGGCGCTCGGCAGCTCCGACTCGATGATCCCGGCGTGGCGCTCCGGGGACACGAGATGCCCTTCCGTGTCGAAGCGCTGCCCCGCATAGAGGCCGATGTGGCGGTGGAAACGGCGGTCGGGGAGTCTCAGCCGCTCGGGGACGCCCTCCTCCTCGAGGATGCGGTTCCACGTGGCGAGCGCCCGCTCGCAGTCCTTCACGTACTCGTCGCGCAGCACCTCGTTGAGAGCGTTGCGGAGCGGCACCTCCCGCACGCGCAGCACGCCGTCCTCCACGACGGGGATTCCGCGCACGCCGTCGAGCGCCCGGTGATCCGTGTACTGCCGCTCCTCCCGGAACCTCCCCTTGAGCCCCGCCGCGAAGAAGTCGGCGGCGTTCGAGCTGATCTCGCCCCCGAAGAGGTCGAGGGCGTAGGAGTACCAGAAGTTGATGAACCGCTGGACGGTGGGGATGTCGATGCCCCCCTGCCGGCGGACGTCCCCCGCGGGATCGAGCTTCCGGAGCTCCGCCGCGCGCCGCACGATGCGCCCGATGCCCGTCTCGCCCACGAAGAGGTGGTGCGCCTCCTCCGTGAGCATGAAGCGACAGGTGCGCGCCAGGGGATCGAAGCCCGATTCGGCCAGGGCGCCGAGCTGGTACTTCCCGTCGCGGTCCACGAACATCGTGAAGGCGAAGAACGAGAGCCAGTCCTCGCACGGCTGGTTGAAGGCCTCGAGGATGCGGGGCTTGTCCGCGTTGCCGGCGCGCCGCGCGAGCAGTTCCTCCGCCTCCTCGCGGCCGTCGCGCCCGAAGAAGCTGTGGAGGAGGTAGACCATGGCCCAGAGATGCCGCCCCTCCTCCACGTTGACCTGGAAGAGGTTCCGGAGGTCGTAGAGGCTCGGACAGGTCTTTCCGAGCCGGCGCTGCTGCTCCACGGAGGCCGGTTCCGTGTCCGCCTGGGTCACGATGATGCGCCGCAGGATGTTGCGGAACTCCCCGGGCACCTCCTGGAAGGCCGCCTCGCCGGCGTGATCCCCGAAGGGGACACGTCGCTCTCTGTCGGCCTCGGACAGGAAGATCCCCCACCGGTACTCCGGCATCCGGACCCAGTCGAAGTTCGCCCAGCCGTCCGCGTCGACGGAGATCGCCGTCCGGAGGTAGATGTCGTCCCTCTGGAACCCGTCGGGCCCCATCTCCATCCACCACTCGAGGAAGCGGGGTTGCCAGGCCTCGAGGGCGCGCTGGAGCTTCCCGTCCCGGGAGAGATCGACGTTGTTCGGAATCCGGTCCTCGAGACTCATCAGGTCCTCCGCATGTCGAAGCTCGGCCTCGTGGGCCGGCCGTAGTTCGTGAGCGCTCCCGTCTCGCCGACGGCGTTCGGGCGCTGGAAGATCCAGTTCTGCCAGGCCGTGAGGCGCCCGTAGATCTTCGTGTCCGGCGTCTCGGGACCGGCGAACCGCAGGTTCGCCTCCATGCCCGTGAGGGCGTCCGGCGAGAGGCTCGCCCGCTCCTCCACGGCGATGCGGACTTCGTCCTCCCAGTCCCAGGCGTCGAGGGCCGCCGTGACGAGGCCGGCCCCCTCGGCCGCCGGCGCATCGAACGGTTCTCCCGCTGCGAGCAGCTCGACGACCCGCCCCGGGTCGCCGAGGAAGCGGGACTGGAGCCGGGTGAGGCCGTTGCTCATGGGGCACGCCCCAGCGTTGATCGACGACAGGGCCACCCCCACCGGCGCATCGCCGTCGACCCGCGCGAAAGAGCGATCGGCCGCGAGGGCGAGCTCGAAGAGGCTCCCGGCGAAACACGATCCCGGTTCGATGAGGGCGAAGAAGCTCTTCGCCGTGAGATCGAGGCGGCGGAGCACCCTCGCCATGTGGAGGACCGTCTCGCGCACGAACCAGTCGTTCCGATGCGCTGCGACCGCTTCGTCGAGACGCAGCACCGCCGCCCCGTCGCCGGCCGTCCGGAGCAGCACGAGCCCGATCTCGGGGTGGTTAACGCGGAGTCTCAGCAGCGCGTCGTCGAGCTCGCGGAAAGCCCGAAGCGGCCAGAAGTCCGCGCCCGCCGCCCGCATCGCCGCCGGATCGACCGGCTCCCCGGCACCGGGGCCCCGGACGAGGATGGCCGCCGTTCGCTCCGCGGCCGCGAGATCGAGCGTGACGTGGCGCCACCGGACCGTGCTTCCGTCGCTCTCCGGCCGGAGGGCGTGAAGCGGGACGCCGGGCCCCGCGTGCCGCGCGTCCACACCGTCGGCGAGCACGCGCGCCCGGGCGGCCACCTTCGCGCGAAACGCGCTCCGCGGGAAGATGTCGTCCACGAGGCCCCAGTCCTTTGCCCGGCGGCCGCGGATACCCTCCGCCACCGTCGAGAAGACGTCGGCCCGGTCCCGCCGCACACGCCGCTTGTCCACGAGGCGCGTGAGGCCGCCCGTCCCCGGCAGGACGCCGAGCAGAGGCACCTCGGGGAAGCTCACGGCCGAGTTGCCGTCGTCCACGAGGAGGATCTCGTCGCAGGCAAGTGCCAGTTCGTACCCGCCGCCCGAGGCCGTTCCGTTGATGGCCGCGATGAACCGGATCCCCGAGTTCCGGCTCGCATCCTCCATGGCGCAACGCGTCTCGTTCGTGAACTTGCAGAAGTTCACTTTGAAGGGATGCGTGGACTGCCCGAGCATGTAGATGTTGGCTCCGGCGCAGAAGATGCGGTCCCGGGCGCTCGTGAGAATAACGACGCGGACGGCGGGATGCTCAAAGCGGATGCGCTGGATCGCGTCGGCGAGCTCGATGTCCACGTGGAGGTCGTAGGAGTTGAGCTTGAGCTCGTAGCCCCTGGAGCGGCCCTCCTCCTCGTCCACGTTCATGGACAGGGTCGCGACGTCCCCGTCGACGTCGAGCTTCCAATGGCGGTACCGGGCAGGTTCGGTCTCGAAATCGATCGTCATGGTGGACGAAATATAGATCCTTTATGACTTTTGTCAATATGCTATATATTGCATCATGACAGGGGACGAGGTGCGAAGCCCGGAGACGTTCCTCCGCTCGCTCGGCGAGCGGCTCCGGCGGCTCCGAGCGGAGCGCGGGCTCACGCTCCGATCCCTCGCGTCGGCCTCCGGCCTCTCGATGCGGTTCCTGGCCGAGATCGAGCGGGGCCAGGGCAACGTCTCCATCGCGCGACTCCACGCCCTCGTCGCCGCGCTCGGCACGACCTGGTCCGAGTTGCTCCCCGACGTCAGCCCGGCCGCGCCGGCCCGCCCCATCGCCCTTCTCGGCCTCCGCGGCGCGGGAAAGAGCACCGTCGGTCCCCTCGTCGCGGCAGCGCTCGGGGTCGTTTTCGTGGAGCTCGACGACATCATCGAGGAGGCGGCCGGCATGGGCCTCCCGGAGATCTTCGCCCTGCACGGGGAAGCATGGTATCGGCGGCTCGAGGCGGCGGCGCTCCGCCGCGTCATCGCCCGCGAGACCCCCGTCGTCCTCGCCGCCGGCGGTGGCCTCGTCACGGCCCCCCGGACGTTCACGCTCCTTCGGAGCCGCTTCCGCACCGTGTGGCTCCGGGCGCGGCCCGAGGACCACTGGGACCGCGTCACCGCTCAGGGCGACCGCCGACCGATGGGCGACAACCCCGCCGCCATGGCCGAGCTCCGCTCGCTCCTCGCCGCCCGCGAGCCTCTCTACGGCCGTGCCGACATCGAGGTCGACACCACGGCCCTCGGGATCCGGGGTGCCGTCGAACGGATCACGGCGTTCGGCCGGCCGGCGGCGGCACCGCCGCCGTCGCCCGGCGGACGTCGCTCATGAGAATCGTGTTCCGTTCCGCCAGCCGTATCTGCTGGGCGAACACGAAGGCATTGAGCGGAATCGCGGCGACGAAGAGGAGGAAGTGGACGAACCCGTGGATGACGCCCGTGTCCACGCCGCCCCCCGTGATGGCGGAGCCGATGGTGAAGAGCATGGTCAGGAAGGCCGTGGGATGCCCTTCGGCCTTGAGACGCCGCGTGGCGGGGACGAAGCGGTCCCAGAGTTCCCGCGATCCCTGGGTCAGCTTCTTCACATGGACACCGCTTCCGATGAGGTAGAACATGAAGAAGCAGTGCGTGAAGGCCGTGAGCACGCCGGCGAAGAGCCCCACGTAGACATGGAGAGCCCTGTGGCCGTGCCCGCCGTGAGCCGAGGCAACGCCGATCCCCGCCGCCGCGAGGAGCGCGGCGAGGTTGATCCGCGTGAGCACGACGATGAACCGGCGCATGGGGGGGGC
>CAYQRN010000247.1:0-5856 GCA_964419995.1 uncultured Planctomycetia bacterium
GATGGGCATGCGGAACACGCGCACCGTGGCGGGAAGCGTTCCGAGGATGCCGATGAGGAGGACGCCGGCGAGCCCGGTGAGGACGGAGCGCGCGCCGACCTCGATGGCGAAGGCACTCATGGCGATGCTCACGGCCGTCCCGGTCACGAAGAGGCGCGCGAGGGCGAGGCCCACGAGTCCGCCGGCCGCCGCGAGGACGACGGACTCCGTGAGGAGCGAGAGGACGAGGGCGCGGCCGGGGTAGCCCACGGCGCGGAGCGTCGCCAGTTCCCGGAGCCGGTCCTGGACGGCGGCGTTCTGGGTGTTGGCTCCTCCCATGAGCGCCGCGGCGACGATCATGGCTGCCAGCACCCAGGCGAGATGCCGGATGGGGTCGAAGTAGGCGCCGAGCTCCTTGTAGTAGACGGTCGAAGGAAGGGCGACGAGCTCGAGGTCGAGGCGTCGCCTGGCGAAGAGATCGAGGGAGTCGAAGGCCTCGGGAATCCGGAACCGCACGAAGACGGCGGAGGAGTCGTCGCGGCGCGTCTGCCCGCGGAGGCCGAAAAGGGGCGTCCAGATCTCGGACTCGATGGTGGTCCCCGGAGCGGCGAAGATGCCTGCGATGCGGTACGTGCCGCCCTCGAAACGCACGATGCGGCCCTGGAGGAGCGCATCCTCCGGCGCGCCCATCTTCCGCGCGGCGAGACGACCCACGAGGACCTCGTCGGGGCCCGGCGGGGCTCCCGCGATGATCGTGACCATGTCATGGACGAGGAAGGCGCGGGGCGTGACGCCGCGGACGAACGCCTGGTGGACTCCGTCGGGAGCGCCGGCGGGAGGTGCGGGGCCCAGCCGGAGATTCGTGCCCATGTGGATCTCGGGCGAGACGGCGGGGACACCGTCGACCTCGAGGATCCCCTTCACGTTCCCGGCGACGAGGCCCTCGAGGGACGCAGCCACCGTGGAGCGGACCACATCCCGTTCGGCGACGCTCGAGAGGAGGATGGCGGTGTCGGGGCGTCCGGCGGAGGAGAAGCTCGTGCGGAGCCCCTCGACGAAGGCGGAGGTCGCGACGAGGAGTCCGGCGACGAGGGCGCTGGACACGCCCGTGAGGACCGTGCGGAGCGGCCGCCTGCCGAGGTTCAGGATCGCGTAGTCGAAGGGAAGCCGGCGGGACCGCATCTCAGACGCTCCTGAGGGAGGCCACGATGCCGGCCCGCGCGGCCCTTGCCGCGGGGACGAGACCCGCGACGAGGCCCGCCGCCACGGAGAGCAGAAGGCCCCGAGCGGCCACGCCGGCGGAGAGCGTGAAGGTCACAGGGACGCCCTCCGCCCCGAAGGTGAGGTGTGTGGCCCGGAGGATGGCGAGGGCGACCGCGATGCCGACGACCGCGCCGATGACGGCGAGGAGAAGTGCCTCGATGAGGATGAGAAGGACGACGTGGCGCCCGTGGTACCCGAGCGTCCGGAAGACGGCGAACTCCTTCACCCGCTCCTGCACGGACATGACGATCGTGTTCCCGACGAGGGCCAGCACGACGAGCATGCAGGCGATTCCGAGGAGGTTGGCGAAGGAGAGGACCTCCCGGAGGTCCCGTGTGGCCGTCTCGAGGAACTGGATCTTCCGGCGCGTGTCCGTGGGAGCCTCGTCCGTGCGGAACGTCTCGTCGATGGCCGCGGCCACGGCGCCTGCGTGGCCGGCGTCGTCCACCTTGACCTCGAACTGCGTGACGGTCCCGAGGCGCCCTTCCTCCGAGGACATGGAGGACACGGAACTCGTCCGGGCCGTGGCGCGCTGGAGGAACTCGAGATGCGTCAGGATGACGCCCTCCTCGACGGGCTCGGCGGACGTGAAGATCCCCGCCACCTTGACGTCGATGTTGCCGAACTTGAAGGACTCCCCGACGGAGAGGCGCCGCCGCAGCGCGAACTCCCGGCCGACGAGGGCGGCGTCCTTCTCGCGGCGGTACCGCTCCGCGTCGCCCTCGACGATGTTGACCGTGCGGGCGTCGAACAACCGGTCGACCGGAGTGCCCTGGAAAGCCACGATGTCGAGGTTGGCGCGGCAGTTGTTGAGGAAGACCTTGACGGGGAGGACCGAGACGACGTGGGGAATCCGCTCGATCTTCGCGGCGTAGCGCTCGGGGAGGAAGGACGTCTGAGGGCAGTAGCGGTTCTGGCGGTAGACGATGAGGCTCCTCGGCGTGTCGCCGCCGGAAAGGGCCCGCTCGAGGCCCCCGCGGAGGCTCTCGACCAGTGTCACGAGGAGCATCGCCGAGACGATTCCGAGGATCGTGAGCGCCGTCCGGCCGCGGCGCCGCGCGAGGTTCTTCCGGATGAGACGAAGCGGAATCACGAGGCTGTTCCCGGCGACGCGGCTTCGGGGCGGAGTTCCCCCTTGTCGAGGACCATCCGCCGCGTCCCGTGGGCCGCGGCGCGCGGATCGTGGGTGACCATGACGATCGTCTTGCCCCGCTCGCGGTTCAGGCGGTCGAGGAGGCGGAGCGTCCCCTCGGCGGCTTCGTGATCGAGATCGCCCGTAGGTTCGTCGGCGACGAGGATGGGCGGGTCGGCCACGATGGCCCGGGCGATGGAGACGCGCTGCTCCTGCCCCCCCGAGAGCTGCCGCGGCAGGTGGCGGGCGCGGTCCTGCAGGCCCACGGCCGTGAGCGCCGTGGTCACGCGGCGGTGCCGTTCGCGGCGCGCGAGCGAATGGAGGAAGAGCGGCAGTTCGACGTTCTCCCACGCCGTGAGCACGGGGACGAGGTTGTCCTGCTGGAAGATGTAGCCGAGGTTCTCGGCGCGCCAGTCCGCGAGACGGCCGCCGCCGAGAGTGACGAGGTCCGCCCCCGCCACGACGACCCGTCCCTCGTCGGGCCGGTCGATGCCCGCGATGAGGTTCAGGAGGGTCGTCTTCCCGCTGCCGGAAGGACCGAGCAGCACGAAGAACTCGCCCTTCTCGATGGCGAGCGAGACGTTTCGGAGCGGCGTCACGACGTGCTCGCCGCGGCGATAGGTCTTCGTGACGTTCTCGAGGACGATGAAAGCCATGGTCACTCCCCCTTCGCGACGGTGACGGCCGAACCCTCGCGGAGGCCGTCGCGGCCCCGGTCCACGAGCCTGTCCGTGATGGTGAGTCCCGCGACGATCTCGATGTCGTCGAGTGAGTCCCGCGACGATCTCGATGTCGTCGCCCCGGCGCCCGCCGGCCGTGACCGCGCGGAGCGTCGCGCGTCCCGTCACGCCGTCGAGGATCCAGACGCGGGTTCCGTCCACGAGGAGCCGGGCGGGGATCAGGGTGACGGCGGCGGCGCCGGGCGCCGCCGCGCTCTCGGCGGACCGAGGCGGCGGGAGGAACGCCACCTGGCAGAGCATGTCCGGCCGGAGGAGCCGGTCGCCGTCGTCCACCCTGACGTGGACTTGCAGGGTGGTCTTCGAGATGTCGGCGAGCTCCACGATCCGCACGACGTGGCCGTGGTAGGGCCGCCCGGGGCGGGCTTCGGCGTGGATCTCGGCCTCCTGTCCCCCGTGGGCCCTCGCGACGTCGCCCTGGGGAACGTCCACGCGGATGCGGAGCGCGCGCGGATCGTAGAGCGTGACGAGGGTCCGGTCGGCGTCCTTCATCCCGAGGTCCGCGCCCGGCGCCGCGCGCCGCTCGAGCACGAAGCCCGCCACAGGGGAGACGACCCGGGTCCGCGCGAGCCGGAGTTCGGCGATGGCGACCTCCGCCCGGGCCGCGGCCTCCTCGGCCTCCGTCCGGTCCCGGTCGGCCCTCGCCGCCGCGAGGCGGAGCTTCTCCTCCGTCCGGAGCCGGAGATCCCCCTCGGCGCGGGCGAGACGCGCTTCCGCCGCCACGGCGTCAGCCCGCGCGAGGCCGAGGTCCGCCTCGAGGATGGCGAGCCGCGAGCGGGCCGCCGCCAGGCGAGCCTCCGCCAGCTCCACCTGCCGCGGTCCCGCCGCTCCATTCTCGCGGAGATGCTGCTGCAGAAGCAGTTCCTCCTCCGCGACGCGCACCTCGGCCCGGCCTTCCTCCACCGATGCGGCCCGGTGCTCGGCTTCGGCTCGTTTTCCCGCGGCGGTCGCCCGGGCGGTCGCGAGGGCCTCGGTGACGGCGAGGGCGGCGTCGTACGACTCCGCCGCGGCGATGGCCTCGGCGGCGGCGCGGGCTGCCGCGGCGGCCGCCTGGGCGTGCCGCGCCCTGGCAAGGGCGAGGGCCAGGGTGGCGTCCTCGTCGATGAGCGTGGCCACCGTCTGCCCCGCCGTCACCTCCTCGGCCTCGAGGACGAGGATCTCCTTCACGACGCCCTCCGTGAGCGCGGGCACGCGGACGGGGTAGGGCTCCGGTTCGACCCAGCCGGCGGCCTTGAACAGGACGGTCCCGCGGGGTGCGGCCCCGCTCGCGGAGGCCGCCCTCGGCCGGACGATCGTCACGGACACCGGTCGTTCGAAGAGTCCCCCGAGGCTCGACGCGAGGACCGCGGCGAAGCCGGCGAGGAGCACGAGGGGGACCAGGATCCGGAGGGGCCGGCGAGGGGGAGGCTCGAGGGCGGCGGGCTCGTCCTTCCGCCCGAGAGCATCGAGGTCCACGTCGGGGTTCACGGGGCTCATGGCGCGATCTCCGGCGCGGCGGCGCTGCCTCGGTCGTCATCCGGCGTGCGGGGTCCCCGGGCGAAGGAGAGGTCAACGGCAGCCACGGCTGCGTCCTCGCGCGCGCGGAGAGCGTCGAGGAGAGGGCGGATGCGCCGCTCGAGGGCCATGCTGCGGGCCTCGAGGGCGGCCGTGTCCACGTCGAAGCGGGCCGCGGCGGCCTGCCAGGCCGCGGCCGCCGCGTCGTCGGCGAGGGCGGCAGCCGCCGCGATGCGGTCCCTCGTCTCGATGGCCGCGACGCGCGCGCGGGCCACGGCGGCGAGGGTCCGCGCGAGGGCGTCCTCGAGGCGTTCGCGCCGATCTTCGCGCCGCTCGAGGGCCGCGGCGAGACGGCCCGTCCACGACGAGGGCACGGGCAGCTCGATCGAGATGAGGCCGCCGGGGAGGAAGGTGTCGGGCATGAGCCGCCCGCGCGGGCCCACGCGGAGGGCGGGCCAGCTCTCGGCGGCGGCCGCGCGCACCTCCGCCTCGGCGACGGCGTAGGCGACCCGCTCCATGCGGAGGTCGGGGTGGTTCCGGAGAAGATCCGCGGGGGTCGGATCCGCCGGACCGCCGCCCGGGAGGGCGGCTGCTTCGAGGGCCGAGGCGGCGGCCGCGTCGAGGAGAGGAGCCGCGGGGGGGAGCCCGGCGAGGGTTGCGAGACCCTCGCGGGCTTCCGCCGTCTCGATGCGGGCGCGCCCCAGTTCCTCGTCGAGCATGGCCTCCGAGCCGCGGGCGGCGCGGAACTCGGACTCGGAGAGCCAGCCGCGATCGTGGAGGATGGCGATCCGCTTCGACTGTCGCCGGGCGGCGGTTCCGAGGTCCTCGAGGGCTTCCTGTCTCGCGCGGGCTCCGGCGAGTCGGAGCCGCGCGCGCTCCGCGTCGTGAAGGACGCGCCAGACGGTCTGCTCGAGGGTCGCCACATCCCGGCGGACCTCGGCGCGGGCGAGGGCCTCGGCCGCCGCCGAGCGACCAAGGCCGAGGAGCCCGAGGAGGTCGAAGGTGAGGCCGAAGTCCGATTCGGACGGCGTGTCGTCGAGGTTCATGTTCATGGCCTCGACCATGACGGGGCCGGGGGCGCCGGCGCTGCGGGCGAGGGCCCGCGATGCCGCGAGGCTGCGCCGCGCCGCGCGCAGGTCGCCGTTCCACGCGAACGCGGCGGCCCGGAGGACGAGGGCGGGGTCGTCTCCGGTGGTCGGACGCGGAATCGGCAGCCGCGTCACGGGGATGAGGTCGAGGGCGGCGCGCACG
>CAYQRN010000248.1:0-5683 GCA_964419995.1 uncultured Planctomycetia bacterium
TGTTCTCGGCTTGGGGGTATGGGTTTCGCTCGGCGCCGGCACCGGGGGGACGGCGCCCTGGGGCCTCGGCTCGTCCGCGGCCTACGTGCTGGCCGCGGCCGGCCCCCCGGCGCGGATCGATGCGAGCGACAGGAGCCAGGACTGGGCCTACCCGGACAGCTCCGGCGCCGTGCGGCTCCGCTACACGATCAACCAGGGCGTCGTGGTCTTCATCCACCGCCGGTGAGCCGTCCGGAGCATCGTATCCGGGGGTGGGGTGCGGGCGGGCGACCTCAGGGGACCGGCGGTGCGACGGTGACCGGCTTCCGGTCGGAGCCCACGGCCACGTAGGTCACCTCGGCCCGGGTCACGCGGGCTGCCTCGCGGAGATCGGGATCGCGGTCGGCCCAGACATCGACCTCGACCGTGATGGACGTGCGGCCGATCCGCGTCGTCCTCGCGTAGAAGCTCACGACGTCGCCCACGAAGACCGGGAGGCGGAACTCGACCTCCTTGAGAGCGACGGTGACGACATCGTGGCCGGCCCGGCGCCTCGCCTCGATGGCTCCCGCCTGGTCGATCCAGGACAGGATGATGCCGCCGAAGATCGTGCCGTGCGGGTTCGTGTCCCGCGGCATCATCGTCACCTTGACGGAGGGTTCGTAGGAGGGTCGTGCGTCCATCCCGCTGGCAGCATATGCGCGCCGTGCGCGGCGGGCAACGCGCGACAATCCGCGGATGACGGGCGGTCCGCACGCGCACTGCGGCGCGTCCAAGGGGGCGGAGACCACGATGCACGACACTGCGGACACACCGGCGCATGCGGGCAACGGGCGGAAGGCGGCCGCCCGGCGGAGCGGGGACCCGGCGATCCGTGAGGCGGCGGGGCGGCTTCGCGTTCTGGGGCCCGATGGCATCGGGGACGACGAGCTTCTGGCCATCGTCCTGTCGGCGGGACGCGCCGTGGGGGATCCCTGGACCATGGCGCGGGACGTCCTGCCGGCCGTGGGCGGCCTCCGCGGCCTCCGGGGCCTCTCGGCGGTGACCCTCGAGGAGCGCCTTACGGCCTCGGATCACGTTCGCAGAGGGCGCCGCGCGGCCCTGGCCGCCTCGGGTCTCGTGGCCCTCGCGGAACTCCTGCGCCGACAGGCGCCTCCGCCCCTGCCCGGGCTCCGTCTCCGGTCGAGCCGCGAGGTCTTCGAACACGTGCGACATGCCATGGAAGGCCGCCAGGTCGAGTCCTTCCGCGGTCTCTTCCTCGACGTCCGCCAGCGCCTCATCCGGGACAGCGAGATCTCGCGCGGGACTCTCACATCGAGCCTCGTCCACCCGCGGGAGGTCTTCGCGACAGCCATCGCGGAACGTGCGTTCGCCCTCATCCTCGTCCACAACCATCCGAGCGGCGATCCGTTGCCGTCCCGGGAGGACCGCCTCGTCACGGACCGGATGCGCGCGGTGGGGGAGATCGTCGGGATCCCCCTGCTCGATCACGTCATCTCCGGCGCGGGCAGTTACTATTCCTTCCGCGATTGCGCCTGGTCAGCGTCCACAGGAGATTCGGAACCATGAAGACGGAGAGGGAGTTCGTCATCTTCGAGACAGCGGCGGGTCTCGCGGCGCTGGTCCATGCGGGGCGGCGCATCGCCGGCGCCATCCTCCCCGACGTCGGGCGGTCGGCGCGAAGCGTCCGGAAGGACGTGCAGGAGCGGTTCCCGGGGGCCATCGAGGTCGATCCGGACGGCGGCGACGGAGAGCCCCTGCCGGACGCGGTCGCGGAGGCCCGGGACGCGATCCGCGAACTCTTCGAAGCCGAGCGCATGCTTCTCTCCGGCGAGGGCCGCCGCGGCGCGGAGCCCCGGGGCGCCGCTGCCCGGGCGCGGAGCGCTCTCGAGACCCTCGCGTCCCTCGCCACCCGGACGGCGGTGGATCTCGAGGACGTGAACCCCTTCTTCCGGGAGGTCTACCTCCGTCTCGCGCGCGTGCGTCCCGGCGACACGACGACCTACGGCCGGCTGGCGGCGGAGGCGGGGAAGCCGCGCGCCATGCGCGCTGTCGGCATGGCCATGGCGCGCAATCCGCTACCGCTCGTCATTCCGTGCCACAGAGTCCTCCAGAGCGGTGGAGGACTCGGAGGTTTCTCCGCGTCGGGCGGGATCCGGCTGAAGGTGCGGCTGCTCGACCTCGAGCGCCGCGTGGCCGCCACGGCGACCACGGCGACACAGGCCTGACCAGGGGCCGCCTCGCCTTGAGGCCAGCGCCCGCCCGATGTTAGGGTCGCTTCCTGACGGGCGGGAGCGCGCGAGGCAGCGGGATCGACTCCGTGTTGTACGCGATCATCTCCGATCTCCACTCGAACCTTGAAGCTCTCAAGGCGGTGTTCGAGGACATCGAGCGCCTCAACATCAGCCGGATCTTCTGCCTCGGAGACGTCATCGGCTACGGGCCGAATCCGCGGGAATGTCTGAAGCTCGTCGCGCGCTGCGAGTTCAATCTCCTCGGCAACCATGAGGAGGGACTGCTCTTCTGCGCGGACGATTTCAACGACCGCGCCCGGGAGGCGCTGCAGTGGACGCGGCGCGAGCTCTCCTCCGAGGCACATGACAAGGAGGAGAATTACCGGCTCTGGGACATGTTCGACCAGTTCCTCGAGTGCTTCCGCACGGATGACGCTCTCTTCGTGCACGGTTCGCCGAGGCCGGGTCGGATGACGCGGGAGTACATCCTTCCCAACGTGGCGCTCGAACCAATCCGCCTCCGGGAGATCTTCGAGAGCATCGATCGCCGCGTCTGCTTCGCCGGGCACACGCACGTCCCGGGCGTCTTGACGCGGTCCGGAGGGTTCCAGGCGCCGGAAGCCATCGGTCACGCATTCCGCCTCGGAGCCGAGACGGCCCTCGTGAACATCGGATCCGTCGGCCAGCCGCGGGACGGCGACAACCGCGCGAGCTACGTCGTCGTCGATGGCGATCTCGTCCGTTTCCGTCGCGTGCCCTACGACATCGCTTCGACCCAGAAGCGGATCCGGGAGATTCCGGAGCTCTCCTCCTTCCTCGCCACGCGCCTCGAGTCCGGCCGGTAGCCGGCGCGCCGGCCCGGATCGACTCGGGCGCCCGTCCTTGCTACAAGGCCCCCTCACATCGGGGGCCCCGCACGTCGCGGCTCCGCGAAACGGCATCGGCTCATCGGAACACGCCTCCATGGAGCGACGCGTCACACTCGCGCTCGTGCTCTCGATCGTCTTCTTCTTCGGGTACGAGCTCCTCACGAAGAAACCGAAGGTTCCCGCCCGCTCATCGGAGACGGCGCCCGCGGAGTCCGGGCCTGCCACCCGGGCAACCGGACCCGCCGGACCCGCCGGACCGCAGGCCTCCGCGCCGGAGCCAGCATCTCGGCCCGAACCTCCCGCCCCGGGGCGCCCCGAGCGCTCGGATTTCGTTCTCGAGAACGAGTGGCTTCGCGTCCGCTTCTCCGATCTCGGCGCGGAACTCGTCGAGGCGCGCCTCCGGAACCACTTCTCGCGACCCCGTCTCGGCAGCGCAGAGAAGGCGGACAGCGCCAACTGGCTCGCGCTCATCGACCGGGAGCTGCGCGCGAAGTCCGTGCCGAAGAACGGGAGGGCCGTGCCCGGCGCCCTCGCGCTCAGGGACACGGGAGGCCAGCTCGCGTTCCTCGAGTCGCGCCAGTGGGATGGCGAGGCCATCACGGCGGCCGACGGGTCGCGTGCCATTCGCTTCGCCATTACCGCGGAAGGCGGAGTGCGTATCGTCAAGACGTTCGCGCTGGCCGCAGATCGACCCCTCGTCACGGTGCGCGTCGAGACCGCAGGTGCGGGCGCGCCTTCCCGCCTTGCCCTCATGGCCTCCGGCGGGATCGTCCAGGAGAACGAATCGCGCGTCGGCACGTCCGCGGGCCTCTACGCCCCGAAGAGCGCGAGTTTCCTGAGGAGCAGCGGCGCGGGCGAGGGCGAGCTCGTGCGCCGGACGGCGAAGGAGGCCTCGGACGAGAAGGACGGCGCGTTCATCTCGGCTGGCGACGTCGAGGTCCGCTACAGCGTAGACCTCGCCAACTACTTCGGCGCCTACCTCCGCGCCACGCCGGGGAGCCGTGCCCGCACCCGGCAGGTGCTCATCCACCCGATCTTCCGCGATGTCCCCGGCAGCGGGACGATGCCTTGGGCCACGGCCGCCGAAACCGTCTTCGAAGCGGGCTCCGGGGCCGAGGGCGCCTTCGAGGCCGAGCTCTATCTCGGTCCCAAGGACGATCGCATCATCGGGAAGGTCCTCCCCGCCGAGTACGCGGATGACTTCGCCGCCGTGGCCCGCGCCGAGCTGTCGGAGGGGACATGCTGCCCCTTCCAGGCCATCCTCCCCGTATTCGTGACGGTGTCGCGCGGCGTGATCTTCCTCATGGACGTCTTCCACGGGATCTTCCGCAACTGGGGCGTCGCCATCATCTTCCTCACGCTGGTCGTGAAGATCATCCTCTTCCCGATCACGCGCCGGTCGCAGACGTCGATGCTCCGCCACTCGCAGGCCATGGCGCGGATCAAGCCGAAGCTCGAAGCCCTGAAGGAGAAGCACAAGAACGACCGCCAGGCCATGGCGAAGGCGCAGATGGAGCTTTTCCGGGCGGAGAAGGTGCCGATCGTACCCCTCGGCGGCTGCCTGCCCCTCTTCCTCCAGATCCCGATCTTCTTCGGGCTCTTCGCCGCCATCCGGTTCAGCATCGACCTCCGCCATGCGAGCTTCCTCTGGTGCGCTGACCTGTCGATGCCGGACAACATCGTGACCTTCGCGGAGCCCATTTCGCTCCTCCGCGGCATCCCCTGCTGCTTCGGTTCGCTCCCGCCCCTCACGGGCCTGCACCTCCTTCCGATCCTCATGACCCTCGCCTGGTTCCTGAACCAGAAGATGATGCCCGTCCCGGACGATCCTCAGCTCGCCCAGCAGCAGAAGATGATGCTCTTCATGCCCTTCCTGTTCGGGCTCATGATGTACGAGTACGCCGCGGGGCTCTCGCTCTACTGGCTCACGAGCAGCCTCCTCGGCATCTTCGAACAGCGCGTCATCCGGAAGTTCCTCCCCGTGGCGCCGAAGCCGGCCTGAGCCGGCTCCGGCCGCGGGAGGCCTTCCCCGCGTCCATGCCGCTTCCGACCGACACGATCGTGGCCATTGCGTCCGCCCGCGGAGCGGCGGCGAGAGGCATCGTGCGGCTCTCGGGCCCGGTGGCCCTCGAGGCCGCGTCGCGGCGGTTCACGCCGGACCCGGGGGCGCCGGCACCCGGCCGGCTCCGCTTCGCGGCCACCGAGGGAAGGCTCCTGCTCCGCCCCGGAGCGGCGGTCCCCGCGTGCCTCCTGGTCATGCGGGCTCCGCATTCGTTCACCCGGGAGGACGTCGTCGAGATCCACCTGACCGGCGGCCCGGCGCTCCTCGATCTCGTCCTCCGCGATCTCGTTGGCTTCGGAATCCGTCCCGCGGAACCCGGCGAGTTCACGCGGCGCGCCTTCCTGAACGGACGGATCGACCTCTCCGCGGCGGAGGCCGTCGCGGCCCTCGTGGCGGCCTCGACCGCCGCGGAACACCGGGCCGCTGCCCGTGGCGTCGCCGGTGCGCTCTCGCGGGCCGTGGCCGGGCTCTGCGGGAGGGTGCTTGACCTCCTGGCGACCGTGGAGCTCGATCTCGACTTCTCCGACCAGGACGTTCCG
>CAYQRN010000249.1:0-5593 GCA_964419995.1 uncultured Planctomycetia bacterium
TGGGGAAGGGGCCCCAGGCGCACCAGAACAGAGAAGCGACGCGCAGCGGAGCGTCTCTCCCGGTTCCGCCGGGGCGGCAGAACCGTGAACCGGAGCCGGCAGTGCAGGGTCTCGATTCGCCGGGGGAAAGTACCGGGCGCCACGCGCGAGCGCGCCGCGCGAGTCAGCGGCCGGCGCCGCGGAGGTCGCTCCGGCGGGCGGGAGCACCCATGGCGCAGGCGAATCCGGTCAGGCGGCCGTCCCCATCGAGGAGGAGAAGGGCGGGAGCGTCCTCCAAAGGCCCGCCGGCCCCGATTCCCGGGAAGGCGCGGATTCGAAGACAGGCTCTGTGGCCTCCGAGCGGCCGCCTGAGAAGCAGGACGTCCGCCGCTACCCGGGGCTCACCGGGCGTTATCGCCGCCGCATTTGCCGGGAGAGAACCCCGCGCCGCGGCGGTACGGAGAACGGTGGTGCCCCCGACGCCGGCGTCGCCCGGGAGATCCTCGATGACGAGTTCCTGAGCCCGGATGAGGCGCAGGAGATCCTCCGCTGTGTCTTCGAGGATCCCGCCCGGCCGGACGGCTTCCACGATGACGGCGTCGACGGCCGCGCGGTCGCCCTCCGCGGCAGCGAGGGTCCCCTCGCGAAGCTCCACGCAGAGCCCCTCCTCCGGGAAGCCCCCGGCGGGAATCGCCAGGAGCACCGAGGCCGGGTGCCCGCGGTCGGGCTGGCCAGAGGCGAGCCAGGGCCGCCGCAGGGCGCCCGGCATCACGATCCGACCTTCGCCGGCCGTGCGGTATCCGAGCCCGAAGGCGACGCGCCCCCCGCTCCGGGAGATCCCGTCCGCGCCGGCCTCCCCCGAGTTGTAGAGCGTGAGGATCAGGACGAGGCGGTTCCGCGCCGCGGCGGGGATGACGGCCCCCGCGGTCTCCGGTCCGCCCGGCGGAGAGCCCAGGCCCATGAGCACGGCTCCGGCCCCGAGCGCCGCCGCGACGACGACGAGAACGAGGGCGAAGCCCGCGCCGATCCGATGCCGGCGCGCCAGGTCGAGGAGGCGGCCCGCCGGACCCACGGGCCGGGTCTCCGTCGGCTCGAAGCGCCGGAGCCGCCCGAGCTCCTCCGCCATCGCGAGGGCCGTGGCGAAGCGACGCCCCGGCTCCTTCTCGAGAGCCTTCATGACGACCGCCTCGAGCTCCCGCGGCACGGGAGGATCCACGTCCGAGAGGGGCGAAGGCGGCTTCATGAGGATCGCGTACCAGAGGGTCTCGCGGTCCTCGGCCTGGAAGGGCCTGCGTCCCGAGAGCAGTTCGTAGAGCGTCGCGCCGAGGGCCCACACGTCCGTCCGGCGATCGATCGCGCCCCGGCCCGCGGAGATCTGCTCGGGGCTCATGTAGAAGGGCGTTCCCACGAGGCTCCCGGGCTCCGTGAGCGCCGCCTCATCGAGGTCGAGCGCGAGCCCGAAGTCCACGATGAACGGTTCGAATGCGGCGTCCACGAGGATGTTGCTCGGCTTCACGTCCCGGTGGACGATGCCGCGCTCGTGGGCGCAGTGGAGCGCCCGGGCCACCTTCTCCATGATCTCGAGGATCCGCTCCCGTGGCAGCGCCGGGCGCACCAGGCGACGGGCTGCCAGGGGGTCGGGCTCTGCGGAGGGCCGGGGCGGAGCCGGATCGTCGCAGTCCGCCGAGAGATCGCGGTGGAACTCCGACGGAGCCTCCTTCGCATCCTCCCCGCCCTCCCGGGCGCCGGCAATCAGAGCCGCGAGACTCCGGCCCTCGACATACCGCATGGCGAAGTAGTCGTGGCCCTCCGCCCTTCCGGCGCTCCAGATCTCCACGATATTCGGGTGGTCGAGCTCGGAGATGGCGCGGGCTTCCCGCCGGAAGCGCTCGACCCTGTCGCTGAGGGCCGCCTGATCCGCCGGCAGCATCTTGAGCGCCACGAGGCGGCCGAGCGGGATCTGCTCCGCGAGGTAGACGACCCCCATGCCGCCGCGGCCGAGCTCCCGGATGATGCGGAACTCCCCGAAGACCTCGCACGGACTCCCGCAGAGCGAGCCGGAGAGCTTCTCGAGCTCGGCCGCCATCCCGGCCGCTCCACCCGTGAGGGTCCCCGCATCCGGCGACAGGGCCCCCAGCACGATGGCATCGAGCTCGGGAGGCACGAGGGGGTTGTCCGCCGAAGGCGGCCGAAACGCGGCCCCGTTTCCCGTCGCCGCGGCGTGCCGGCCCGTGAGCAGCTCGTGGAGCGAGGCGCCGAGGGCCCGGATGTCGTCGCGCGGATCTGCGGCGTGGGCCGGCCGGCGACCACCCGCCGACCCCGCGGGGCGCCGGAGGCTCGCGGTCTCTGCCGACGGCAGGGACTCGGCCGCCGAGGCCAGGTCGAAGTCGAAGAGATGAGGCTCTCCGGCGCGATCCACGAGGATGTTCGAGGGTCTGACATCCCCGTGGACGAGTCCGAGGGCATGGACGGCCTCCAGCGCCCTGGCGACCCGTGCGGCGATGCGGACGAGATCCGAGAGGGCCGCGGGCGTGAAATCCCGCGGCGACGGCACGCGCCGCCCGAGCGGAACGCCGGCGACGAACCTGAGGACGATGTACTCCCGGTCCCCGAATCGGCCTGTGTCCCAGATGGGGATGATGTTCGGGTGGTCGATCCGCGCGAGGATGCGGGCGCCCTGCCGGAACCGCTCGAGCCAATCCCTGTCTCCGGCGCCGGATCGCACGAGCATCTTGAGGGCCACGTCCCGGTCGAGGGTCACGTGGCGGGCGCGATAGACGACGCCGGTGGCACCCCTCCCGAGAACCTCCGTGAGGAGGTAGTCATGGACCTGCGTTCCCGGGGCGGGAAGATCCCGGGGCAGGGCAACGGAGCCGGGAGTCTCGGAAGGCCGGTCGGTCATCGTTCTGCGGGAACAGGGACCGCGCATGTCCGGCGCGGATCGCGCCGCGATAGAATCCGGAACACAGCCGCCACCAGGAGGACCCGCGCCATGATTCTATCCGGGAAACGGATCGCCATCCTCGCGGAAGAGCAGTACCAGGATCTCGAGATCTGGTATCCCTTCCTCCGTTTCCGGGAGGACGGCGCGACCGTGCGCATCGTCGGGACGGGCACCGCGAAGACGTACCGCGGGAAGTACGGCTATCCCGTAAACGTCGACTTGACGGCGGCCGAGGCGCTCGCGGACCCGCGGTTCGATGCCGTCGTGATCCCCGGGGGCTGGGCGCCGGACTTCCTCCGGCGCCACGCCGAACCCATAGAGCTCATCCGCCGCCTCCACGGAGACGGCCGCGTCGTCGCGGCAATCTGCCACGGAGGCTGGTGTCTCGTCTCGGCGGGCGTTCTCCGCGGCCGTCGCGCGACATCCTTCTTCGCCATCCGGGACGACCTCGCCGCCGCCGGCGCCGCCTGGGTCGACGAGGAGGTCGTCCGCGACGGGAACCTCATCACCGCGCGCAAGCCGGAGGACCTCCCGGCGTTCTGTCGCGCCATCACCGCGGCCCTCCTCGAAGGCGCGGGCCGCGAGAGCGGCCCGCCGGGGACACCGTGACCCCGGCACGACGCCGCCGGCTCCTCCGCCATGCCGTCTGAGGCCACGCAACCCGTCGTCCGCCTCGTCCGGGCCTTCGACAGGTCCTTCGAGAACGCCGTCGCCACGGCGAGGACCTGCTACTCGGACCGCGGGCTCGTCACGGAAGACCAGGTCTCAGGCACACGTCTCTCCGATCCGGCGCTGCGCCTTGCCCGCGAGACGCGGCGCGACGCCCTGGCCCGCAGCATCTACGAGGCCGGCCACCACACGACGCTCCAGCACGGCCACTTCCAGTTCGCGCTCGAAGGCGTATCGCGCCACTTCCTCTGGTCCTTCCTCCACTCCCATCCCTTCTACAACTCCGAACAGGTCTCCCAGCGCTACGTCGAGGTGAAGCCGGAGGGCTTCTACCGCCCTCCGCTCCCGCCCGCGGCCTTCGCCATCTACGAGCGAACGGTCGCCGCGCAGATGTCGGCCTACCGCGAGCTCTCGGAAGTCCTCCTCGCCCCCGTCCGCGACGCCTATCTCGCCCGCTTCCCGGGGCGGCGGACGCTCCTGCCGAAGTACGGAACGGACATCGTCCGCAGGGCCCGGGAGATCGCGCGGTACGTCCTGCCGGTCGCCTGTCTCGCGTACCTCTACCACACGGTCTCGGGCCTCACGATCCTCCGCTATCACCGCATCTCCGGCCAGCTCGATGTCCCCTTCGAGACGCGCGCTGTCATCGGCCGCATGGTCGCAGAAATGCTCCGGCACGACCCGCTCTGGCGGACTCTTCTCGAGGAGCCTCTCCCCCTCGACGCCACGCCCGAGTGGGCCTTTCTCGCCGCGGCGCGGGGAGGATCGCCGGCGGCCCGGGAGTTCGCCGCCGAGTTCGACTCCGGACTGCAGGGGCGGGTAGCTGTCCTGGCGGAGGGCGCCGCCGGGAACGAGGCCGTTCTGGCCTCCGCGGTCCGCGAGGTGCTCGGACTGCCGCGCGCACGGCTTTCCGACGGGGACGCCATCGACCTCGTCCTCGATCCGGAGCGAAACCGTCTCCTCGGCGAGACGCTCAACCTCGCCACCCACTCGAAGCTCCTCCGGACACTGGTCCACGCGCGCTACACCTTCCGGAAGAAGCTCTCCCACACGGCCGACTCGCAGGATCAGCGCCATCGGATGACGCCAGCCTCCCGCCCCGTACTCGCGGCGCAGGTCGTCGGGCCCGAAGACTGCATCGTGCCCGGGATCGTCAGCGCCGACGACCGCATCCGCCGCATCTACGTCGCGGCTCTCGAGGAGGGGTTCCGCGGTGCGGAGGAGATCAGGGGGACGGGCGCGGGCGCTGAGTTCGCCGAATACCTCCTTCCGAACGCCGTAGCCATCCGGTTCACGGAGTCGGCGGACCTCTTGAACCTCCGCCACAAGCTGGCCATGCGCCTCTGCTGGAACGCTCAGGAGGAGATCTGGCGGGCCTCCCTCGACGAATGGGAGGCCATCCGGCGCCTCGACCCGCGCATCGGACGGCACCTCGGCCCCCCCTGCTCCCTCCGGCACGCGGCGGGGGTGCGCCCCATCTGCCCCGAGGGCCCGCGCTACTGCGGCGTGCCCGTCTGGACCCTCGACGCAGCGATGTGGCGAAGGACGATCTGACCCCGCCGCCGCGTCCGGCGGCGGGGCCGGATCGGGCTCAGGGCTGGAAGGTGAGCGCGAGCCCGCTCGAGCTGCTGGCGCCCACGGGCGAGGGCGTGCACTGGGTCCACGTCCAGAACTCCTGGACGAATACCGTGATGCCGATGAGGCTCGGCAGGTTCGGGATCGCCATGACGACCGTCGCCGGCACCGGGGCGAAGGTGGACGGGGGACTCGGGACAAAGAAGGGGAACCATGCCCCCGGCGTCGTCATGTCGACGAGGACCTCGACGCCCACGCCGAAGGGGTCCGAGCCCGTCGGCAACGATCCCGTGCTCACGATGCCGAGTCCGAGCGCACCGGGGAGAGTGTTGCTGCAGGTGACCTGAAAAACCGGGTTGTTGAGCGTCGGCGGGCAGCTGGCCGTCAGGACATGGGGGCCATAGCAGCCCGGAGTCCCTGCTCCGT
>CAYQRN010000250.1:0-5579 GCA_964419995.1 uncultured Planctomycetia bacterium
CATAGACCCGCCTCGTTTTTCCGGACGTCGCCAACGAGATCGCCCGCTCGAATGTCTGCACGGGCTTCTCCGCGGTCCCTGCGTTGCTATCATCGCCGAGACTGGAGCTAATGAACACTCCACAACGGTCCTCGGCCGGCCCCGCTCACGGACCTCCGTGCCCATGTTGCTCTATAGTCGCATCTAGTGAGCTCCGCGCTCCGCATCCTTCAACCAGGAAAAATGTCGCGAGGACCGCGGACACAGGAGGGCTGAATATCGCCGACCAGCGACTCAAGGCTCGCACGGATTCTGCCCCTCTTCAATGCACGTATCAGTCAATCCGGAAACACGCGCACAGGCGGGCTCCTTGAACCCAACACAGTCGCGATTGCTTTCGCATTTAACGGAGCAGTATGAGATCACGGGTCCCGGATCGGAGCACTCCTTAATGATACACTCCAGACCGGCAGGGCACTCGTCATCATCCTCGCACTCTTCCCCCGCCTTCCTTGTCTCGCTGCCGCAACTGAGTAGGAGCATCGCTACCCCCAATGCTGCTGCAGCGGAACCCCGTAGATTCGTTCGCCACATCATAGATCCTCATACTTGTAACCATGGGCGATCATGGTAACGTCCCCGTCCGGACGAGCGAACGATTGAAAGCAGAACTGTGGAACCGCTGTTCCAGGCGAGAGCGCCGCAGCGACGGCAGGCAGGTTCTGGTAAAAGAAGAGCATTTCAAATGGATCCTCTTCCGAGACGAACACGAACTCCAGCTCGTCCGGAAGCACGTTAATACGCTCGATCACCGGATGAAAGGCGCATGAGCCTCCCCCTTCGGTCGTGGTAACGCACGCGAAGCCGGTCAGCGCCCATGGGAGGAAGGTGCAGGCGCCCTCGGTCCGGCATCGCGCCGGAAAGGGAGGCCTGGGCGGGCGGCGGCACGCTCGCCCGGGCCGATCGGCGGCGGTGTCAGGCGGGCTGGTTCGGGGCGGCGGGCGTCGCGGGGGTTAGCTGCGAGCGGGAAGTCCCCCACTTCGTCATCGCCTGGTCGCGCGAGGAGCCGGACCGCATCGGGGAGGCGGCGCCCGTCGTCGAGCCGTCGGTGCTCGGACGGGCCGATCCGACGTCCGATGACACCATGCCGCGCCTGCGCTTCTGCCCGCAGCGCCCGTCGGACTGGCCGCTGAAGGAGGCGCCGCTTCGGAGCCGGCGAGTGGCCACGCGGCGGCCGCGACCGCGCCCACGGCCCGGCCACCGGAGCCGGCGAGCAACGGCGACGACGGGGCCTGGGAGGCCGGGGCCGGCGACATGCAGGCCATCGACCCGACGAAGATTGGGCGCGCGGAGATCGAGGTCGCGCTCAGGATGACGGGCGGCAAGGTCGCCCCGGCAGCGCGCCTGCTCGAGCTGAAGAACCGGCACGTCCTCCTCCGCCTGATGAAGCGGCACGGGCTCCGCGATCCGGAGGACGACGAAGGTCAGGGATAGCGCCGGCGCCGCTCACGGGAGCGATGCGATGACCCTCCTCAGCCGCTCGTCCGCTTCATCCGCGACGGGCTTCACCGCCGGGTTGTCGACGAGCATGAACATCGCCTTGGGGTCAGCCATCGACACGATGACTCCGCCCTCCGGTGTCTCCTGCACGACCACGTTGCAGGGCAGGAGGAGGCCAATCTGCGGCTCCGCGTCGAGGGCCCGGTGCGCCAGGGTCGGGTTGCAGGCTCCGAGGATGACGTAGCGCCGGAAATCGACGCCGAGCTTCTTCTTCAGCGTGTCCTTGACGTCGATCTCGGTCAGGACACCGAAGCCCTCGCGCTTCAGCGCGGCGGTGACCTGTTCGACCGCTTCCTCGAGCTTGGCACCGGGAAGGCGCCTCTCAAAACCGTAGGTCAGACCTGCCATCTCGTCCTCCTTCTTGATCCTTCCTTGGTCCTTCGCGTGGTCTCACTGCAAGGCCCGAGCCGGCGCGAGCCATGGTGGCCGGCGCGCTGGTCGCGGTCGAGCGCGCGCGGGCGCGGCACGCCGCAGGCGGTGGCCGGTTCAAGGGCCTCGCGCCGCGATCCCGGGCCTCGCCGTCACCGTCGGGCAGCCGATCAGCCACCGCATCGAGCACCTGGTGAGCGGGGTGCGCGCGAGCCTCGCGCTGAAGACCTACGGCGACGACCTGGATCAACTCCGGTCGCTCGCGCAGAGGGCCGAGGCGGCGATGAAGGCGGTCCCCGGGGTCGTCGACCGTGGGCGGGGCCGCCGCGGTGGCGCTCGGCGGCGGCGTGCTGAGCATCCGCCGTGATCCTGGGCGGGCTGACCAGCTCGACGCTGCTCAACCTCCTCGTGATCCCGGCGCGCTTCGCGCGCGTGCCGGGCCCCTGCGGATCTACTCCAGCCTCAGGCAATAGCAGTAGATGAACTCCTGCTCCGAGCCCCACGGGGTCACGTGCGTCTCGCGCATGCTGTCCACCTTCAGGAATCGGCCGCCGAACTCGGCGTGGAGCCCCTCGGCGTCGTAGCGGACGACGTCGAGCCCGCTGCAGCGCTCGGGCCCCTCCAGGCCGAAGGTCGCCACGATCACGTGCCCTCCGGGCTTGACCGCCCGCATGACATTGTCGACGTACAGGCGCCGCCGGCCGGCGTCGGTCAGGAAATGAAACACCGCGCGGTCATGCCACACGTCGTAGTGCGCGGCGGGGAGCTCCACGGTGGTCACGTCCCCGGGCAACCAGCTCACCGCGGACGCCCGTCCGCCGAGGCGCTCCTTCGCTGTCCGGAGGGCTGCTTCGGAGAGATCGAGCACGGTGAGCGAATCGAACCCCCGGTCCAGCAGGTCGTCCACGAGGGTGCTGGCGCCGCCGCCCACGTCGATGATCCGGGCGTGGTGATCGGGGGCGGCTCTCTCGATGAGCTCGATGGAACGGGCGAGGTGCGGCGCGTACCAGCTCACGCCCGTCGCGGGCTTCGTAGAGTAGACCTTCTCCCAGTGCTGCTTGGTCGACATCCTCCGCCTCGAAGAACCCTTAGCACCGACGGGGCCGAGCTCATAGCGCCGCGGTGACCGTGGCGGATCGATCACGCCCACGAGCCATTCAGCGGTCCTCCGTCAGTACACGGGCGTCCGCCCCGCCAGCAGATCGTCGCGCAGCGCGCCCAGCTGACCGAGGTGCTCTCGCACGATGTCGGTCACGGCCGCCTCGAGGGAGCTCGTCTCCGCGCCGGTCATGAGCTGGATGTCCACGACCTGCGGGTCGTCCACGGGATGGCCGATCTGGCTCACGATCACGCAAGCCGCATCGTCGACGTCGCGCAGATCCCGGGAGATCGACGCGGCGACGCGCGCGGCCACGAGGTTATAGAGCTTGCCGACATGGCTCACCGGGTTCTTTCCGGCGGCGGCCTCGAGCGTCATCACCCGATACGGGGTGATGAGGCCGGAGACGCGGTTTCCGCGGCCGGCTTCGCCGTCGTCGCCGGCCTCGGCCGACGTCCCCGTGACGGTCAGGAAGACGTCGCCTCGAGTGAGATCATCGGCGGCGTTCACCGTCGCTTCGACGGGGAGCCCGGTCACTCCCCGCGCGGCACGGGCAGCCACGCGAGCGACCGTTGCTTTTTTCCGTGCATAGTCGTCGAGGCTGGAGACGAAGCGTCCGACGAGAGCACAGCTGATCGTGAGCCGGATCCGGCCGTCACGTCGGACTCCCATCACCTTGATATCCTCGCCGATCTCCGGGTGGTCTCCCCTGGTCGCGCGGCTGCTCAGGGACCGTTCGGCGGCGAGCACCGCCTCCTCGAGGTCCGTCAGCGGCGCGAAGCCGGCCCCGCAGGACGTGTCGTTCGCGAGCGGAGCGCCCGTGCCCCGCGCGAACATCCGCGTGAGATCGGTGGAGCCCGGACGGAGCCGCGAGGAGATCCGCACGTGCCGGTCGACATCCAGGCCCCGGAGGTGCGCGCGAAGCCAGCTCCGGCAAGCCTCGACGGCGATCTCGTGGACGGGGATGCGGACGCCGCGATGCTCGTCGGAGGCACGGCCCGCGAGGTAGATCTCGATCGGCTCCAGCACCTCGCCGCCGCCGAACGCAGGACGCGCAGCTCCGCCGCAGAGCAGGACCTTGTCGACGTTGTGGTGGAGGATGACGCCGAACCGATCGAGGTAATGGCGACACAGGCACACGCAGACGTGCTCCGCGATACCATCGCAGATCGAGTCCGGATGGCCCAGGCCCTTGCGCTCGACGACCTCGACGGGCCGGGAGCCCGGGGCGGCGCGCTCACGCGCTCGGATGACCAGGTCCATATCCCTCTCTCCTTCAGACCGCTGGGCGCCGCAGGCAGAGTACCGTGCTCTTTGCATGACACATGCAAGGCCCGAGCCGACTCCGGGAGATGAGGTCGGAGGAGTAGGCCTCTGCCCCGAGGCGCGGCAGCGCGCTGGCTCGTCTATCACACCGTCAAGCTCTTCGAGGGGAATTACTACGCTGACTTCGTCCGGTCGGATCTGCGAGCGCTCCTGCGAGGCGCCGGCGTCGAAGCGCAGGCGCAGCGGTCCGCGCTGGGCGGCGTCGCGCGCATCTGCAGCGGGCGCCGGCGCGAGGACTCCGACATCGCCTTGCCGGCTGCCGGCCGGGTCGTCCTCCACCTCGCCCTGCCGCGCGGCATGGAACCGGCAGCGCCGCGCGCATGAGCTCCAGCAGGATCAGCGCCGCCTCGGCCGCGCTCGCGGTCTCATGGCTTCACGCTCCGGTCGCGCAAGGCCAGGAGCCCCCTGCGCACGATCACACCGGCGAGGCCCAGGCGCCCGGCACACCCCCGCCGGCGGCCCACCACGGCCGGCCGCTGGATCTGCCCGAGTCGCGCGACGCCTCGGGCACCGCCTGGCAGCCGGACGCGTCGCCGGTGTACGCGTTCCACACGATGCTCGGCGAGTGGACCCTCATGGTCCACGGGAGCGTCTTCGCCGGCTTTGACGCCCAGGGCGGCGACCGCGGGGATCACGCGTGGACCAGCCAGAGCTGGATCATGGGCATGATACGCCGCTCCACCCGCGAGGCCGAGGCGGGCGCGCGCGTGATGCTGAGCGCGGAGCCGCTCACGGTCGGGCGGAGCGGCTATCCGCTCCTGCTCCAGACGGGCGAGACCTATGGCGGCGCCCCGCTGCACGACCGCCAGCACCCTCACGACCTCTTCATGGAGGCCGCGGTGATCGGCGCCATCCAGGCGAGCGAGCACATCGGCGCGCAGCTCTATCTCGCCCTCGCCGGCGAGCCGGCGCTCGGGCCGCCGGCGTTCCCGCACCGCGCCTCCGCCGCGTCCGACCCGCTCGCGCCGCTCGGGCACCACTGGCAGGACGCGACGCATATCACCTATGGCGTCTTCACGGCCGGCGCCTTCACCCGCCGCGTGAAGCTCGAGGCCTCCTGGTTCAACGGCCGCGAGCCGGACGAGGATCGCTACGGGCTCGACCTCCGCGTGCCCGACTCGTTCTCGGCCCGGCTCACCGTCAACCCGAGCGACGCGCTCAGCGTGCAGGCGTCGTACGGATACCTCGCGAGCCCGGAGGCGCTGGAGCCGGAGGAGAGCGTGCACCGCCTGACGGCCTCGGCCAT
>CAYQRN010000251.1:0-5573 GCA_964419995.1 uncultured Planctomycetia bacterium
CCGAGAACGAGGACCCGCGCCCCGGGGGCGATTCGATCCCGCAGCGCGGTCGGGACGGCGTATGTGTACTCCTCCCGCACGGGGATCGGAAGCGCGACGGCGACGAGGAGAGGCGGGCCGTCCGCTCCGGGGTTCGGATCCTCCCGGGTCACCGCGGGCGGTACCGCTCGGCGCAGGCGCAGGGGATCGCGTGGCAGCGGGGGCAGCCTCCCGCGTACCGAGCCGCCGCCTCATCGAGCCGGATCCCCTGCAGGCTCGCCAGCGTGGCGAGCCACGCGAGGACGTCCGAGAACTCCTCGATGAGGTTGTCGCGTTCGCCGCGCTTGATGGCCCGCGCTAGCTCGCCGACCTCCTCGACGAACCAGAGGAAGGTCCCCGGCACGCCGCGTTCGGAGTCCTTCCGGAAGTAAGTCCGCTCGATGAGATCCTGGAATTCGTGGAGCGTCATGGGCGTGTCAGCGTCACGAGGATGGCGTCATGGGGGCCGGGGTCGGGAGCGAGGGAGGCCTCGATCCTGCGGATGAGCTCCCGCGCCGGTTCAGCTCCACCCTCGCGGAGCGTCCGGAGCACGAGGCCGAGGAAGCGCTTCTCGCCGAGGGGGCCCTCCGGCGTTGCGAGCTCGAGGATCCCCGCCGTCCCGAGGAGCAGCGTGTCGCCCGGAGCGAGGGCGATCTCCGTCTCGGTGAGGGTCCGGTCGAAGACGGGACCCCGGTCAAGCCCCATGGCCATGCCCTCGGGGTGGACGCGGAGGAGTCCGTCCCTCTCTCGCACGTGGTGGACGGCGGGTAGCTTGTGACCGGCGCTGGCCAGGACTGCACGGCCCTCCCGGCCGTCGAAGACCGCGTAGGCGGCCGTGACGTAGAGGCCGCGCTTGAGGTCCGGCGTGAGAAGGGCGTTGATGCGGCGGAGCGCCGCGGCGGGCGAAGGCAGGTCGGAAGCCACCGCGCGGAAGAGCGCGCGGGCCGTGGAGAGTACGATGGCCGCGGGCAGGCCGCGCCCGGAGGCGTTCATGACGAGGAGGCCGATCCGGTCTCCCGTCACCGGGATGATGTCGAGGAGGTCCGAGGAGATCTCCTCCGACACGCGCGTTCCGGCGTCGACGGTCGCGCCCGGAACGGACGGAAGGACCGCCGGGAAGAGGCGCGCCTGGATGTCCCGGACGATCTGGACCTGATGCTCCGTGGACAGGAGATCGCGGCGCATCTCCTCTGCCCGCTCGAGGTTCCGCGTCATCTGGTCGAAGGTGCGGGCGAGGAGTCCGATCTCGTCATGGCTCGTGACCACCGTGCGATGGGAGAGGTCGCCCTTCCCGACGGCCTCGACGTCGCGGATGAGACGCCGGATCGGACGCGTGACGCGGCCGGCGCAGGCGAACGCCGTGACCGCGCACGCGAGCGCCGCGAGGATCGTGAAGAGCACGATGCGTCCCGTGGCCTCGGAGAGCGCCGTATCGATGGCGTCCTCCGAGAAGATGACCTCGGCGTGGCCCACGATGCGCGCGGGATCCTGCGGATGGCGGATGGGATGGCGGAAGGACCGGCAGGGGACGGGGCGGTCGTTCTCGAGGACGCGGGAACGGCGGACGAGCGTCTCGCCCTCTCCGGCGGGCCGCCACGGCCCCTCTTCCGCCGTGGCGAGGCGGTCCCGGCCCGAGGCGCTGCGGCGTATGCCGAGACCGCCGTCGCCCCGGGGTTCGAGGATGAGGACGTCGATGACGCCGCCGCCGAGGAGATTGCGCAGTCTGCGCTCGTTGGCGGCGCGCTGGCGTTCCTCGTGGGCCCTGATGCGGGCGCCCGCGTCCCCGGCGGCCGCCTCGCCGCCCGAGGGTCGGGCCGGCGCGGCCCATTCCTCGGGCAGCCGGAGCTCGGCCTGGATGGCGGCGATCCGCGCCGCGAGATCCTCGTACGTGTTGTACGGGCCATTCCAGGAGTCGAGGTCGGGCGAGGCCACGGCGCGGGCGGCGAAATCGCCGACGCGATCGAACTGGGCGCCGAGCGAGGTCTCCGTGTGGGCACGGATCACGAGTCCGAAGATCAGCACGGCGAGGGCAACGGCGACGGTGACCGGAATCGCGAACTTGAGCCCGACGCCGAGTCCCACCTCCCGGCGGGCGCGGATGTCGGACATCTCGCGGTCGGTGCTCCTGCGTTTCCCGGCGCCGCGTTCCACGATCTCCGGTTTCTGGCCGCTCTCCGCGCGGATCGTCAGAGGAACAGCCGCTCGACTGCGAGGCGGAGGAGGAGCGCCATGGCGCCTGCGGCGAGGTCGTCGAGGACGACGCCGGGGCCGCCTGGGATCCCCTCGAGCCGCCGGATGGGCGGGGGCTTGATGATATCGAAGAGCCGGAATGCGACCAGCGCGACGAGGATCGACTCGGGACCGGGACGGCCGGGCGCGAGGGCTGCGAGGAACATGCCGGCCGCCTCGTCGAGGACGAACCATGACGGATCAGCGGTGCCGGAGACCCGTTCCGCCCATCGTGCCAGGGGGAGGGAGGCCGCGGTGAAGAGGAGGACGCCCGCGAGGGTCATGGCCGTCCACGCGAAGTCGGGGAGGGGCAGGAGGAGAAGGCCCGCCGCGGCCATCGAGGCGCAGGTGCCCGGAGCGATGGGCGAGAGACCGGTGCCGAGAAACGTGGAGGCGAGAAGCCGCCCTCCGGGCTTCCGCGGGGGGGCGCCAGCCCGCTTCGGGCTCCCGGCGTCCACCGCTCAGATCTCGGTGCCCCGGAGGAGCCGGGTCGCGCGCACTGTGTAGGACACGCCCGACAGCACCGTGACGATCACGGCAAGCGCCACGGAGACGCGGGAGAGGACAGCCACCCACCGCGGATGATCGAGAGCGAGGAGGCCGAGCAGGCATCCGATGGAGATGCACTGGATCACCATCTTGAGCTTCCCGGATGCGGCGGCGGAGAAGTCGATGCCGCGCGACTCGAGGTAGGACCGGATCCCGTTCACCAGGAACTCCCGCAGGATGACGACGACGACGATCCACGGGCTCAGGTAGGGCTTCAGCGCCGGAACGGAGGCCAGGAAGATGAAGCTGCCGCAGACGACCACCTTGTCCACGAAGGGGTCGGCGATGCGGCCGAAGGGCGTGACCATGTTGCGGCTGCGCGCGAGGTGGCCGTCGAGCCAGTCGGTGGCGGCGATGACGATGAACAGGGCGAGGGCCGCCATGGCGCCCGGCGAACCGGCCCGCAGGCGCTCCGTCTGCAGGAAGTGCATGATGCCGAAGAGGACGATCGTGAGCGCGAATCGCCCGATGGTGACCCGGTTGGCGATGTTGAATCGGGGAAACGAGATCATGCGAGGATCCGCGCGACGAGATCCCACCCGTCGACGGCCGTGACACGGGCCGTCACGATGTCGCCGGCCGCAGGAGCGGCGCCGGTCCCCGGTCCCGCGTGAAGGATGACGCGACCGTCGATGTCGGGCGCGTCGGCGGCCGTGCGGCCGAGGGCGATGCCGCCGCCCGGGGCGGGTCCGGCCGCATCCACGAGCACGGGGATGTCCCGGCCGATCTGCGGTTCCGACCGGGCCGCTACGATCCCCCGCTGGGTCTCCATGAGCCGCGCCCAGCGGTCTTCCGCCACGTCCCGGGGCACGGCGTCCGCGAACGACGCTGCGGGGGATCCGGGCTCGGGCGAGAAGATGAAGGCGCCGAGGTGCGTGAAGGACCGGGCGCGGACGAACTCGAGGAGCCTCTCGAAGTCGGCGTCCGTCTCGCCGGGGAATCCCACGATGAGGGTCGTTCGGAGCGCGATGCCGGGAATGCGGTGTCTCAGGCGGTCGATCGTCTCCTCGATGGTCCTGCGTGTCGAGAGCCGGCGCATGGACGCGAGGATCCGGTCTTCCGAGTGCTGGATGGGCATGTCGAGATAGGGGAGCACCGGCGCTCCGCGCGCCACGACGTCGATGAGCGCGTCCGAGACCTCGCCCGGGTAGGCGTAGAGAAGGCGGATCCAGCGAAGGCCGGGCACCGCTGCAAGCTCCCCGAGGAGGTCCGGAAGGCGCACGCGCCCATAGAGGTCGGCGCCATAGAGCGTGAGGTCCTGCGCGATGAGGTTGAGCTCGACCACGCCGCGCCCGGCCAGGGTCCGCGCCCGCGCCACCAGATCCGGGATCGGGAGGCTCCGCATCGGGCCGCGGATCGAGGGGATGATGCAGAACGTGCAGGGGTGGTTGCAGCCCTCGGAGATCTTGAGCCACGCCGTGTGCCGCGGCGTGAGCTGGGCGTCCACGCGGCGGCGTGCGCCGAGGAACGTGGGGCGCCCGCTTCGCGGCGGGAGGAGCGGCGCCAGGATCTCCGGAAGGCGACCGTAGTCCGCGAACTCGATGAAGGCGTCGATCTCGGGCACCTCGGCGCGGAGGAGATCGCGGTGGCCGGGGACCATGCATCCCGCGACGAGGACGCGGCGGAGCCCCCGCGCCTTGAGGCCGGCGAGGCCGCGGAGGGTCTCGAGGGACTCGCGGCGGGAGGCCTCGAGGAAACCGCAGGTGTTGACGATGACGGCGTCGGCGGCGGCAGGGTCCGTGATGACGGTGAAGCCGCCCGTGAGGAGGGCCGAGACGAGGCGCTCGGAATCGACGAGGTTCTTCGGACAGCCGAGGCTCACGAGCGAGACGGACGGAGCCGTCCCGTTCCCGCCCCCGAAATCCGAGTCGCCGGCCACGCCGGAGTCAGGGGTTGCGGCGGGACGCCCAGGTCCGCGCGTCGATGAGCACGTCGCGCTGCCCCGTGGTCCGCGGCGGGCTCACGAGACCTTCGATCTCCATGCGGTCGATGATGGCCTGGGCGCGTGCGTGCGTGAGGCCGAGGGTCCGCATGAGAAGGGAGGCGGAGCAGACGCCCTCTCCGAGGACGATCTCGACCGCCTCCTCGAACCCGGCCGCGGGCGCGGGGCCTTCCGCGGGCCCTGTCCTTGCAGCCGGCGCCGGACGGGCGTCGTCCCACACCGCCCAGTCCGGTTCCCGGGAGGGGCTCCGGAAGATGCGGCGCGGGCTGATGTCGGGGGCCCCGGCCGTCTCTTCGGCGGCCGCCGCGTAGGCTTCGAGGGACGGGCGCGGAGCGGCGGGCCCGGCGGATGCGGCGGCGCGATCGTCGATGGCGGGGCGGAGTTCCTCCTCCTCGTCCTCCTCCTCGTCCTCCTCCTCGTCCTCCTCGACGTCGTCTTCGTCCTCCTCGTCCTCCTCCATCCAGTCGATGTCGTCCTCGTCATCCTCGTCTTCGTCGTCCTCTTCCTCGTCGGGCTCGAAGTCCTCCTCCTCCTCCTCCTCCTCTCCCTCGTCGCTGTCGGCGCGGCGGGGCGGTCGCCCGGCCTCGAACGCGAGGCTGTCGGAGGGGCTGGCGTCGAAGAGGCCCTGCTCGATCTCGATGAGTGCGGATGCGGCCTCCTCCGGGAGCGCCGCGGCCGATGCGTCCATGGCGGCGGCGTCGATGTCCGCGGGAGGCGCTTCGAATCCGGGGTCCGCGGTCATGAGCGACGCACCGACCGAGAAGGTGATGTCCACGTCCTCAAACTCCTTTGCTCTTCCGGAGACCTGGCCGTCGGACGCGGATTCCGGTCCGGT
>CAYQRN010000252.1:0-5542 GCA_964419995.1 uncultured Planctomycetia bacterium
CCCCTCGGCGCCGACCTCACCAACGGCGTCCACATCCAGCTCGGATGGTAGGCGCTCGGATCGCCCCCGAGGTCGAGCCGAGGCGCGAGGCGGGCGCCGGAGAATGCCGGATCCTCCCTTGCGGGCGGCGGGTCCCTTCGCGTTGAATGTTCCGGACGCATCCCGGACGCCGGGCGCCGGCAACCCTCCGAGCGACCACGATGAGCCTCACGGTGGAACGACGACGCATCATCGCACTCCTCCTCACGATGGCCTTCGGAAGTCGGGTCTCGGCCCAGGAGAGCCGCGAGTCCGCGGAGTCGCGCGGCACCCCGTCGCGACTCGATGACTACGATGTCGTCCTGAACGGCGCATCGACCAGCGCCGCCGGGGCGATTCCCATCGGGAACGGTGTCGCGGGCGCGAACGTCTGGGTCGAGGAGGGCGGCGATCTCTGCATCCTCCTCTCGAGAACGGACGCCTGGAGCGAGACCTGCCGCCTCCTCAAGCTCGGACGTCTCCGGGTGTCCTTCGAACCGAACCCCTTCGGGAAGGGCGAGCCGGTGATCCAACGGCTGCGGCTCCGCCACGGCCGCATCGAGATTGCCGCGGGAGGGGGCGCCGAGGTCCTGCATCTTTGGATCTTCTTCGATCCCGACCGCCCTGTCCTCCACATCGAAGCGTCGAGCGGGCTTCCCCGGAACGTCCGCGCATCCCTCGACATCTGGCGCACGAAACGTCGCGTCCTCCGGGGCCGCGAGCTGGAGTCGAGCTGGACGATGCGGGACGCGCCGCCGGAGGTAGAAGCCGTCGAGTCCGCGGATCTCGTGGCGGACGACGAGACAGACGCGGTCCTGTGGTGGCACCGGAACGAAGCCTCCGTGGTCCCGCTCACGCTCGCACATCAGGGACTCGCCAAGGCCGCGACGTTCGTCGCGGACCCCCTTCTCCACCGCACCTTTGGCGGCCGGATCTCCGGCCGTGGGCTCGTGGCCGCGGGGCCGCGAACCCTCTCCTCCACGGCGCCCGTCACGACATTCTCGCTCCGTGCGACGACCCTGAGCACCCTCGCGCCCTCCGCGGCGGCCTGGCGGGAGCAGCTCCGGACCCTTGACCGTTCGGCGCTCTCCGCGGCGGACGCGCGGAGGGCGACATCCGCCTGGTGGCAGGCGTTCTGGGCGCGATCATGGGTGTTCATCGAGGGCGACGGCGCGCCGCCGCCACCCCGGTCATCCCATCCGCTGCGCATCGGGACCGACCAGCGCGGCGAAAACGTCTTCGCAGGGGAGATCCTTCGCGCGAGCATCTTCCGGCGGGCGCTCCGACCCGCGGAGATCGCCGAACTCGCGGCGGCGGAGGGATCGCCACGCCCGCCTCTTTCGACGGATGTGGCCGGAACCTGGTCGCCGGGACGGTTCGACCCGGCTGCCGCGCCCTCGTCCGACATCGACGACGATCTCGCCGCCGGTTTCACCCTCGAGGCGCTGGTCCGACCCGACCCCGGACTCGGCGCCGCCCGCCTCATCGACCGGATCACGCCCGGGGGCCGTGACGGGTTCCTCCTCGATCTGCAGCCCGGTGGTGCCCTCAGGTTCATCGTCGGCGGAGAGGAGATTCTCGCCCGGGATCGCCTGCGGCCAGGGCTGCGGACCCACATCGCCGCCACGTGGGATCCGAGGGACGGCGTCCTCAGGCTCCACCACGATGGCCGACTCGTGGCCGCTTCGCCGCCCGTGGCTCCGCCCGGGCTCTCGCCCGTGACGCGGGGCTATCTCCTCCAGCGCTGGGTCCAGGCCTGCGGCGGCCGCGGTCCCTTCCCCATCAAGTTCAACGGATCCATCTTCACCGTGGAGCCCGCCGTCTCCGGCGGACCATCCCTCGACCCCGACTGGCGCCGCTGGGGCGACTGCTACTGGTGGCAGAACACGCGCCTTCCCTACCACCCCATGCCCGCTTCGGGGGACCTCGAGATGATGGACCCCCTCTTCCATCTCTACGAGACGGCCCTGCCCCTCGCCGTGGCGCGGACGCGCCTCTGGCACGGCGTCGAGGGCGCATGGTTTCCGGAGACGATGACGATCTTCGGGACCCACGGGAACGGCGACTACGGATGGGACCGCCGCGGGCGCACGCCGGACGATGTCCAGTGCCCCTGGTGGCGCCATGCCTGGAACCAGGGTCCCGAGCTCGTGGCCCTCATGCTCGACCGCTTCGACCATGCCCCCGACGCGGAATTCCTCCGCGATCACGTCCTTCCCATGGCCGACGCCGTCCTCCGCTACTTCGACACGAGGTTCGCCCGGGACGCGAGCGGCCGGCTCCGGATCACGCCGACCCAGGCCATCGAGACCTACTGGACCGGCGTCATCGACGACATGCCCGTGGTGGCAGGACTCCACGACATCACCCGCCGCCTGCTCGAGATCCCGGACGCGGCTGCAGACGGATCGCGCCGGGCGCTTCTCGAGCGGATGCGTGCGTCGCTGCCCCCACTGCCCACCCGCACCGTGGAAGGCCGGCCCTGCCTCATGCCGGCCGCGAGCTTCGACCCCCGCCGTTCCAATATCGAGACGCCCGAGCTCTATGCCGTGTTCCCCTTCCGCCTCGCCGTTCCCGGCAGCCCCCTCCTCGACGCCGCCCGCGAGGCCTGGAACCGCCGGCACGACCGCCTCACGGACGGCTGGCCGCAGGACGGCCAGTTCGCGGCGCTCCTCGGGCTTGCGGACGAGGCCGGCCGCAACGTGGCGGCGAAGGCGAGGAACAGCCACCGAGCACACCGCTTTCCCGCCATCTGGGGGCCGAACTACGACTGGCTCCCGGACCAGGACCACGGGAGCAATCTCATGTCCACGGTCCAGCTCATGCTTCTCCAGGCACAGGGCGACGAGATCCGCCTCCTCCCGGCGTGGCCGGCCGCGTGGGACGTGAGTTTCCGCCTGAATGCGCCGAAGCGCACGGTCGTGGAGGTGACGTGGCGCGGCGGCAAGCTCGAGCGCCTCGACGTCACGCCGGCCCGGCGCCGAAACGACGTCCGCATCCCGCCGTCGAAGTGATCGGCGGCGCCCCGCGCTGCCGGCCGGCGCGATAGACTCTGCGCCTGCCATGCCCCCCCTCCGCATCACCCGCCGGAACCCCGAGTGCCGCGACCTGATCTCCGCCCTCGGATTCGAGGATGTGGAGCCGGACTGGCGCCGGCGGGCGGTCATCCTCTCCGAGGGCAGCCGGCGGGAGATCGCCGTCGTGGACATGGATGGCCGCCGCCTCTTCGTGAAGACCATGCGCCACGCCGGCCCCCTCGGCGCGGCGCTCGGACGCCTCGCAGGATCCGGAGCCCCGGCGCTGCCCCACGAGTGGGACGTACTCGTCTTCTGCGCCCGCGCCGGCATCCGGGCGCCGAATCCGGTGCTCCTTGCCGGCGGCGCGAAACTCCGGGGAAGGACGGCCTCCATCCTCGTTACCGAAGAGCTCCCGGGGCGCCCCGCCGCGGACGTCCTCGCGGATCCCCGGCTTTCCCGCAACGCCAGGAAGGCCCTTCCCGAGGCCATCGGCAGGGCCATCGCCCACGCCCACGGCCGCGGCCTCGGCTTCGGCGGGCTCCAGTTCAAGCATGTCTGGATCGCGGAACGGTCCGGCGAAGACATGGCCGTCGGGTTCCTCGACCTGGCGGCAGCCCGGATCCGACGGGCTCCGCGTACGGCGGCGCGCCTTCGCGACCTGGCCGCCCTCGACGCCTCGACGCCGCGGGCTCTCGCCTCGCGAACAGAGAGACTCCGCGCTCTCCGCACCTGCCTCGCCACCCTGCCGATCCAGCTCCCCCTCCGCAGGATCCTGAGCCGGGTCGCCGGCTACGCGCGCCCGCTCCTGCGCAAGAGGCGGTACCGGATCCACCTGGCTCCGCCTCCGGCCACCGACTTCCGGACGGCGAGGCTTCCGGGTGGCGATTTCAGAGCCATCGTGGCCGAGGCCGCGGCACTCGAGGCCGAAGGGATCGGCTCCGCTGAGGCTCTTCTCGCGGCGGCCCCGGGGCGCCGCGGGCCCTTCGCGCTCCGCCGGGCAGACAGGGACACGGTCGTCCGCGAGTGGGTGACGCTGCGGGATCTCCGGGCCTTCGGCGTGCAGGCTCCGGCGCCCGTGGCGTTCCTCCTCTCCGGGGCCGGTGCGGTCCTCGTTCACCGCGGGATCCCCCCGGGCCCGCCTCTCCGGGATGCCCTCGCCGCTGCCCCCGGCCATCCGGCCCTCCTCGCAGCCCTCGAGGACATCCTCCGCCGCACCCTCACCGCCGGGCTCCTCCCCGTTGGCCCCGTCCTTCCGGCGGTAAGGCTCATCGGCGCGGCGCCGCCCCGCCTCGCTCTCGATCCCTTCGACGTTCTCGCCCGCCCGGAGACAACCGCGCCCCGGGCGCTCCGGAGCTTCCGGCGGCGGCTCATGCGGGAGCTGGCCGGCCTCCCCCTCCCCGCGGCGGACATCCGTCGCTTCGATGACGCCCTCTTCGGTCCGGCTTCGCGCCGACGGATCTTCTGGTGACGCCATGAGCCGACGACCCGCCCCGAGATTCCGCTACGCCGATATCGCCGCCGCCCTCCCGGCCCACCTGGCGGAGTTCCTCGGCATCCCGGAGGCCGAGGTCGCTCGGAGGACAGCGGCCTCCCGGGAGGAGCGGAACCGGCGGTGGATCGAGGCCGCCCCGCGATCCGAAGCCGACCGGAACCGGCTCTACGCCTCCCTCGGCGATCTCGATCTCCTCAAGTACGCCGAATGGCACCGGACCGACGTCGAGAAGCACGCGATCCACGACGAGGCCCTCCGGACGGCCCTGGCGGGGAGCACGCCGGTCCTCGACTGCGGCGGAGGCATCGGCGACACGACGCTCCTCTTCGCCGCCAACGGCATCCCGGCGACCTACGTCGACTTCCCCGGCGTCTGCTCCGATTTCGCCCGGTTCCGCTGGCGGAACTTCGGCTGCGCGCACCTCGTGACGCCCCTCACGCCGCAGGACTTCTGGTCGTCGGCGACAGCGCGCTTCGCCCTCATCCTCTCCATCGACGTCCTCGAGCACCTCGAGAATCCCGTCCGGCACGCGGATCGGTACCGCCGGCTCCTCGCTCCGAGGGGCCACCTCTTCGTCACGGCCCACTTCCGCCACTCTGAGCGCAACCCGGATCATCTTCCCGAAAACGACGCTTTCCACCGCCTCTTCGGCGGCGAGCGCGGCACGTCCCGCCGCTCGATCCTCAGGAACCTCGGCTTCCGGTCCCGCCGCTGGTACCACTGGCAGGTCTGACGAAGCCCGCAGAACGCCCGAGACTCCGCTCGTCGAGGAGCGGAATCCGCGCGATTCCCGCCGCTCCCGATTGCACGTCTCCACGGGCGCGAGTACCATCGCACCCGAGATGGGCGGCGCGCCGGTCGGGTCCGGCGTGGCCCTGTCCGTCGAAGGAAAGAGAGAACCATGGCCAAGTGCAACAGCGGCAAGAGCACCGGCAAGTCCTCGGGATGCGGCAAGCCGGCGAAGAAGGCGGCGAAGAAGTCCCCGAGCAAGTCGAAGTAGCCGGACCGGGCCCCG
>CAYQRN010000253.1:0-5460 GCA_964419995.1 uncultured Planctomycetia bacterium
GATCGTGGACGTGGAGCGGAACGACGTCGCCCGGGTGAGCGTCCCCGGCAGCGTGCGTGTCCTCGATGCCGCTGCCCTCGAGTCCCATCCCGCCGTGCACCACCTCGCCGGCAGGGTCGAGGCGCGTCTCGGGTCGGGCTGCGATGCCGTCGACGCTCTGGCCGCCCTGTTCCCCGGCGGGTCCGTGACGGGGGCGCCGAAGATCCGCGCGATGGAGATCATCGACGCGCTCGAGGACGTGCGGCGGGGCCCCTACACGGGTGCCGTGGGGTACTTCTCCTTCGACGGCCGTGCGGACCTGGCCGTGGCCATCCGCACCGCCGTCCTCCAGGACGGCGGCATCCTCTTCCACGCGGGGGGAGGCGTCACGCTCCTCTCGGATCCGGAGGCCGAATACGAGGAGACCCTCGCCAAGGCCGGTTCCATCGCCCGCCCCCTCGGACTCGGGCTGCCTCGATGAGCGGGCATCTCTGGGTGGACGGTCGCGTCGTCGCGGGGGACCGGATCTCACTTCCGCCTTCGGCTCCCGCTCTCGCGCACGGCCACGGCCTCTTCACGACCATCGCGTGCCGCAGCGGACATCCGATGTTCCTCGACCGGCATCTCCGGCGGCTTGCGGGATCGGCGCGGGCCCTCGGCATCCCCTGGACGCACACGGAGGCCGCTGTCCGGGGAGGCATCCGGGAACTCCTCGCGCAGGCAGGGCTTCAGGATGCCGCGGCGCGGCTCCAGCTCCTGCTCCTCGATGACGACGCGTCCCTCGCCGTTCTTTCCGTGGCGCCTCCTCCCGCGGCGCCGGATCCTCCCGTTCCCGTCCGGATCGGACTCGCCGCCCCCTGCTTCCGCGGCCCGCGCACTCTCGCCGAGCACAAGACGCTCAACTACCTCCAGTCCCGGCTTGCTCTTGCCGAGGGCATGGCTCGCGGCCTCGCGGAGGTCCTCTTCGCCCTCCCCGACGGGACGATCCTCGAGGGAACCCGAAGCTCCGTGTTCCTCGTCCGGGACGGCTGCGTGGTCACACCGCCTCTCCACCTGCCGATCCTCCCCGGGGTCACGCGGGAACTGATCCTCGAGGTCGCCTCCGGACTCGGCGTCCCCGTGGAGGAGCGGATCTTCGGCCTCTCCGAGCTCGAGAAGGCCGACGAGATCTTCATCACTGGCTCCGTGCGCGGCGTGCGCCCCGTGGCAGCGGTGGAATCTCGAGAAGTCATCGCTGCTCCAGGGGATATAACAAGCTCGCTGCAAATGGGTTACGGCGAGTTCTCGCGGCTGGAGCTCCGCCGGGCCAAGACCGCGCCATCTGATGCGTAGATAGGGGGAGTCCGTTCCGGTCCGGCGCGTGGTGCCCCTGTTAGACTCGGCCCCGCGCGGACATCGAGGATCGGAGTGCCATCCGAGGGAGTCCCATGCGGTCCATCTTCGTCCTACCGGGCATCGCGGTGCTCTTCTTCGCCCTGCAGCCGGCGCTGCCGGCCCAGGATGCCGCCGCCGATGCCACAGCCATCGATGAGGCCATCGCCGGGCTCCGCCAGGGTCTCGCCGAGAAATCCGACGTGGACATCGCCGCCTTCGCGAAGAAGCTCGGCGAGAAGTTCAAGGCAGCCAGCGAGAAGCAGGTCCCCGAGATCCTGAAGCTTCTCCGCCAGGCCGTCCAGAGCCGGAACCCGAGCGTCCGGGAGACGACACTCGAGGCCCTCGTCGCGACGGAATCGGAGGGCGCGGCGAAGATCCTCCTCGCGGAGATCGACCGCAAGCCCGTGAAGGACGATCCTCCGGTGCGCGAATCTCTGATCCGCGGGCTCGGGAGGCTCCACCAGGCCGTCGCGCTCGAGCCGCTCCTCAAGCTGCTCAAGGACAAGGACAACCTCATCATCGCCGGCGCTGCCGAGGCGCTCTCTCACTACAAGGACGCGAAGATCGACGCGAAGAAGCAGATCGTCGAGGAGATCCTGAAGATCTACGCGCCCATCGAGAGCAAGGTGAACAAGGACCCCCGCGACACGACGGCGCGGGAGAAGCTCAAGGCGACGCAGAACGCCTTCGAAGGATCGCTCAAGGCTCTCACGGCGCAGAGCCTGAGCGGCGCCTTCAACTGGCAGAAGTGGTGGAACGACACCGGAAAGAAGGCGAAGTCCTGGAGCTGATCCCGGAGATGGCGGTTCCGGCCGCGGGCGCGGCCTCGTCCGGCTCGTTCGTGACGACGTGAACCGCATCTTCCTGTTTTTCGGTCTCGCCGTCGCCGGCCTGGCCCTCGGATTCGTCGTCCACGCGCTGCGCCGTGCCCCGGGACCCGAGTACGGTCCGCCGGTGGAGGTCGCCGGTGCCGCCCGGCCCGTGACCGTCTTCACGCTGAGCGCGGCGGGAGACCTCGGCTTCGTCCTGCGGCCCCTCTCTTCCGATGGCGATCCGGAGGCGGTGGCCCGCCACGCCAGCGACGCCTTCGGACTCCCCGAAGGGCCCCGCTGGATCTGGCTCCTCACCATCCTCAACGGATCTCCGGACGATCGCGTGGTCGCCGTGGGTGGCGACGGCGTCGCCGTGCGCTTCGATGTGCCCGCGGAGGATGGCGCCGCGCCGCCCCGCCGTGTGCCTTGTCTGACGCTCGCGGAGGCCGGCGCACCGGCGGATCACCCGCGGCGGGGCCGTTCCGTCCTGCTCAATGCCTTCGGCCGCCAGGGTCCGATCCGCATGACCGGCCGCAGTCTCGCCCATGCGATCCTCGTCGTGCCGAGCCCTCTCCCGCCGGTGCGCCGGGGAACGGCGGCGTCGCTGCGGCTCGAAGGACAGTGGCACGACATGGAGCGGAGCGACGTCCCCACGGGTACCGTCCTCGACTTCGACGCGGCGCCCTCCCTCGATCTCTCGCGGCTCTCGAAGACCGCTGCGCCGGAGTCCCGGCGAGACGGTTGACAGCGCCGCCGGTCCCGCGGAGCATGGATCCCATGGATCCCATGGATCGCGATGCCACGTCCTCCGGCGCCGCCGGCGACTCGTTTCGGCGGAGGAAGCGGGCCGATGCCGCGCCCGAGTCCGAAGCGGAGCCCGTGGTCCTCTCCGGGGAGGAGAGCGCCGGGCGATCGGGCGGCGACGCCGCCCGCATGCTCATGGAGATCCGCCGCGGCGTCGTGGAACCGGAGGTGGCCCGGACCCTCGCCGGTCCCCTCAGGGACCTGGCCTCGGCATTCAAGCTCCAGGCGGAGCTTCTCCGGTCCGTGCACGAGCACCAGGTGAGGATCGAGACGGCTCTCCGCGACGACCGGCGCTCCGAGCTCGTCCTCAACTCGACGAAGGTGCTCAACGAGACCTTCCGGGACCTCCGCGACGTCCAGCAGAACCTCGTCCGACGCCTCGAATCCCGGGAGGCCCGCCGGCCGGCCCCGGTGCTCCGGCGTCCCGTGACGTGGATCCTCCTGCTGCTCGCGGGCGGCGCCGTCTTCCTCGTCGCAGGGCCGCTCCGCGGGCGCCTCTTCGGGACCGGCGACGACCGCGCGGCGGACGTCGAGAACCGGGTCGCCGGTCTTGTGACGGATCTGAGCGGCCGGCTCAGCGGCCTCGAGACCGAGGCCCGCCGCGAGACGGAGGCCGCGCGGGACGCCGCCCGGAGGACGGAAGCGGCCGCGGTGGCGGAACGCGAGGAGCGCGCGAGGGCGGAGATCCGGCTCCGGGAGGCGGAGACGCGCCGCGCCGCCGTCGAGTCCGAGAGGGACGTTCTTGCCGCCCGCCTCGCGGCAGCCGAAGCGGCCCGTGGCGAGCTCTCGCGGGAGCTCGAAGAGAAGTCCGCCGGGCTCCGCGCGGAGTACGAGCGTGCCAGGGCCCTCGCGCTTTCCCTGGCGGAGGCGGAGGCGGAGGCCCGGCAGGCGGCGGCCCGGGCCGGAAGCCGCGACCCCGGGGAGCGGCCCGTGTCAGCGACGGGTCCGGAGGCCGTGGAACCCGCCGCGGAGACGGCGCGCTCGCCGGAGTCGCATCCTGCGCCCGAGACGGCCCCCGCCGTGCCTCCCGCCGTCCTGTCTCCTTACGGGCCGGCGCCGAGCCTCGAGCGGATCGTCGTCGAGGTGAACGACCTTCTCGCGCGGCAGCGGACGAGCAACCGCTACGTCCTCAACCGGGCCGGGGGGATCGGCGCCGACTGCCTCACGGACGTGAATCTCGTGGTCTTCGGCACGGACGGGAGACCGACGAAGACGATCACCGCCGCGCGATGCCGTTTCGTCCTGCCTCCGGTCGGCGAGCTTCTCGAGATCGAGTTCGAGGAGGGCGAGATCCTGTTCCACATCACGGGCGCCGCGGGCGGCGGCAAGAAGAGTCCCTTCTACGACAACCGCTACCGGCTGCCGATCCTCGGAGCCTCTTCCGCCGAGTGGATTCGTCACGGCTGGGTCTTCGTGAAGTCCACCTCATGACGGAGGCCCGGGCGGAGCTGCCGCCCCTGCCCGGGGCCGAGGCGCCCATCACGGTCGCCGAGCTCAACCGGCTCGCGCGGCGCACGGTGGAGGGATCCCTCGGGCCCGTCTGGGTGGAGGGGGAGATCTCGCGCCCCACCCGTCACGCCTCCGGTCACCTCTACTTCGCGCTCAAGGATGCGTCCGCGCGCGTCGATGCCGCCATGTGGCGGTCCGAGGCGTCCCGCCTCGCCTTCGAGCCGGCGGAGGGTCTCAAGGTCCTCGCGTTCGGCCAGCCCACGATCTGGGAACCCGGCGGGCGCTGGCAGATCGTCGTGCGGCGGCTCGTTCCGGCGGGCCTCGGCGCCCTCGAGCTCCGGCTCCGCAGGCTCCGGGCGAAGCTCGAGGCCGAGGGACTCTTCGATCCCGCCCGGAAGAAGAAGCTCCCGTTCCTGCCCGCCGTGCTGGCGCTCGTCACGTCGCCGACGGGCGCGGCCGTGAGGGACATCATCGAGGTCGCGTCACGCCGCCACCCCCGCGTCCGCATCGTCCTGGCTCCGGCGCGGGTCCAGGGCGAGGGTGCGGCGGAGGAGGTCGTCCGCGCCCTCGAGAGCGTCGTGCGACACGTCCGTGCAGACGTCCTCATCGTGGGCCGGGGCGGCGGCAGCGCCGAGGACCTCCAGACCTTCAACGAGGAGATCGTGGTGCGGGCCGTTGCGGCCTCCCCGATTCCCGTGATCTCCGCCGTCGGCCACGAGATCGACGTGACGCTCACCGATCTCGCCGCCGACGCCCGTGCCGCCACGCCGAGCGCCGCCGCGGGCATGGCCGTGCCCGTGCTCGCGGAGGTGGAGGACCGGCTCCTCGATCTCCGGCGCCGCGCCGCCGGCGCGATCCGCGCAGCGGGCGGCGCGGCGCGGGGTCGCCTGGACGCCCTCGCGGGCTCCTATGCCATCCGCAGGATTCCTGACCGCCTGCGGGAAGCGGGGCTCCGGCTCGACGACACGGCCACGCGGCTCCGCGGCGCACTGGGCGTGCGGGCCCGGGATCTCCGCGCCCGCGTCGAGCGACTGGCCCTCCG
>CAYQRN010000254.1:0-5441 GCA_964419995.1 uncultured Planctomycetia bacterium
CATGCCGATGAGGCGGTCGTAGCTGATGCCCATGCGCCCGGCGAGGATCACGATGTCGCCCGTCTCCGGCGAGAGCCCAGGCAGCGGATTCACCTCGAGGAAGTGGGGCCGGCCCTCCGCGTCGAGGCGGACGTCCACGCGGGCGATGTCGCGACAGCCCAGCGCCCGGTAGGCCCGGAGCGCCAGGGTCTCGACGGCGGCCACGGCCCCCGCGTCGAGGCTCCGCGGTGGCACGTGATAGAGGACTTCCTCCGCGTAGTTGCGCTTGCTTTCGAGGCCGTAGATGAACTCCTCCGGCGGGCAGTTCCGGGGTTCGACCTCCATGACGCCGAGGATCCGGGGGGGGTCGTTCCCGATGACGCCGACCGTGAGCTCGACCCCCGGCAGGAAAGTCTCGACGAGCACGGGCTGCCCGTAGTCGAGCCTGAGCCGTTCGACCTCCCGGACGAGCTCGTCGTGGTTCGCACACCGCGACGACCGTCTCACGCCCATGCTCGATCCCTCTGCGGCCGGCTTGGCGAAGAGCGGGAAAGGCAGGTCGATCCGACGGGCCTCTTCGGGACGGTCGATGACCGCGAAGGCGGGCGTCGCGATGCCGTGGGACGCGACGACGCGCTTGGCGAGCGGCTTGTCGAGGGTGAGGGCGAGGGTGAGGGGATCGCTGTGAGTGAAGGGGATGCCGAGCATCTCGCACACGGCCGGCACGTGGGCCTCCCGGCTCCGCGTCCCGAATCCCTCCGCGATGTTGAAGACGATATCCGGTCGCGCGGTCTGCACGGCCTGGAGGAACCGGCGGCGGCCGCCGATGGGGCGGGCCCGATGACCGTTGCGTTCGAGCGCCCGCGCGATGGCCGCGACGGTGGACTCCGAGTCGTACTCCTCGAGGCGGTCGGGCGGTCCTCCCGGGGCGTGAACGAAATCGGATCTGAGATCGAAAGCGATGCCGACGTCCATGGAGATCCTCCGGAGTCGGAAACCCGGCCCCCGAGGGGGGGGCCGGATCCCGTCACAAGCGTCGTCCCCGCCGGGCCCAGGTGCTCTTGCCGACGACCGGCTTCCCGGCAGCGTCATCGGCGGTCCGGCCGGACCGCGGCGTCCGGCTCCCGCGCCCTCCTCCGAGCGTCGCTCCGCGGGCGGTCCGTTCGGAGCCGGCGTGGGATCCGCGACCGTTCCCGTGACTCCGATCGCCATTCTCGGACTCCATGGCCGCGGCCGTTTCGACGCCGTGGCCGTTCCCGGGGGCCGCAGGGCGGACGTACCCGTGGCGGATGACGGTCTCGGGGCGGAGCACGTTCTCGATCCGCGCCGCCGGCAGGAAGCGGGGCGACTCTCCCGTCCGGACGGGATCGTAGATCTCGAAGAGGCGCCCCTGGAAGTTCCGGAGCACCGCCTTGCCGTTGTCGTAGGCGAGAACGTACTGGGGCGACACGGGCACCTTGCCGCCGCCGCCCGGTGCGTCCACGACGAACTGCGGGATGGCGAGGCCGCTCGTGTGGCCGCGCAGTCCCTCCATGATCTCGAGCCCGCGAGCAACGGAGGTCCGCATGTGCTCGGAACCCCGGACGCTGTCGCAGTTGTAGAGGTAGTAGGGCCGGACGCGGATCGACATGAGGGCGTGGACGAGGTCGCGCTGGGTCTCCACGGAGTCGTTCACGCCCCGGAGGAGCACGGCCTGGTTGTTGAGAGGGATGCCGGCCCGGATCAGCCGGTCGCAGGCCCGCGCCGCGTCAGGCGTGATCTCCGCCGCGTGGTTGAAGTGGACGTTGATCCAGAGCGGATGGTGTCGCTCGAGCATCCGGCAGAGCTCATCGGTGATGCGCATGGGAAGCGCCAGGGGAACCCGGCTCCCGATGCGGATGATCTCCACGTGAGGGATGGCCCGGAGGCGCCCGAGGATGTTGTCGAGCTTCTCCGTGGCAAAGGTGAGCGGATCGCCGCCCGACACGATGACGTCGCGGATCGACGGCGTCCCGGCGATGTAGTCGATCATCGCCGAGAGCTGCATCTCGGGGACGGCATCCTCGTACATGATGCGTTTGCGCGTGCAGTAGCGGCAGTAGATCGCGCAGGAGTTCGTGACGACCATGAGGGCGCGGTCCGGATAGCGGTGAGTGATGCCCGGAACGGGCGAGAAGACCTCCTCCCCGAGAGGATCCTCATCGCCCACGGCGCGATGTTCGAACTCCTCCACGAGCGGAACGACCTGCCTCGCGACGGGATCGTCCGTGGCATCCGGATCGACAAGCGACAGGTAGTAGGGGGTGATCCCCATGCGGAAGTCGCGCAGCACGGTCCGGCGAGCCTCCCACTCCGAGGTCGGGAAGGGGAGCTTCGTCCACAGCTCCTCGAGGCTCGTGATGCGGTTCCTGAACTGCCAGCGCCAGTCGTACCACTCCGCGTCGGGAACGCCGGCGTAGAACCGGAGGCGCCCCGCCCTGGACCGGGCAGCCGCCGCACCTTCGAGAATACGGCGCGGCACGAACGCGCGGAGGAAGGCGAGGGAATCCTCGCCGCCGTCGACGGCCCCGCCCGCCCGGAGATCCGGTCCCGGGGGCGAGGCCGTGAAACTTGGGGGAACCGCGGGATCCGACGATTCTTCTGCTGCCGCGCAGGGGGCGGCGCCATTCGTACCGGAAGCTTCGAGCTTCATCGATCCATCCTCCCGCCCATGGCGGGACGCTGTCGTCGTCCCGGGCCATCGTCCCGGGTCGGGGGTTCCTTCCGCCGGTTGACGACCGCCATGAACGGACCCCGACCCCTCTTGCGGGGCCGATCCGCACATGAGGCAGACCGCGCTTCGGGAATCACCGCCCGGAGAATCTCAGCTCAGGACACCGGAACCGTGCCCCGCCGGTGAGGAGTCGAACGAGGACTCCTGATCCACCGATGGCCGGCCGGCCGGCGGCATCCGCTGCGTCGCCGCGCCGATCCTGTCGTCCAGCCACCATGGAGTCCCTGCCAGGACGCCGCCGGGTCGCGATGGATCCCCGGCGGGATCGGCGCCCCGGTCGGGCGCGCAGAGCACTCTATCGTCGCTCGAACCACCAGCTCTCGGATCGGACGGTCCGCGATACGGACCCTTCATGTGGTGCGACTATACCACGGGCACAACAACGGGCAGAGGGATTTCCGGCCGGAGTTCCGGAATCTGCGCGCTTCAGCGTGACAACTCGCGGAGCGTGTCCGCGGCGACGAAGACATCGGCCCCGGATTCGGTGCGCACAAGGGCATAGCTGCCGGCATCCCGCAGCAGCACGACTTTCGTGCCGGGATAGAGCGATCCGTCGAAGGGGCGCCCCTGGGCCGGGCTCTCCCTGTAGTAGGCCGCCTCCGTGGACACGACATGCGTGAATCGTATCGCCGCGCTGCCGGCGCCCGCGCCCGGCCCGTGTTCCTCGTCGCCGAAGATCCCGCAGGAGAGGGTCGCCAGGAGAATCGGCAGGACGGCCAGCGTCAGGAATCCTCGCGTCTTCACGATGCTGTTCCTCCGGGTTCCGGCCCCCCGCGGGCGGCCGCCGGCATTCTATCGCCGCCCGGACGGAAGTCCTCCTCAGAGGACCGGCGCGAGGAGCTGGGCGGTGGCCCGGACGTACCGAAGCGGGAACGAGGCCCGGAGGTCATCCTTCGTGAGGCGGCGCGAGGCTGCGATCTCGCCCTCGAAGTACCGCGTCAGTTCCTCCGCCACGGGGGTATGCGGCAGGGCGACGTTGAGCTCGAAATTGAGCCGGAGGCTCCTCATGTCGAGGTTGGTGCTCCCGAGCGTGGCCCAGCGTCCGTCCACGATGACGAGCTTGCCGTGGACCATGGAGGGATGGCGCCAGATGCACACGCCCGCGTCGATGAGCCCGGGCAGGTAGGCATCCGTCGCCCAGCGTACGAGGCGGTGATCGACCTTCTCGGGGATGAGCACGCGGATCCGGCGCCCCCGGCGCGCCGAGGACGTCAGGGCCCGGGCGAGGGCCTCGGTGGGCACCAGGTAAGGCGTCACGATGTCCACCGTGTCGTGGGCGCCCGCCAGGGCGCCGAACATGAGCTCTTCGGCGGCGGGGTCGTCCTGATCGGGGCCTGACGCGACGACCTGGACGGGGACGTCCCCCGCCGGCTCCACCTTCCGGAAGTAGACCTCGCGGTCGAGGAGCTCCCCGGTCGCGAAGTGCCAGTCCTCGACGAAGACCTTCTGGAGCGCCGGAACGACAGGCCCGGACAGGCAGGCGTGGACGTCCCGCCAGTCGCGTCCCGTCGCGTACTCGTCTCCGATGTTCATGCCCCCGAGCAGCGCCGTGGCGCCGTCGCTGATGAGCAGCTTCCGGTGGTTCCGGAGATTGACGCGGAGCCCCGTCGTGAAGGGCGAGAAGGGCAGGAACGAAGCGACCGTCCCGCCGGCTCGGCGGATCGGGCGGAAGAAGGCGGCCCGGGTTCCGAGGTTGCCGATGCCGTCGTAGAGGACCCGCACCTCGACACCGCGCCGGCAGGCGTCCTCGAGCAGGCCGAGGATGCTCCGGCCCGTCGGGTCGTTCCGGAAGATGTAGGTGACGAGGTGGATGTGGTGCCGGGCGGACCGGATCGCCTCGCGGCCCACCTCGAAGGCGAGGGGCCCCTCCGAGAGGAGCTGGAACCGATTGCCGGCGACGGGCGCCGGCGCGCCCCCCCGCTGGGCGCCGAGGACCATGTCCCTCGCCGTGTCCCTCCGCCGGCGCCAGGGCCGCGGCGGCTTCTCCGGTGCTTTCCGGCGACCCGTTTCCACCTCGAGGAGGCGCAGGGCGCGCAGGCGGATCACGCGCCGCTCGAGGCGCTTCTGCCCGAAGATGAGGTAGAAGAACGTCGCGACGAAGGGGAAACCGAGAAGGGCCAGGATCCACGCGGACTTGGCGGTGACCTCGCGCCGCGAGCGGAGGACCGCCACCGAGAGCAGGACGCCGAGGAGCAGGCCCGCGGCGTACAGCCAGACGGACACCGTCTCCCAGGCGGACGCCCAGATCGCGAAGGGCATCAGACATCTCCCCGGGGGGTTCGGACCGTGGAACCGGTGCCCGGGCACACGGGGGGAAGTAGCGGCGACTGGACTCGAACCAGTGACCTAGAGCTTATGAAGCCCTCGCTCTAACCGACTGAGCTACGCCGCCGGGCGCATCGCGAACAGCCGGAGGCCGGCCGCCGCGAGGGGGTGGACTATTTCACAGGGCGGCCGAACCCTCAAGAAACAGGTCACTTCGAGAGATTCCCGCACGGACGGCGATCCGCGGGTACGCTCCTTCAGATGTGCGGTTCGCGGTCGCGGTCGAGCCAATCCGAAGGACGCGCAAGCTCATCGCATCTCATTCCCTTACGACAACAAAGACGCCTGAAACCTCATCTCCGCGTCGCGGATCGCACACGGCGCCCGGGCTCCGAAGCCCGGGCGCCTCTCATTCCCCCGCCGCCGTCCCGGGTCAGGAGCGCTC
>CAYQRN010000255.1:0-5384 GCA_964419995.1 uncultured Planctomycetia bacterium
GACCCGGCCGGCGGAGACGACCGTGTACTCATCGAGCACGTCGCGGATGGCGGGCAGGAAGGGGCGGGCCTTGGGCGCGATCTTGTCGTCCGGCGAGAAGTAGCCCGTGATCCTGAGCGTCCCGGGGAGCCCCGCGATGAGCTCCCGCGTCGTGTCCGTGAGCGTGTAGACGCCGCCTTCGGTGAGGTCGGTGCGGACACGCGGGGCGCGGCCGAGCAGGAGGTTCAGGAAGACGATGTTGAGGGCCAGCAGAAGAAAGCCGGCGATGACGTTGAGGCGGTACCGGAGGATCATCTCCGACTAGCTCCAGCGCTTCCAGTTGAGCGTGCCGACGTTGAGGAAGAGGAAGAACGCGGTCACCGAGACGTAGTAGGCCACGTCGCGCAGGTCGACGACACCGCGGCTGATGCTCGTGAACCGGTTCCCGAACCCGACGAACTGGAACAGGCTGCGGAGTCCCGGGGAGAAGATCTCGAGGACCGGCTCCGTGCCGATGAACCAGAAGAGTACGCAGGCGAGCCCCGCGAGGAGGAGCGCCATGAACTGGTCCGAGACGAGGCTCGACATGAAGAGTCCGATGGAGAGGTAGGCCGCTCCGAGGAGGAGCGTGCCGAAGTAGCCTCCAGCCACCGGGCCCATGTCGATGTCCCCGAGGGCCGCCACCGTGACGGGGACCCCGAGAGTCGCGACGAGGCCCACGGCGAGGAGGAGGAGGCCGCCGAGGAACTTCCCGAGCACCATCTCGTGGCGCCGGACGGGGAGCGTCATGAGGATTTCGAGCGTTCCGAGCTTCTTCTCCTCGGCCCAGAGCTTCATCGTGATGCCGGGGATGAGGAGGAGGAGGAAGCGCGGGGCCCACTCGAAGAAGCCGCGCATCTCGGCCCGGTTGGCCGCGAAGAACGACTCGAAGTAGAAGAAGCAGGTGAGGCTCGCCCCGATGAAACAGAGAAGGAAGAAGTAGGCCACGGGCGAGCTGAAGTAGCCGCGGAACTCCTTCCACATGATCGTGCCGACGTGGTTCATGACGGGCTCCCCGGGCCGGCCGCCGGTGCGGCGTCGCCGCGGCCCGTGAGCCGGAGCGTCCGCTCGCGGAAGATCTCCTCGAGGGAGTGGCGCACGGGGACGAGCTCGGAGAGCCGCGCCCCGGCGGAGGTGATCTCGGCGGCGATGGCCGCCGCAGCCTCGTCCGTGCCGTTCGTCTCCACCCGGAACCGGGCGCCGTCGGCCCCCGTGGCCAGGCGGGACGTGCTCTTCACCACGGGCAGTCTGCGCAGCCGCTCCTCGATGCCGACGCCGTCGCCGAGGATCCGGATCGTCACCGATTCGGCGCGGGTCGTCCCGCCGATCGGCTGATCCGCAGCGAGCTGCCCCGCGATGATCATGAGCGCCCGGTGGCACGTTGCCTCGACCTCGGAGAGGATGTGGGTCGAGAGGATCACGGTCTTCTCCCGGCCGAGGTGCCGGATGAGATCGCGGATCTCGAAGATCTGGTTCGGATCGAGGCCCGACGTGGGTTCGTCGAGGATGAGGACGTCGGGGTCGTGGACCATGGCCTGGGCGAGTCCGACGCGCTGGCGGAAGCCCTTCGAGAGGTGGCGGATCGGTCTCGTCAGAACGTCTCCGAGGCCGCAGTGGGCGACCACGTCGGAGAGACGTGTACGGAGGCGGTCCCTCGGAACGTCCCGGAGGCGGGCGATGTACCGGAGGTAGTCCTGGACGTGCATGTCGCCATAAAGAGGCGAGCTCTCCGGCAGATAGCCGACGCGCCGCTGGGCGCTCAGGCGATCCTCGATGACGTCGATCCCATCGATCGCGACCCGGCCGCGCGTGGGCGCGATGTAGCCGGTGAGGATCTTCATCGTCGTCGTCTTGCCCGCTCCGTTCGGACCGACGAGGCCGATGATCTCGCCTCGAGCGATGTGAAAACTCACGTCGGTGAGCGCGCGTATCTGACCGTAGAACTTGGTGATACGTTCGGCGGTGATCATCCCGTCTCGTGCCTGGCGGAATACTGTCGTGGACGCTCCCGGGGGGTTGCCGGGGTCCGGGAAAGATGCCGCGGCTCCTGCGCGACTCAAGCGGCGGCGCCGGAGGCGCCGTCCGTAGCCGCTACGGGGACTTCCCTCATTCCCTCCCCGGGCGCGACATCCGCGGCAAAAAAAAACGGCCGGCCCCGAAGGGCCGGCCGCTCTTTCTTGCGCCGCCGTGAGGCGGAGGTTTCGATCAGAACCCGCAGGTCTGGACGAACCGGGCGGGCACGATGACGGTGCGGGACACCGCTTCGAACCGGCCGGGCACGAAGACCTGGCGAGTCGCCTGGCCGACGCACACCTGGAACGGCCGTCCGCAGGCGTCGAAGCGCGTCTCGTAGACCGGCTCCGACACCGTCTGCCAGAACCCGTCGCGCCAGACCTGCTCCGTCACGACTTCCTCATGAGCGGGCACCCACTGACCGCAGCAGGGGCCGTGGACGTGGACCGGCACCACGGGGGCGCAGTGGACGTCAACGTGGCCGTGGCCGTGGCCGTGGCCGTGGCCCGAGACACCGAAACCGATTCCGAAGTGACCGTGCCTGCGGTGCTTCGAGAAACCGATGCCGAACTGGAAACCCTGCGCACTGGCCGGGGCCGCCGACACCGCGAGAAGCATCGCCGCGAAGCCGCCGAGGATCCACTTGGACTTGAACATGATCAAAACCTCCAGGGCTCAGAGAACCCGAATCAACTCACCGCGTCGCGCGGCGTGAGGGGCGCGTTTCCGCGTCCCCGTCCAAGGAATCTCATAGACGCCTTGCCGGCGACCTTTCTCCCGGGGACATGCATTCTGTTGGTTGGATGTAAGTTGCTGTTGGTGAATTGGTTATGTGTACTTGTATCGTGGAGTCCGGCCCGCTTGGACGTGGCCTGGCGTCGTGGCGACGCCCCGGAGGGCGCCGTGCCTGAGGGCCGTCGTCGGCCCCCGGCCGGTGGACGGCTCGGGGCGTGTGCGACCGCGCCCCTGTGGTAACCTGCGCTCACCCGTCGGTGGAGGTCGTGTCCATGTCGAAGAGGATGTCCCGGCGACGCTTCGTCGGTGGCGCCGTTGCAGCCGCCCTCGCCCCCGCCGCCGCCCGGGCAGCGCGGTCCGAAGCTCCCACCGTCCTGATTCCCCGGAAGATCCACCCCGTCGTCGTCGGCAGCGAGAACGCCCATCCCCGGTCCACGACCCGCGCGATGGAATTGCTCCGGTCCGGCGGCGACCCCCTCGATGCCGTCGTGGCGGGGATCAACATCGTCGAGGACGATCCCGAGGACAACTCGGTGGGCCTCGGAGGCCTCCCGAACGAAGAGGGCGTCGTCGAGCTCGATGCCTCCGTGATGCACGGGCCGAGCAACCTCGCCGGCGCCGTGGCCGCGCTCCGGAACATCCGAAACCCATCGAGCGTCGCCAGGCGCGTCATGGAGGAGACGGACCACGTCCTTCTCGTCGGCGACGGGGCGCTCCGCTTCGCGAAGGCGTGCGGCTTCAGGGAGGAGAACCTGCTCACCGAGTCCTCCCGCCGGATCTGGCTCTGGTGGCGGCAGAGCCATTCGAAGTCCGACAAGTGGCGGGAACCGAAGGATGTTCCCCCGGACGTCAGGCGCTATTTCGGGATCACCGGCACCGTCCACATGAGCGCCGTCACCGAGAAGGGGGATCTGGCGGGTTGCACGAGCACGAGCGGCCTCGCGTTCAAGATCCCGGGCCGAGTCGGCGACTCCCCGATCATCGGCGCCGGGCTCTACACGGACAACACCGTCGGTTCGGCGGGCTCCACGGGACGCGGGGAAGCCAACATCCTCGTGGCCGGAGCGCACGCCGTCGTCGAGAACATGCGGCGCGGCATGGCGCCGAAGGACGCCTGCCTCGAGGTCATCGGCCGAGTGCGCGCATTCACGACGGCGCGCCACCTCCTGAACGAGAAGAGCGAGCCGGACTTCCAGCTCAAGTTCTACGCCGTGGACCGGCAGGGGCGCCACGGGGGCGCTGCCCTGCGCCCCGCGCGCTACGCTGTCTTCGACGAGCAGGGGCCGAGGCTCCTCGACTGCGCCGTATGACCCGGACCCGGGCGATCCTCCAGTCCCTCGCCGCCACGATCCTGATCCTCGCTTCCGGGTTGCCGGCGCGGGGCCAGACCTTCACCGCATCGGTGGTGGCGCGGGACCTGTCGAAGCCGGGCCAGGCCGTCCCGCTCCTCGAACCGGGTATCCCGCCCCTCGTGGCCGTGGCCGAGGCCGGGGCGGATCGCATCGCCGTCTTCGAACCCGGCGCGGGCTACGGCAGAGTCGCCTCGGTGGCCTGTCCCGGCGGTCCGACGCTGCTCGTCGCCGCCGATCTCAACGCGGATCGTCGCACCGACGTCGTCGCGCTCTGCGAGGGTAAGAACGAGGTGCGTGTCTTTCTGAACGGCGGCCGCGGGCGCCTTCGCGAAACGGCCGTGCATGCCCTGCCCGAGGAGCCGGCCTCCATGGCGCTGGCCAGGCCCTCGCCGAAGGAGCCGCCCGTCCTCTGCGTGCTTCTCGCCCGGGAGGCTCGGTCCGTCGAGCGCTTCGCCATTCGCGACGGGAAGATCCGCAGGATCGACGCTCTCGCGCTCCCGGCGGACGCCGTGACCGTGGCCGCGGGCGACGTCAACGCCGACGGCGCGGACGATCTCGTGGTCCTCCACGCCGAGGATGCGAACTTCTCCCTCTGGATCGCAGATGCCAAGGGGAGGCCGGCGCTCGCCGGAACGATCCCGGCCAGCCAGGACACCGAAGTGAAACCCCGACCCGTGGCGGCCGAGATCACGGATCTCGACGGCGACGGCGCCGCCGAGATCCTCATCAGCTCGGAGGTGTCCTGCCAGCTCACGGTGTTCCGCGGAGCGAAGGGCGCCCGGAACGTGACGTTTGCCGCCGGCCATCCGATCACGCTCTCAGGATGGATCCTTGCCTCCGGCGACGTCACCGGCGACGCGCGCCGGGACATCGTCGCGGGCAACCTCTTCTCCGTGGAGTCGTCCATCGACCTTTTCAGCGGCGACGGGGCCGGGACCCTCGCGCGCGTGACGAACCACGTGGAGAAGGGCGACGTCCGGGGGCTGCTGGTCATGGACCTCGACGGGGACGGCCGCGCGGAGGTCCTCGTCGCGATGGACGACCGGCTGGTCCGTCTCGTCTTCGTCCCGTGACGGGTCAGAACACGAGGCGGCGCGCCGAGACCGCGAGGGCCCGGATCACGACGTAGAGGGCGATCATCCCGGCGGCGCCGAGAACCGAAGCGAGCCGGATATCGCGTCGCTCCGTACGGCGCTCGATGTCCCGCACGAGCTCCTCGGCGCCCTCCACGAGGGCCGTGCCGTCCCGGATGGCCGCGAGCAGCGG